>NZ_CAACVB010000006.1 GCF_900659635.1 Actinomadura roseirufa | reverse complement strand
GTGCTCGGTGCCGATGTAGTTGTGGTTGAGCATCCTGGCCTCTTCCTGAGCCAGAACGACAACCCGCCGCGCGCGGTCGGTGAACCTCTCGAACATCTCGTCGCTCCTCACAGAGCGGTTGGTCAGAGTCCGGAACGTCCGGAACTGTCCTTCCGCATGCTAGCCCGCCCCGAGGAGGCCGCCCGGTGCACTCCCACCAGGAGACGTTCCCCAGCTAAGCGCTGTTCAGTCTCATCCAACTACCGCATCGGTACGTCATGTTCCCGCTACGCCCCAAGCGAACGAGGGGTTTTCGCAGGTCGATCAAGTCCGGTGCGCCGATGGGCGCATTCGGCGTCATCGCCCGCGGCCCCGGTGTACCTCGCGCGGCGCCCCGCGAACCGGCGCGGCGCTACGCCACAAGCGAACGGCCCGTCCCGCGAACGGAGACGGGCCGCCGGCCGGGCGGGCGGATCAGTTGGCCGCCTCGTACTGCTCGATCACCGTGGCCGGGATCCTGCCGCGCTCATTGACCTTGATGCCATTGTTCTTGGCCCAGGCGCGGATCTCGGCACTGCGCTCGCGGCTGGACGCACCGCGCTGGCGGCGCCTGCGGGCGACGGTGCCCGCCTTACGCGACTTCTCCACGAAGGGCTGCAGGGAATCCCGCAGCTTCTTTGCGTTGGCGCCACTGAGGTCGATCTCGTAGGAGGCGCCGTCGATCGAGAACGCTACGGTCTCGTCCGCCTCGCCACCGTCGAGGTCGTCGACGAGAAGCACCTGAACCTTCTGTGCCATGGGGACAGACCTTTCGCTTGAGCAAACTGCATTCGGTTGTCAAAGATATACCGAGAAGTCCTCGGATGACAATTCAAGTCGTGCGCTTGAAGCTCTTGGCCCCGGCCGTAACTCTTCGTAATCATGGTCCGCCGAATCCGCCATCACCCCGGCGTGGGGCGACACGGCGGCGAGCGGACCGGCCGATGCCGGATGAATTGTCCGCCCGCGCCGTCCGGGCACCGGGATTTCGGCGAGCACGGCGACACCGTCCGGCGCGCTGACCTGGACGGGCGGGCACGGCGAGGGCCCCGGCATTGGTCCGGGTTTCGCCGCGTGCGGCTTTCCGGCGGGCGGACCGCCCGGCGGAAAAGAGCCACCGCGACCTTAACCGGCCGGGCACCACCGCCCCCGCCGCCAACGATTAACCCTGCCGTAACGGCACTAACGACACCGCGCCCATGGAATGTGCGAGGGCACGGCACCGCCGCCGGGCGGCCTGCGCGGCTCCCACCGGGCGATGTCGCTGGATAACGGCGAGCGCGGCGCCGACGAAAATCTGTTGCCACCTCCCCGTGACGCGAAGTCACGTTCCGCCGTCCCGGCGCAACGCCGCCGGCCCCGCCGCATACCGAAATCAGAGGATAAGCGGCACAATCCCACTGCTTGCCCTCTTCTTCAAGTCCGCGTCCGGGACCGGCTCCAGAGCGCACGGTACCGGCACCGGCCCTCGCGGGTCACAGGAACCGAAAGGCTCGTTCCAAGCGGGAGGGGTCCCGATACCGGGGGTAAGTCCACCGCCCTATGAAGCCTGGCCGCGACCGGCGGGGAAGCGCATCCCAAACCGGAGGGCGCGTCCGGGACACGACACATCCACCTCGTTTCGGGTCCGTAACCGGAACGAGCACGGCATTCGCCCTAGAGAACCCGTTTCCCAGGCTCCTCCCGGACGCCTTAAGACGCCTGGCGGCCCGCTTGCGGCGGCTCGGGAAGCGGGTGGGAACCCGCCCGGAACCGTCAGGGGAACCGTCCGCGAACACGACCGGAAGAGGAGTGGACCCGGCCCTGGAATGCCCTACGGGTTCGTTCGGCCACCATGGACCGCATACGGGCGCGACGGGCAACAGACGAAAAGCTTGTTGCCCGGGGCGCCCAAACCGGGGCCGGGAGGACCGGAAAGCCCTGCGGGCGGCGCGGCGGGCTCATGGGGGCATCCCGACGCGTGCGCGGCGATAGACGGAGAGGCGCGGGGATGCGCGCGTGAGGGCGCCGAAGGGCCCGGAGAGGCGTTGAGAGTTGCCGCAAGAGGCCACGCGTCGAACCGATGCCGGGAGGGCCTCAGGCTCGCGGAGAATCCCGGCGGGGCCGTTTCACGACGAGGGTGCCGGCGAGCCTGTCATGGACGGCCTGGCGGCGCGTCCCCTCGTACATCGCCCCGGCGTTCGCCACCCAGAACAGGCCCGCGAGAAGACCGAGCACCGGTACCGGGCGGACGGCGACCGGCAGCGCGTAGACCGCGGCGCGCAGGACGGCCCGGAGCACGCCCAGGCGGCCGCCCGGCTCCACGGCGCTCCCGGGCCCCACGGCGGCGTCCGGGAGGGCCGCTTCCGGCCGCTGCGCGGCGCCCTGGTCCCGCGGGGCGGCGGCGACCTCGATCCCGGCGAAGCGCTTGCCGAGCGTCCGCCCCCAGACGGCGAGCTGGACGGCCTCGTACAGCAGCAGGCACCCGGCCACGGCGGGCGGGGCCACGACGTCCACGTCATGGCCGGAGACGGCCTGGCGGACCACCACGATGACGGGCAGGCCGACGACGAGGGTGTCGACGATGCGGGCCAGCAGGCGCTGGCCCGGCTCGGCGAGGAGGACCGGCGCCCCGTCCAGGTCCAGGGCCCCCGGGACGGGGCCTTCAGGGACCGTGCCGTCCGGGAGGGCGCCGTCCGAGAAAGCACCGGCCGAGAGAGCACCGTCCGAGAAAGCACCGGCCGGTCCCGTGGTCTCGGGGACCGCGGCGTCCGGAACGGAGTCGTCCGGGAGGGGAACTCCCGCCCCGGACGGCTCGCCGGGACTCTGCGCCGGGTGCGGCGCGGACATGGCCGGCCTACTCCGCGTACTCGGAGTACTCGGAGTACTCTCCGTCGCCCACGCGCTCGTCGATGACGATCGTGCCGGAGAACCGGTCGTGCAGCGCCTGGTGGAGCGGCTGATCCCAGATCGCCCACAGATACGCCATCAGCCCGCCCGCCCAGACGAGGACCATTCCGTAGGCGGCGTAGCTCCACACCATCGCGGCGATGGCGAGGAAGAAGAAGACACCGATCTGGTAGGCGATGTGCGTGATGCCGGCGCGCCAGACCGCCTGCGTCGTCGTCAGCGCCTCACCGGCCGGGCGGACCTGCACGACGCCCAGGCCGAGGACGCGCTTGCCCAGCGTGCGTCCCCACATCGACAGCTGGACGGCCTCGTAGATGAAGGGCAGCAGCGACAACACGCAGAAGAGCGTGAAGATGATGGGCCAGTTCCAGATGCCGCCCTCCTCACCGGCCTTGTTGCCCGGCTTCCCCAGCCCGAACACGCCGACCGTGACCGGCAGGACGAGCGCGAACCCGAAGACCGCGACGAGCGCGTTGTCCATGAGGCGCGCGCCCGCGCGGCGGTAGATGGGCGCGAGGGGGAGGTCCGCCGCGTTGGAAGACGGGTCGTACTGCTCTCCGTACTGCTGGCCGCCGTATTGGTCATAGGACTGGTCGTAGGGCTGCTGTTGCTGCCATTGGTCCTGTTGCGGCTGCTGCTGCCACTGCTGGGCGGGCTGCTGCTGCCACTGCTGCTGAGGGGAAGGCTGCTGCCATTGCTGCTGGGCCGGCTGCTGGGCCGGCTGCTGCCATTGCTGCGGTTGCTGCCCCTGAGGACCCTGGTACGGGGGCGGGGGGCCGTACGAACCCTGCCCCTGGGGAGGCTGGGACCGCCCGCGGTTAGGGGAATCATTCATGTAGGTCAGTCCTCCAGGCGAAGCAACATCCGGGTGTTGCCCAACGTATTCGGCTTGACCCGGTCGAGGTCCAAGAACTCCGCCACGCCTTCGTCGTAGGAGCGGAGAAGCTCCTCATACACCTCCGGTGCCACCGGAGTCCCCAGTATCGGCTCGAATCCGTGACGCGCGAAGAAGTCCACCTCGAAGGTAAGGCAGAACACCCTCCGCACGCCGAGTTCCCTGGCCGTCCGCAGCAGTTGGGCGACGATCCGGTGCCCGATGCCACGTCCGCCGTATCCCCGCGCCACGGCCACGGAGCGGACCTCGGCCAAGTCCTCCCACATCACGTGCAGAGCCCCGCAACCGATGACCGGTCCCGGCTTCCCCTCTTGCAGGTCTTCGGCGACCCAGAACTCCTGCACGTCCTCGTACAGCTTCACGGTGGACTTCTTGAGCAGGCGTCGTCCCGACCCGGCGTACAGATCGACCAGCCTGCGGATCTCCTGAACGTCGGCGGTACGAGCGCGCCTGATCACGACTTCCACAAACAGGCGAGATTACCGAACGACCTTCCCTCACCAGATGTCGGCACCCACGTACGGATGGTGAGGAGCCGGACAAGTGCCTCGACAGGGGTCCGGACAAGTGACTCGAAACCCGCGCCGAACGCGGGGAAGGAACCGGCCGTCCGTCGCCGAGCGTAGCCACGACCAGCGATTTCGCATGTTCTGGTTGGCATCCAATGCCGGTTCCGTTAGTCTCCTGCGCTGACGTCGGCCCTCCGCATGACGGAGGCCGGACCGCCGAGTCCCCGGGCCGCAACCAGCGCCCCGAGGAGCCGGGGACCCCGCTTCCGGAAGGTCCAGGGAACACCCTGGGCCGGTGCCGGCAGGGGTGAATCCGCAAACACGCGTGGAACCGATCCACGCGCGGCCGCGGACGGGCTGCTCCGGCCCGAACCCGTCAGCCAACTCGGCAGGCGGACGAAGAGGGGAGCATTGGTGGAGCCGTTCCGGCCTGCATCCATTTCGCGCTCTGCACGTGCACATAACGGACGAACGCCGCGATTCCGGGGCCGTTCACTGACCATCGCCGGCACCGTCGCCGCCCTCTCCATCGCGCCCGCGATCGCGCCGGGGGTACCCGCCGCGCACACCGTGGCCGCCGCGCACGCCGACCCGGGTCCCTCCGCCAAGGAGCTCAAGACCCAGGCGACCAAGCTCGCCGACCAGCTGGAGCAGCTCACCGAGCAGTACAACGGCCTGAAGGTCAAGCTCCAGCAGTCGCAGCGGGCCGCCAAGGTCGCCACCGACAACGCCAAGCGCCAGGAGGAGGCCCTGCGCGGCATCCGCGAGCGCGTCGGCGCCCTCGCCGCGACGAGCTACATGCAGGGGGGCTCCGACCCCACGGTCTCCTTCGTCGCCTCCCAGGACCCCCAGGCCGTCCTCGACCAGGCCGCCACGCTCAACTACTTCGCCACCCAGGACAGCACCCGGGTCCTGGGACTGATGCAGACCATGCAGGCCGCCCAGCGCGCGCGCAAAGCCGCCGAGACGCGCGCCCAGCAGGTCACGCAGCTGCGCGCCCAGCTCGACGTGCAGCGCAAGAAGGTCACCCAGCTGTACGAGAAGATCCGCGGGCAGCTCGTCAAGAAGGACCCCTCCGAGCTGGGCAAGCTGCCGGTCATCGGCACCGGCAAGGCCGCCCAGGCGCTCCGCTACGCGATGACCAAGATCGGCCGTCCGTACGTGTGGGGCGCCGCGGGCCCGACGACGTTCGACTGCTCCGGGCTGACGATGTGGGCCTACAAGCAGGTCGGGATCAACCTGCCGCACTACACCGGCAGCCAGTGGAACGCGGGCACCCGCGTCTCTGAGAGCGAGCTGCAGCCGGGCGACCTGGTCTTCTTCCACTCCGACCTGCACCACATGGGCATGTACGTCGGCGACGGGAAGATGCTGCACGCCCCCCACACGGGAGACGTCGTGAAGATCGCCCCGATGGCCGGCCGTCCCTTCGCGGGCGGGGTCCGCGTCGCCTGACGGCTCTCCCGGCGGCCCGCCGCGAGCACAGCCGTCGCGAGCACGACCGTCGCGAGCACGGCCGTCGCACCTCGGCCGGTCCGGACACCGGAGCGCCGTACCGGGGCGCCGCACGGGATCGTCACACCGGACCGCCGTCGCCGGGCACCGGCCGGTCCACGGAGCCGTGCCTGGCGAGCATGCCGCCGAAGCGGTGAAGGGCGGAACAACGTCCGCGGCGACGCCTCCTGCAGGGACCTACCTGTCAGGCCGGCGGCGCCGCCGCTGCGGGGTCGGACGGAGTTCGCGTGATGTCGGCCGCCTGGTTTCTCTCGATGACGCCCACCGTCCCCTGGCGGGCGCCGGTACCTCCGCTAGATGAGCTGCCTCCGGGCCGCCCACACCACGGCCTCGATAGGGGTGTTGACCTCCAGCCGGTCGCAGATCGTCCGCAACCGGCGGCGCAAGGTCCGCGCACTCAGCTCAAGCTTGCGTGCCGCCACATCGGCGGTGACACCACTGGCGATCTGCGCGAGCAGTTTGATCTCCTCCTCGCTCAGCCGCAGATCGTCGGTGCCACGTCGCAGCAGTGTGGCCTGTTCCACTCCGTCCTCCCTCGTCCGTGGTTGATGACCGCGGGGATGCAGCCGTCCGCTGCACAGGCACGGGTTGGGCCTCGATCTGTACGCGTTGGGTTGCCGGGTCCGGAGCCTTCCGGACTTAGATCATCGGGTTCCTTTTCCGTCTCACGTGCTTGGCCGGAGGTGGCCGATGGGCCGATTGCGGGGTCGTGCGGGGGAACTCCGGGTGACGATTCACTCGTTGGCCAACCGGACGCAGACGTGCTCCCCTGTCCGGGCCCGCCCACGACGGCGTGGAAGGACCTTGCCGGGTCGGGGTTCGCCTCGCCCGGGGACGGGTCAAGATCGCCAGCCATCCCACCCGCCCCTTCTTGATTGGACGCACCGGATCTCGCCGCGGACGAAGATCGTGAATCGTTTCAAGCTACGCTTCGGCTCGGAACGCTAGGCGGCCGGATCCGGCCCGTCAAGCGCTAGTCAAGTGCGCCCCGCGTTCGCAATGTCACTCTGCGTGACCGGCCTTCGGGGGGTCCGATATGCAAAACTCCACTACCTGCGAAAACAGATCCGGGGCGGACGAGGAGCGAGTTGCCACAGACCAGTATTCGCGAGGTCGCGAGGCGTGCCGGGGTCTCAGTTGGGACCGTTTCGAATGTCCTAAACCGGCCAGACCTCGTGGCCGAAGCTACCCGAAAGCGTGTTCGAGCTGCGATCGAGGAGCTCGGGTTCGTCCGTAACGAGTCCGCGCGGCGGCTGCGGCAGCGCGCGGCGCGCACCGCGGGCGAGTTCGGCGACGAGCCGCGCCGCGCCTTCGGCGTCGTCATCGAGGACCTCACCAACCCCTACGCGACCGACGTGGTGCGCGGGGCGGACCAGGCGCTCAACGAGGCGGGCCACGACGCCCTCTGGCTCTCCAGCGACCACTCCGCGGCCCGGGAACGGCGCTCGCTGGAACTGCTGGCCGAGCAGCGCGCCGCCGGCGTCCTGATCATCCCCGTGGGGCTCGGCGCCGACGACATCGCCCGGCTGCGCGCGGCCGGGCTCAGCGTCGTCCTGATCGACCGTGACGGTGCCGACGCGTGCTCGGCCCAGGTCGACCATGTCGCCGGCGGCGAGATCGCCGCCGCGCACCTGCTCGGCATCGGCCGCGAGCGGATCGCGTTCGTGACCGGCGCGCCCGAGTCCCAGCCGTGCGTGGAGCGCCGCGACGGCGCCGCCAGGACGATCGTGGAGGCGGGCTTCTGCAAGCCCGTCGTGCTCGTCATGGACGCGCTCAGCCCCACCGAGGGCCAGGCCGCGGCGCAGCGCCTGCTGGCGATGTCACCGCCGCCGGACGGCGTGTTCTGCGCCAACGACCTGCTCGCCATCGGGCTGATCAACGAGCTGACCCGGCTCGGCGTCCGCGTCCCGCAGGACATCGCCGTCATCGGCTACGACGACATCGAGCTGGCCGCGAGCGCCGCCGTGCCGCTGACCACGATCCGCCAGCCGCGCCACGAGATCGGCTGGGAGGCCGCCGAGCTCGCGCTGGCGGAGATCCGGGAGGGCCAGTCCCACCAGCACCGCCAGGTCGTCCTGACCCCGGACCTCGTGATCCGCGAGTCGGCGTGATTCATTTCAATCTCGGCCCAGGCGCTCGCCTGGCGGCTCGCACCTGACCGATCTTGTGCGAGCGCGAATCGCTTCGCGATCAGTCCCGCCGGGGCTCGCCTTCGGCCTCGCCCCGGCGGGACTGGGGGCGCGCCCGCCCGCGGGCCCAGGTCAGCGGCCATCGCCCCCTCGCCCGCGGGCCAAGGCCGACGGCCACCGCCCGCTCACACGAGAGCCGGGTGGGGTCAGCCGCCTGGTTTGACCAGGGGGAAGAGGATCGTTTCGCGGATGCCCTTGCCGGTGAAGGCCATGATCATCCGGTCGATGCCGACGCCGACGCCGCCGGTCGGGGGCATGGCGTACTCCAGGGCGCGCAGGAAGTCCTCGTCGAGCTGCATCGCCTCGGGGTCGCCGCCCGCCGCCAGCAGCGACTGCTCGGTCAGCCGGCGGCGCTGCTCGATCGGGTCGACCAGCTCCGAGTAGGCGGTCCCGAGCTCCGTCCCGAAGCCGATGAGGTCCCACTTCTCGGTGAGCAGCGGTTCGGCGCGGTGCTGGCGGGTCAGCGGCGAGGTCTCGACGGGGTAGTCCATCACGAAGGTCGGCTGGACGAGGGTGTGCTCCACCAGTTCCTCGAACAGCTCCTGGACGAGCTTGCCCTGCCCCCACTTGGCGTCCCAGTGGACGCCGCGGCCGTCGGCGAGCTTGCGCACGGCCTCGATCGGCGTGTGCGGCGTGATCTCCTCGCCGAGGGCTCCCGACACCAGGCCGTACAGGGTGGCGCGCGGCCACTCCGCGATCCCGAGGTCGATCTCCGTGCCGTCGTGGACGACGACCGTGGTGCCCAGCGCCGCCGTGACGGCCCGCTGGTACATCCGCTGGGTCAGGTCGGCCATGTCGTTGTAGTCGAGGTAGCTGCCGTACGCCTCGAGCATCGTGAACTCGGGGTTGTGCGTGGAGTCCGCGCCCTCGTTGCGGAAGTTGCGGTTGATCTCGAAGACCTTCTCGATGCCGCCGACGACGAGCCGCTTGAGGTACAGCTCGATCGCGATGCGCAGGTACAGGTCCATGCCGTAGGCGTTGATGTGCGTCTGGAACGGGCGGGCCGCCGCGCCGCCGTGCACGGGCTGCAGCATGGGCGTCTCGACCTCGAGGTAGCCCTCCTCGTGCCAGAAGTCGCGGACGGCGCGGACGGTGGCGCTGCGGACGTGCGCCATCTTCCTGGCCTCGTCGTTGACGATCAGGTCGACGTAGCGCAGCCGGACCCGCGCCTCCGGGTCGGTGAGGCCGGCGTGCTTGTCCGGCAGCGGCCGCAGGCACTTGGAGGTGATCGCGAACCGGTCCGCCATGATCGACAGTTCGCCGCGGCGGGAGGCGATGACCTCGCCCTCGACGCCCACGTGGTCGCCGAGGTCGACCTCGCGCTTCCAGAAGTCGAGCGCGTCCTGGCCCACGTTGGCCAGCGACAGCATCACCTGGATGTCGGCGCCGGAGTCGCGGATGGTGGCGAAGCACAGCTTGCCGGTGTTGCGGACGAGCATGACGCGACCGGTGACGCCGACCTTCTCGCCCGTCTCGGTGCCCGGTTCCAGGCCGGGGTGTTTCGCGCGCACCTCGGCGACGGTCGCCGTGCGCGGGAAGCCCACCGGGTACGGGTCGATCCCGCTCTCGCGGAGGCGGTCGAGCTTCTCGCGGCGGACGCGCATCTGCTCGGGCAGCTCGTCCCGGGCGGCGTCCTCCGCGGAAGCGGTGTCGTTGGTCTCGTCACTCACGGCCCAAGGCTATCCAGCGCGCTCGATGCCGCGCGAACGGCTTGTGCTCTCCCGTCCACTCCGGCCGGGGTCGCGGGCGGCACGAGCGCCCGGTGGCGGCGGGACGGCGCGCGGGAGGCGGGCCGGGCTCGGACCTATACGGTGTTCCGCTCGTAAATGAGACGGAGTCCGACGAGGGTGAGCCAGGGCTCGAACACGTCGATGCAGCGGGACTCCTCCAGGACGAGCGGTGCCAGCCCGCCGGTCGCGATGACGGTGACGTCGTCGGGGTTGGCCGCCAGCTCCTCCGACATCCGCTCGACGATCCCGTCCACCTGCCCGGCGAAGCCGAAGATGATGCCCGACTGGAGCGCCTCGACGGTGTTCTTGGCGATCACGTTGCGCGGCCGGACCAGCTCGATCTTGTGCAGCTGGGCGCCGCGGGAGGAGAGCGCGTCGATCGAGATCTCGATGCCCGGGGCGATCGCGCCGCCCACGTACTCGCCCTTGGCGGAGACGGCGTCGAAGGTCGTGGCGGTGCCGAAGTCCACGACGATCGCGGGACCGCGGTGCAGGTGGACGGCGGCGAGCGCGTTCACGATGCGGTCGGCGCCGACCTCCTTCGGGTTGTCCATGCGGACGGGCACGCCGGTCTTGACCCCCGGCTCCACGATCACCGCCGCGACGTCGCCGTAGTAGCGGCGGCACATCTCCCGCATCTCGTGCAGGACGGACGGGACCGTGGAGCACAGCGCGATGCCGCTGATGTCGGTCTCGGCCAGCAGCGGGCTCTGCTGGACCAGCCCCTGGAGGACCACGGCGATCTCGTCGGCGGTCCGCCGCGGATCGGTGTTGATCCTCCAGTGCTCGATCACCTCCTCGCCCTCGAACAGGCCGAGGACGGTGTTGGTGTTACCGACGTCGATGGTGAGCAGCATCAGGTCCCCGCTGGTCAGGTGAAGTCAAGGCCGATGTCGAGCACGCGCGCCGAATGGGTCAGCGCGCCGACTGCAAGGTAGTCCACCCCGGTCACGGCGACGTCTCGGGCCCTGTCCAGGGTAAGCCCCCCGCTGGCCTCCAGTTCCGCGCGCCCCGCCACGACGCGCACGGCCTCGGTCATCTGCGCGTCGGTCATGTTGTCCAGCAGGATCGACCGGGCACCGGCGGCGAGGGCCTCCTCCACCTGCGCGAGCGTGTCGCACTCCACCTGGACGTGCAGGGACGGGTAGACGCCGCGGATGGCCTCGAACGCCTTGGTGACCGATCCGGCGGCGGCGATGTGGTTGTCCTTGACCAGCGCCGCGTCGTGCAGGCCCATCCGGTGGTTCACCCCGCCACCGCGATGCACCGCGTACTTCTGCAGGGCGCGCAGGCCGGGGAGGGTCTTGCGGGTGTCGCGGACCCTCGCCTTGGTGCCCTCCATCGCGTCCGTCCAGAGACGGGCAGCTGTGGCGATGCCGGAGAGGTGGGTGAGCAGGTTCAGGGCCGTCCGTTCCGCCCGCAGGACGGCGCGGGTGGGGCCGCTCACCGAGACCAGCACCTGTCCGGGGACGACCCGGTCGCCGTCGGACGCCTTCGTCTCGTACGCGACGCCCAGCAGCTCGAACACGACGGCGGCGACCGGCAGGCCGGCGACGACGCCCTCCTCGCGGGCCGCGAAGTCGCCGGTCGCGGCGTCCCGCGGAGAGAAGATCGGCTCGCTGGTGACGTCGACCTCGCCGTCCTCGGCGAGCGCGGTCCGGACGAGGTTCTCCACAGCCTGTGGATCGAGCCCCGCGTCCCGCAGCGCGCTCTCCAGTTCCGGTGTCATGCGCGGCTCCCTTCCGTCGGCCCGGCGATGGGCTCGTAGGTGGTCGTCAGAGCGTTCCCGTCCAAGCGCGTGACCAGGCGGCCGCGCCAGGCGGAGTCGGAGCGGTCGGGGAAGTCCTCCCGCCAGTGGCTGCCGCGGGTCTCCTCGCGCCGCCGCGCGGCGGCGACGATCGCCGTGGCGACGGCGTGCAGGTTGGCGACCTCCCACGCCGCGACGCCGGGCGCGACCTCGGGCCCGGAGCGGCCGGGGAGGGCGGCCAGCTCCCGGGCGGCGGCGTCCAGGCCCGCGCCGCCGCGCAGCAACCCGGCGCGCGACGTCATGATCTCCTGGATCTCGCCGCGCAGCGCCGGGTCGAGCGGGCGCGTCCCGTCCCGGACGATCTGGAACTCGCCCGGCTCGCCGGCCGGGTCGTCCCGGATCGCGCCGGCGATCCGGGCGGCGAACACCAGGCCCTCCAGCAGCGAGTTGGACGCCAGGCGGTTGGCGCCGTGCACGCCGGTGCAGGCGACCTCCCCGCAGGCGTACAGGCCGGGCACGGACGTGCGGCCGTGCAGGTCGGTGCGGACGCCGCCGCTGGCGTGGTGGGCGGCCGGGACGACCGGGATCGGCTCGGTCACCGGGTCGATGCCGTGGTGGCGGCAGACGGCGAGGATGGTGGGGAAGCGGTGCTCCCACGTCGCGGCGCCGAGGTGCCGGCCGTCGAGCAGCATGTAGGGCTCGCCGGTCTCCCGCATCCGGTTCATGATGCCCTTGGCGACGACGTCGCGCGGGGCCAGCTCGCCCAGTTCGTGCCGCCCGGTCATGAAGCGCACGCCCGCGCGGTCGACCAGGTGGGCGCCCTCGCCGCGCACCGCCTCGGAGATCAGCGGCTGCTGCCCGCGCGCGCCGGGGCCGAGCCACAGCACCGTCGGGTGGAACTGGACGAACTCCAGGTCGGTGACGGCGGCGCCGGCGCGCAGCGCGAGCGCCACGCCGTCGCCGGTGGACACCTCGGGGTTGGTCGTGGCGGAGAACACCTGGCCGAGCCCGCCGGTGGCGAGCACGACGGCGCGGGCCCGGACGGCGCCGACGCCGCCCGGCTGGCCCTCGCCCATGACGTGGAGGGTGACCCCCGCGGCGCGTCCGGCCGCGTCCTTCAGCAGGTCGAGGACCAGCGCGTGCTCGACGACCTCGACGCCGGAGTCCTTGAGCGCGGCGCGCAGCGCGCGGCTGACCTCCGCGCCGGTCGCGTCGCCGCCGGCGTGCGCGACCCGGTCGTGGTGGTGGCCGCCCTCCCGGGTGAGCGCGATCTCCCCGGCGGCGGTGCGGTCGAACGCGGCGCCGAGCGCGATGAGCCCGCGCACGGCGTCCGGCGCCTCGGTGACCATGGCCCGCACCGCGTCCTCGTCGCACAGCCCGACCCCGGCGGTGAGGGTGTCGGCCAGATGGTCCCGGGGGTCGTCGCCGGGGGCCAGCGCGGCGGCGATGCCGCCCTGCGCCCAGCGGGTCGACCCCGCGTCCAGCAGGGCCTTGGTGACGAGCAGGACCCGGCCGTGCGGGCGGCAGCGCAGCGCGGTCACCAGGCCGGCGATGCCGGAGCCGATGACGACGACGTCGGTGTCGCGGGTCCATCCGGGGGCGGGGGCGGGGAGAACGGAAGGGATCATGGGCCCTCCTCGGGGCTCGATTCTCGTCATTGTGACATTAACCCCGGGGATACGGCGCGCCCGGCTCCCGTTTCGGACGTAAGTCACATTCAACGAACATTCGGCGGCAAGCCGCGAAACGGCCGCACACCCCCTGGCGGCGGGGGTATGCGGCCGTTCCCGGGACCCGGGAGAGCGCGGAAGGGTCAGCCCTTGACGAGGTCGCCGCGGACGCCGCCGCCGCCGCCCGGAACCGGCTCGGCCGGGTCGGAGCCCAATGAAATGATCTTGTTGGACCGATCCACGTGCACCACGCGCGGCCGGAACTCGCGCGCCTCGGCGTCGGCGAGCTGCGCGTAGCTGATGATGATCACCAGGTCGCCGGGCTGGACGAGACGGGCCGCGGCGCCGTTGATCCCGATCACTCCGGAGCCGCGCTCGCCCGCGATCAGATAGGTCTCCAGGCGCGCGCCGTTGTCGATGTCCACCACGTGGACCTGCTCGCCGGGCAGCAGGTCGGCGGCGTCCATCAGGTCCTCGTCGATGGTCAGCGACCCGACGTAGTGCAGATCCGCCTGCGTCACGGTGGCGCGGTGGATCTTCGACTTGAACATCGTCCGGAACATCAGTGCTCCTTCGCGGGGCCGGGCTGGAGGTGGACGTTGTCGATGAGGTGGGTGGCGCCGACCCGGCCCGCCACCGCGAGCACGGCCGGCCCCTCGTGCGGCCCGGTGATCTCGGTGAACGTCACGGGATCGACGAGCACGAGGTAGTCCGGCGCGAGCGGCGGCTCGGCGGCCGCGGCCGCGTCGAGCACGCCGCGCGCCGCGGCCAGGATCGCCGCCGGGCCGTCCGCGGCGGCGTCCGCGCCGGCCCGCAGGGCCCGGGACAGGGCCAGCGCGGTGGCGCGCTCGGCCGCCGACAGGTAGCGGTTGCGGCTCGACAGGGCCAGCCCGTCCGGCTCCCGGACGGTCGGGGCGCCCACGATCCGCACCGGCACGTCCAGGTCGGCGACCATCCGGCGGATCATCGCGAGCTGCTGCGCGTCCTTCTCCCCGAAGACCGCGAGATCGGGGCGCACCAGGTTGAACAGCTTCAGCACGACCGTGAGCATCCCGTCGAAGTGGCCGGGGCGCGTCACGCCCTCCACCCGCTCGCCCATCGTCCCGGCCCGGACCGTGACCTCCGGCTCCGCCGGGTACATGACCTCCCGGCCGGGAGCGAACACCGCGTCCACGCCCTCCTCGGCGCACACCGCGAGGTCGGCGGCGAGCGTCCGCGGATAGCGGTCGAAGTCCTCGCCCGGCCCGAACTGGAGCGGGTTGACGAAGACGCTCACCACGACGGTGCCCGTCTCGGCGCCCGCCTCCGCGCGCGCCCGCCGGATCAGCGAGCGGTGCCCCTCGTGCAGCGCCCCCATCGTCGGGACGAGCGCCAGCGCGCCGCGCGCCCCGGACCGGACGGCGGCCAGTTCCTCGCGCGTCCGCGCGATGACGGGCGGCACGGAACCCGGCACCGGATTCGGCACGGGATCCAGCGCCGGATCCGGCACGGGATCCAGCACGGGGGGCGAGGTGGGGGACGGCGCGGGGGCGCCGCTCGGCTCGGTCACGGATCCTCCCTGATCAGTCGGCCAGCGCCTCGAGGAGCCGCTCGGCGTCCTCGGCCTTGAGCAGTCCCGCGCCGAGGGCCCGGTCCGCGGTGAGCCGGGCCATCGCCACGTACGCGCGGCGGCTCTCGGCCGACATCCGGCCCAGCTCGGCGACATGGCCCGCGACGGTGCCCGCGTCGCCGCGCGCGACCGGGCCGGTGAGGCCGTCGATGCCGAGCCGCAGCGCGTTGTCCAGGGCCGCGCCGAGCAGCGGGCCGAGCATCCGGCCCGGTTCGGCGACGCCCGCGCCGCGCAGCAGGTCCATCGCCTCGACGACCAGGGTGACCAGGTGGTTCGCGCCGCCGGCGAGCGCCGCGTGGTACAGCGGGCGCCGCTCCTGGGTGATCCACACCGGTTCGCCGCCCATCTCCAGCACGAGCGCCTCGGCGACCGGGCGCAGCGGCTCGGGCGCGGTGACCCCGAACGAGATCCCGGTGAGCCGGTTCACGTCGTCCGGGCGGCCGGTGAAGGTCATCACCGGATGCAGCGCCAGCGGCAGCGCCCCCGCCCGGGTGAGCGGGTCCAGGACGTCCGCGCCGTACCGCCCGCTCGTGTGCAGGACGAGCTTGCCGGTCACCGGGACGCCCGCGGCGACCAGCCCGCCGGCGAGCTCGGGCAGCACGTCGTCGGGGACGGTCAGCAGCACCAGGTCGGCGGCGGCGACGGCCTCCTGCGGCTCCATGACGGCCGTGCCGGGCAGCCGTTCCTCGACCCGGGCCCGCGACCGCGCGGAGACCGCGGCGGCGGCGACCACGCGGTGCCCCGCGCGCGCCAGCGCCACGCCGAGCGCGGTGCCCACGCGGCCCGCGCCGACGACGCCGACCGACAGCCGCGCGGGACGGTCCTGCGGCCGCTCGACCGTGCCGTCCAGAGCGCCGTCCAGAGCGCCGTCCGGCTCGTTTCCGGGCGCGGCGGAACCGGGCGTGACGTGTGGATCCATCTGTTCGTTCCAGTCCTCAGCTAGGTACCGGACGTGCGCGACCCAATGTACCCGCGGATCGCGGGAGCGCCGCCCGGCGGGGTGACGGGGAGCGCGGGGAGGGCCCGCGCCGTGACCACCCTCACACGCGGACGCCCCGGGACGAGAACGGTCCGGGAACGCGGCGTGGCGCCGGACGGGCCGCCGGCGGGGACGGGACGCCCCGGGGGAGGGACGCCTCCGCGCGTCCCTCCCCCACCATGTCCCTGTCAGCCCGTCGCCAGCGACTCCACGATCGACGCCTTGGCGGCGCGCCGCGCGGGCATCACCGCGGCGAGCGTCCCGGCCGCCCCGGCGAGCACCACGAACCCGCCCACCTGGAGGTAGGGCAAAGAGAACACGGTGTGGTTCCCCATCGCGTTGGTCGCCGCCCAGCCGAAGGCGACCCCGAGCACCACCCCGGTGAATGCGCCGATCACGGCCATCACCAGCGCCTCGACCGACAGCATCCGGCGGAGCTGGCGCCTGGTGAGCCCGAGCGCCCGCAGCAGCGCCGACTCGCGGGTGCGCTCCACCACCGACAGCGTCAGCGTGTTCGCGATGCCGAACAAGGCGATCACGATGGCCAGCCCGAGCAGCCCACCGAAGATCATCAGGATCATGTCGATGGCCTTGCTCAGCGACTCCTTGTACTCCGCCGCGGACGTCACCCGGGCCGTCGGGTAGGGCCTGCTCGCGTCGTCGACGACCTTGCGCGCCACCGCCGCGGGCACGCCGTCCGCGGTCTTCAGGTAGATCACCGACGGGTCGCGGACGGTGAAGTGCCGGTCGAAGTCCGCCTCGGGGACGATGAACCCCGACACCGGCGTGCCCTTCCCGTAGATCGCGGCGAGCCGCACCGGTGCGGTGCCGTGGGCGGTCGCGATCCGGACGGTGTTCCCGACCGAGAGGCGCCTGTCCTTGGCGGTTCCCTCGTCCACCATCACCGTGCCCGGCTTGAGGTCGCTCAGCGAGCCGTGCGCCATCTCCGGCTTCATCACCGTGCCCATCGCCGCCGCGGTGATCGCCGCGACCGTCTCCTTCCGGCCGTCGACCCCGGTCTTCAGCCGGCGCACCTCGATCACCCGGGCGAGCTCGCGCCGCCCGGCCAGCGCCGCGGCCAGCGCGTGCGGCAGCCGCACCTCGCCGTCGGCGGCCTGCGGCTCCACCTGGAACTCCGCCGGGAACTGCTCCTCCAGTTGCGCCGCCGCGCTGGCCTTGCCGCTGGCGGCGACGACCGAGAACAGGCTCATCAGGCCGATTCCGATGGTCAGCGCGATCGTGGTGGTCGCGGTGCGCCGCGGGGCGCGCTGGGCGTTGGCCACCGCGAGCCGTCCCGGCACGCCGCCCAGGCGCGCCGGGATCGCGCCGGCGACCCGGCCGAGCGGCCGCACCAGCGCGGGCATCGCCGCGATCACCCCGAGGAAGAACACTCCGCCGGCGAACGCGACCACGTCCATCGCGATCTCGCCCTTCTCCATCACCAGCGAGCCGAGCCCCCCGAGCGCCAGGCCGATCGCGCCGAGCACCGCCGCCAGGGCCGTCCGCAGCCGGCCGAGCCGGAACCGGCGGCTGCCCGGCTCCAGGTCGTTGCGCAGCGCCGCGACCGGCGGGACGCGGGTCGCGGTCCGGGCGGGCAGCACCGCCGACAGCACGGTGACGATGACGCCCACCGCCATGGCCACGGCGACCGTCCGGCCGGTGAGCGTCAGGCCGCCGACCTTGTTCTGCGGGTTCAGGTCGCCGATCAGCACCAGCGCCCCGGCGCCGAGCCCGAGCCCGGCGAGGACGCCGAGCGCCGAGCCGACCAGCCCGACCACCGCGGACTCGGCGAGCACGCCGCCGAACACCTGGCGCCGGGTCGCGCCGACGCAGCGCAGCAGCGCCATCTCGCGCATCCGCTGCGCGATGAGGATCGAGAAGGTGTTGTAGATGACCAGGGCGGAGACGAGCATCGCCACCAGCCCGAAGATCAATAGCCCGGTGCGGATGACCTTGGTGTCGGCGCCCGCCGCGCGGGCCAGCTTCGCGCCCAGTTCCGCGCCGGTGTAGGTCCGGTATCGCGGTCCCACGGCCGCCGCGACCGCCTCGCGGTTCCCGCCCGCGACGTCGATCTCCCTGTACTGCCTCTCACCGGTCATCAGCATCGTGGTGGCCGCGTCGAAGCCGACCGCGCCGCGGTACCCGATCTCATGGTCGATGCCGAAGTCCACGATGCCGACGACGGTGAAGCGGTGCGGGCGGCTCGCCTTGTCGAGGATCGTCACCGCGTCCCCGACCTTGAAGCCCTCCCGCTTGGCGGTCTGGGTGTCCAGCACCGTCTCGGCTCCGCCGGACGGAGTCCGACCCTTGTCGACGTCGTAGCGCAGCAGCCGCCCGGTTGGGACCGACATCCCGACCGTGGGCATGTTCCCTACGGCCTTCCCCTTCTTACCGATCAGCGCTGCGTCGCCCTGCACTTTGCCCTGCACGTCCGTGACCCCTGGCAGGGCACGAACCCGCTGGAGGATGTCCGCCGGGACCCTGGCGCCCGGAGCGTCGCTCTTGGGCAGCACCGCGACGTCGACCTTGCCCGCCGACCGCGCGAACGTCTTGCCGACCCCCTTGTCCATCGTGTCGGTCAGGACGAAGGTGCCGGAGATGAAGCCCACGCCGAGGGTGATGGCCAGGCCCGTCAGCAGCAGGCGCAGCTTGTGGGCCCGCAGGCCCGCCAATGTCGTCTTCAGCATCGCTCAGGCCCCCAGGGACTTGAGCCGGTCGAGCACGGCGTCCGGCGTCGGCCGGACGATCTCGCTCACGATCTCGCCGTCCCGCAGGAACACCACGCGGTCCGCGTAGGACGCGGCCACCGGGTCATGGGTGACCATGACGATCGTCTGGCCCATCTCCCGTACGGACGAGCGCAGGAAGCTCAGCACTTCCGCACCGGAGTGCGAGTCGAGGTTGCCGGTGGGCTCGTCCGCGAAGATGACATCGGGACGGGCGACCAGGGCGCGCGCGCAGGCCACCCTCTGCTGCTGACCACCGGACAGTTCGTTCGGCCGGTGCGCGAGCCGATCGCTCAGCCCCACCACCTGGACGACCTGGTCGAGCCACCGCCGGTCCACCTTGCGCCCTGCGAGTTCCAAGGGGAGCAGGATGTTCTGCTCAGCGGTGAGGGTCGGCAGCAGGTTGAACGCCTGGAAGATGAAGCCCACCCGGTCGCGGCGCAGCAGCGTCAGCTGCCGGTCGCTCAGCCCGGTGATCTCGGCGTCGCCGAGCACGATCCGCCCGCCGCTCACCGTGTCGAGGCCCGCCAGGCAGTGCATGAGCGTGGACTTGCCCGACCCGGACGGCCCCATGATCGCGGTGAACGCGCCGCGGGCGAACCCGACGCTGACGCCGCGCAGCGCGTGCACGGCGGCGTCACCGGTCCCGTACACCTTCGACACGTCGGTGGCCACGACGGCCGGTCCTGTCGCGGCGGCGGGCGATCCCCCGGGCGGGCTGGCGAACGTGCTGGTCACGGTGACTCCTTCGAACGATGAACGACCGTGCTCAACGCTAGGAACCGGCGCTCCCGCCGCCATCGGCTTCGAGGTCACGCTTACCGTCCGACTTCAGGCGCCCGCAGAGCGCTGTGTACGACTTGAGTCGTACATACCCGTCGCCCCTTTTGCCGACCCGTGCCCGCGCGCGCTTGCCCGTCCCCCGCACACCCTGGAAAGGCGAACGCCGGAGGCTCTCGTAGAGACCTCCGGCGTCCAGCGCATCCTGCCGTCCGGATCGTCCCGGACGGCCGCGGATCAGAACTTCTGGTGCACCGAGGCACCGCCCTTGCAGCCGGCCTTGGCGATGCCGACGATCGCCACGGCGTTGCCACAGACGTTGATCGGGATCGAGATCGGCGCGACGAACTGGTTGCCGGACAGGATCCCGAAGTCCCCGCTGGTCTCGATGTCGGCGTTGGCGGGAACGGCGGACAGCATCGTGCCCGCGACGGCGAGCCCGAGGACGCCGGTGACGGCGAGCTTCTTGATCACGAAAATCCTCCCGTACGTCGGGTTCTGGTGGACCCGAGATGACATGACCGACGCCGTCCTGAATCGGGCGTCGCGTACGGTAGCTACCCCGCTACTTTCCGAGAAGGGGCTGAGATGCCTCACACCGAAGGCAAATGGTCATCTCAGAATGATCAAGCCGTTACAGAGAGTTGTCTTTTTGGCCGCTTCTGACCAGACCTGTCTCATAGGCGAACACCACCGCCTGCACCCGGTCCCGCAGCCCCAGCTTCATCAGGATCCGGCCCATGTGCGTCTTGACCGTCGCCTCCGACACGTACAGCCGCTCCGCGATCTCCCCGTTCGACATCCCGCGCGCCACCAGCAGCAGCACCTCCCGCTCCCGGTCGGTCAGCGTCTCCAGCGCGCCGCCGGCCCGCTGCTCGGCGTCCGGGAGGTGCAGCGCGAACCGGTCGAGCAGCCGCTTGGTCGTGCTCGGCGCCACCACCGCGTCCCCCGAGTGCACCGACTTGATCGCCTCGATGAGCTGCGCCGGCCCCGCGTCCTTCAGCAGGAACCCGCCCGCCCCCGCCTTGATCGCCGCGAACGCGTACTCGTCCAGGTCGAACGTGGTCAGGATGATCACCTTCGGCCCGGCGGCGGCGACCACCCGCCGGGTCGCCTCGATGCCGTCCATCCGCGGCATCCGCACGTCCATGAGCACGACGTCCGCCCGCGTGACCCGCAGCAGGTCCAGCGCCTGCACGCCGTCCCCCGCCTCGCCGACGACCTCGATGTCCGGCTGCGCGTCCAGGACCATCATGAACCCCGTCCGCACCAGCTCCTGGTCATCGACCAGAACGACCCGGATCGGAGGCTCCTTTTCCCACGCGTCCCCCACCGTCATGCCTTCCCACCGTCGGGGGCGACCCCCCACACCCCCCGGACAAGAACGGCGCTCATGCCCTCGCTTCGCTCCGTCATTCCCATCACCCGTGGAGGGACGACCCCCCACACCCCCCGCCCTCACTTCGCTCCGTCATGCCGCCAGCTCCTCCTCACCCACCGGAATCCGCGCGACCACCTCGAAGCCCCCGCCCGGCCGCGGCGCCGCCCGGACGCTGCCGCCGTAGACGGCGGCGCGCTCGCGCATGCCCACCAGGCCGTGCCCGCGGCCGTCGTTCATCGCCGCCGCGCCGCGCCCGTCGTCGATGACCCTGACCTCCACGGCGCCGCCCGAGTACCGCAGCCGGACGTCCGCGGCGACCTGCGCCCCGGCGTGCTTGAGGGTATTGGTCAACGCCTCCTGAACAATCCTGAACACCGTCAGCTGCCGCCCTTCCGACATCGCCGCGGGCGGCCCGTCCACCTCGTACCGCACGTCCAGCCCGGACGAGCGGACCTGCTCGACCAGCTCGTCCAGCTGCGCGACCCCGGGCTGCGGCGCGTAGGCCCCCGCGTCGTCGCCCTCGCGCAGCACACCGAGCAGCCGGCGCATCTCCGCCAGCGCCAGCCTCCCCGTCGAGGAGATCGTCTCCAGCGCCTGCCCGGCCTTGGCGGGATCCCGCTCGATGGCGTAGGTCGCGCCGTCCGCCTGCACCACGATCACGCTCACGTTGTGCGCCACGACGTCGTGCAGCTCGCGGGCGATGCGGGCCCGCTCGGCGGCCATGGCCATCTGGACCTCGGCGTCCCGCTCCCGCTCCAGCCGCTCGGCCCGCTCCTCCACCGACCGCAGGTACGCGCGGCGCGTCCGCATGTGCAGGCCGAGGATCCACGTGCCCACGACCAGCGCCGTGATCATGACGAACGTCGACTTCGTGGCGGCGTCCTCGGTGTACCTGGCCGTCACCATGACCGCGCCGAGCTCCCCCACGAGCGCCGCGGCCAGGCCCCACCGGAAGGGGAAGGCCGCGGCGACCGTGTACAGGCCCATCAGGACCGCGACGTTCCCCGGAAGGGGATGGACCCCCAGCAGCCATTGGACGCACGAGGCGAGCGCGACCACCGCGAAGACCGTCCGAGGGAACCGCCTGCGCAGCACGAGGGGCGCCAGCAGGAACAGGGCCAGAACAAGGTGTCCGATGTCCGGGTGCTTGAACCTGACCCCGAGCAAGTCCGGGAGGGACAGGAGCAACAGCGGAAAAGCGAAGGAAGCGTCGACCAGTGCCTTCTGGGCACGCGTCCACTCCCACAGCTTGCCGACCATGCGCCCCAGGGTATGCAGCCCAGGTCAGGTGGAAATCAGCCCCAAGTCGGAATCGCATCCACCGCAGGGATGGTCGCCTCACGGTAACGTCACAGTCGTGGCGTCGTTGGTGATCGAGTGGCTGACATGTGGCTGACATGGCGCACCGCGATGGAGCGGGCGCTGTACGGGGAAGGCGGCTTCTACCGGCGAGGTGAACGCCCGGCCGAGCACTTCCGCACCTCCGTGCACGCCTCACCGCGGTTCGCCGCGGCGATCGTCCGGCTGCTGGCCGAGGTCGACGCCGCGCTCGGGCACCCCGATCGGCTCGACCTCGTCGACATGGGCGCCGGGTCGGGGCGGCTGCTCGGCAACGTCCTGGCCTGTGCGCCGCGCGAGCTCGCCGACCGGCTCGCCCCCGTCGCCGTGGAGATCGCGCCCAGACCGGCCGAGGTCCCGGACCGGGTGGCCTGGCGGCCCGACCCGCCCGAGGCCGTCACCGGGCTCGTGGTGGCCAACGAGTGGCTCGACAACGTCCCGCTGGACGTGGCCGAACGCACGCCCGACGGCGTCCGGACCGTCCTGGTCGACCCGTCCAGCGGCGCGGAGCGGCCCGGCCCGCGCCCCACCACCGAGGACAGCGACTGGCTGGAGCGCTGGTGGCCGCTCGCCGAGGCGGGCGACCGCGCCGAGATCGGCCATCCCCGCTGCGCCGCCTGGGCGTCGGTGGTCCGGCGGCTCGGCCGCGGCCTCGCGGTCGCCGTGGACTACTCCCATTCCCGCGTGACCCGCCCCGCCTACGGGACGCTGGCGGGATACCGCGACGGCTCCACCGTCCCCGCCGTCCCGGACGGGTCCTGCGACGTCACCGCCCACGTCGCGCTCGACGCCTGCGCCATCGCGGGCGAGCGCGCGGGCGCCACCGCGAGCGTCCTCACCACCCAGCGGGCCGCGCTGCGCGCCCTCGGCCTGTCGGGCACCCGCCCCCCTCTGGAGCTGGCCCACCGCGACCCGCGCGGCTACCTGAGCGCGCTCTGCAGCGCGGGAGAGGACGCGGAGCTGACCGACCCGTCCGGGCTCGGCGGCTTCGGGTGGCTGGCCCAGGCCGTGAACATCCCGATCCCTCCGTCCCTGGCTCAGGGCTCCCTACCTCAGGACTCGCTGGCTCAGCACTCCACGTAGAGGGCCTCCAGGCCACGTAGGACGAAACCCGGCTTCCACACCGGCTCGGTGGCAAGCCGGAGACCGGGAGCGGCCCGCAGCAGCGCCCCGAACGACTCGGCCATCTCGATGCGGGCCAGAGGAGCCCCCAGGCAGTAGTGGATGCCGAGCCCGAAGGTGATGTGGGGGTTCGGGTCACGGCTCAGGTCGAGCCGGTCGGGATCGGGGAACACCTCCGGGTCCCGGTTCGCCGACGCGAACTGCAACGCGACCTCCGCGCCACGGGGAATGTCCACACCGGCGACGGTGATGTCCTCCAGCACCCAGCGCTCGAACATCGGGGCGGGCGTCTCGTACCGGAGCAGTTCCTCCACCGCCGTGGACACGAGCGACGGATCGGCCCGCAACCGCTCCAGTTCCCCAAGGTTGCGGAAGAGCGCCCACCAGCCGTTCCCGGTCGCGTTGACCGTCGCCTCGTGGCCCGCGTTGAGCAGCAGGACGCAGGTGCCGATCAGCTCGTCCTCGGTGAGCCGGTCCCCCTCGTCGACGACCTGGGCCAGCGCCGTGATCAGGTCGTCGCGCGGGTCGTCCCGCCGGGCCCTGGCCAGCCCGCGCAGGTAGTCGGAGAACTCCACGGCCGCGCGGACCGCCGTCCGCTGCACCTCCGGCGGCGGGTTCAGCTCGTACATGCCGCAGATGTCGGCCGACCAGGGCCGCAGCAGGTGCCGGTCCGGCACCGGCACGCCCAGCATCTCGGCGATCACGTTCACCGGCAGCGGCTCGGCGACCTCGGCGATCAGGTCGCCGCCGCCCTTGGCGGCGAACCCCTCCGCCAGGTCTCCCGCGAGCCTGGTGATCGTCGGCCGCAGTCCCTCGACCATCCGCGCGGTGAACGCCTTGGACACCAGGCGCCGCAGCCGGGTGTGCGTGGGCGGCTCGACGTCGAGCATGCCCGCCCGCACGAGGTCCCAGAACGGCTTGAGGAACTCCGCCTCCGGCTCCTGCCCGAACTCCTCGTGCGCCGCGACGTGCAGGTAGGAGCGGCCGAGGCGCCGGTCCCGCAGCAGCGCGTTCACATCCTCGTACCGGCTGACGACCCATTGCCCGGTCGGCTCGTGGAAGAACACCGGCCGCTCGCCGCGCAGGCGCGCGAACACCGGATAAGGGTCGGCCACAAACGCCGACGCCCACGGGTCATAGGACATATCGCTCATGCCCCGACGATATGCCCGAACCCCCACCCTGGAACGGCGAATCGCACGCCTCACGGGGACGGCATGGAGGCCATTTCGAAGCGCACCTCAGCCGTCACGCGGGCGCGACGCAGCGCTCGCACGAGTCGGGTCAGGGGCGAGCCCCTGGGCCGGGCGCTTTGAGACCATGGCCCGGCGAACGGTCAGCGGGCCGCCCAGCGGGACGGGTCGCCGGACGCGCGACGGGCGGCCTCGGACCGGCGCGCGGTCGACTCGACGATCGCGCGGGCCTCGCCGAGATCCCGGTCGGTGGCGGCGACCTGCACCGGCCCCGGGGGCGCGTCCACATGGACGGTCGCCAGCCCGAGCAGCCGCTGGAACGGGTTCGTGGTGAGGCGCACGCTCTGCGCGCGCGCGTGGGCGATGACGTCCGTGCGGCGGCAAGGCCACCCGTGCCTGGAGACGAACACCACGTCGTCGGTGCCCGCCCCATCGGCGCGGTCGATCGACACTCCCTTCGCGGACGCGGGCAGCAGCGGGACGGCGTCGACGTGCGTCCCCGGGAACACCTGCGACACCAGGTGCATCGCGACCTGGCGCGGCGCCACCGGCAGGAGAGTCGAGGACAACGCCTGGCGCTCCCCCGCGTACCCGGCGACGGTGACCTCGATCCGGGCCCAGCCGAATGTGCGCCAGATCGCCGGCTCGACGATTCTGACGGCCTGCACCCGTCCCGGCGGAAGGGTCTGCATGCGCGTCTCCAGGAGCCCGTACCGCAGCCGGATCCCGTCCGGGGACATCGCCACGGTGAAGTTGGCGTACATCACCAGAGGCGCGATGACGGCCCGGATCAGCCCGAGCAGGACGGGAACGGCGACCGCGAGCATCCCGCCCTCGGCGTACGCCGCCAGGAAGATGAGCGAGGCCAGGAAGAGCAGGCCCGCTCCCAGGACGGGCAGCCGCAGGAGCAGAGACCCGAAGAGCGCGCCGAACGGGACGCGCCACAGGTGCCGCTCGGGCGCCTCGGGCGTGTGACCCGGCAGCCCCGCCGCGCGGGCGAGGAGCTCGGCCCGCAGGTCCTGCGCGGGATGCCGTCCCAGGTAGCGCAGCGCGATCTCGCTCTGCTCTCCGCCCGCGAGCTCCACCCGCACCTCGGCGAGCGCGAACACCCGCGTGACCAGCGGACGGACGACGTCGATGGCCTGGATCCGGGACAGCGGGATGCGGCGCTTGCGTTTGCGGAGCAGCCCGGTCTCCACGACGAGGTCGTCGTCCTCGATACGGAAGCGCAGCCCCCGCCAGGCCCACAGGCCCGACCCCACGGCGATGAGCCCCATGGGGACGGTGACGGCCAGGAACCTGCCGACGACCGCGGGGGTGAGTTCGAGGCGGATGCCGTCGGACGTCTGCGTCAGCAGCAGGGGAAATCCGAGCAGCACGAAGTAGACGATGAGGATGGTGAACGCGCGCAGCGGAGCGGTCGCCCAATGCAGCCGATGCGTGCCCTCGGAGAACCTGACGGGCGGGCGGTACCCGGGCGGAGGGTAACCGTACGGCGGATATGGCTGGCCATAGGGCGGGCCAGGCGGCCCATAGGGAGGACGAGGAGGACCATACGGACCGGGCTGCCCCTGCGGACCGGGCTGCCCGTACGGTCCAGGCTGCCCATACGGTCCAGGCCGTCCGTACGGGCCGGGCGGGCCGTACGGCCCCGGAGCCCCGGGAGGAGGGCCATGCGGTCCTGGGCCCTGCGGACCGTAGGGGCCCTGCGGACCTTGAGGCGGTCCTTGTGCGCTCTGGGGCCTGCCGTACGGGTCTGGAGGGCCGGAGTCGCCCGGTGGCCGGCCGTACGGAGGTCCGTAGGGGCCGCTCATAGGCCCATGCTCCGTGCCTCGCCCTTCTGGGCGAGGCGGTCGCGGAGAAGACCCGCCTCTGCGGCGGGCAAGCCCGGGATGGTCGCGTCCGTGGCGGCCGCGGCGGTGTGCATGCGCACGGTGGCGATCCTCATCCACCGCTCCAGCAGCCCCGCCGTCACGTCCACGAACTGCATGCGGCCGTAAGGGACGACGATGAGGCGCTTCACGAACACGCCGTGCATGACGACGAGGTCGTCTGCGCGCTCCACGTACCCGTAGGACCGGCGGTCCAGTTCGGCGACGATCCCGGCAAGGGCGACCACGACCACGACGATCAGGACCCAGACGACCAGGCCCGGAGCACCGCCGTTGTTGCGCCAGACCAGGAATCCACCCACCGCGCCGACGGGCAGGGCCCACAGCAAGGCCGTGAGCAGCCGGTGAAGGGTGTGCAGACCTGAGATCGGCGACCAGTGGAGGCCGTCGCCGGGCGCGAACGCCTCGGCGGCCCGGTACATGGGGGGAGCGGCGACCGCGCCCGGCGGCGCGGGCGGGCGCGCCGGGTCCGGGGACGCCGGCGGCGCGACGGGCTCGTAAGGCGGTTCACCAGGACTCGGGTTCATCGCCCCCTAGTCAACCGGATAACCGGCACCGCTGCCATGCGACTATGAAGCGGTGAGCCGAGCGGCGGAGATACGACCATGACCACCGAGCGGATCGTCGGTATCGGGGCGGGCGCCAAAGAACTCGCCACCGAGGACATGACCCTGAACATCGGGCCCCAGCACCCGTCCACGCACGGCGTGCTCCGGCTCCGGCTGACCTTGGACGGCGAGCGGATATCGGCCGCCGAGCCCATCATCGGCTACATGCACCGGGGCGCGGAGAAGCTCTTCGAGGTGCGCGACTTCCGGCAGATCATCGTGCTCGCCAACCGGCACGACTGGCTGTCGGCGTTCTCCAGCGAGCTGGGGGTCGTGCTCGCCGTCGAGCGGATGCTGGGCATGGAGGTGCCCGCGCGCGCCGTCTGGACCAGGACGCTGCTGGCCGAGCTCAACCGCGTCCTGAACCACCTGATGTTCCTCGGCTCCTATCCGCTCGAAGTGGGCGCGATCACGCCGATCTTCTACGCGTTCCGTGAGCGGGAGACGCTGCAACGGGTGATGGAGGAGGTCTCCGGCGGCCGCATGCACTACATGTTCAACCGTGTGGGCGGCCTCAAGGAGGAACTGCCCGCGGGCTGGACGACGCGCGCGCGGGCCGCGGTCAGCGAGGTCCGCAACCGGATGAGCGACCTCGCCGACCTCATCATGGGGAACGAGATCTTCCGGGCGCGCACGCGAGGCGTGGGCGTGCTCACGCGGGAGCAGATCCTGCAGTACGGCGTGTCCGGGCCGATCGCGCGGGCGTCCGGCCTGGACTTCGACCTGCGCCGCGACGAGCCGTACCTCGCCTACGGCGACCTCGACGTGCGCGTCGTGACCCGGTCCGAGGGCGACTGCCTGGCCCGGTTCGAGTGCCTGCTCGACCAGGTGTACGCCTCGCTCGACCTCGCCGACGCCTGCCTCGACCGCCTCGCGGAGCTGCCGCCGGGGCCGATCAACCAGCGGCTCCCGAAGGTGCTGAAGGTCCCCGAGGGCCACACCTACGCCTGGACGGAGAACCCGCTCGGCATCAACGGCTACTACCTGGTGTCGCACGGGGAGAAGACGCCGTGGCGGCTGAAGCTGCGGTCCGCCTCGTACAACAACGTCCAGGTGCTGGCGGAGCTGCTGCCCGGCAACCTGGTCGCCGACATGATCGCGATCCTCGGCTCCATGTTCTTCGTCGTGGGCGACATCGACAAGTAGCCCGCCCGACGGGCGCGCGCGCAGAAGCGCCCAGGACGGTCAGGCGTGCGAGGCGCCCCTCTCATGCTCCTCATGGTCGGGGTCCTTGGGCACACGGCACGCGTACTCCAGGAAGAACGCGGCGCCCACGAGCACGGCGGCGGCGAGGAACGTGCCGCCGCTGACGAAGAAGTCGTGCCGCGGGGTCGGCTTGTCGAGGGCGTCGCTCAGGCTCGCGGCGAACCCCGCGAACACGCCCGCGATGACCGCCGCGGCGTGCGCGCTGGCCTTGCCCAGCGCCGCCATCCGCGCGACGGCCAGCGGCTCCACCGGCCTGGTGTTCGGCTTGCGGCGGATGCGGCGCAGCAGGTTCACGCCGGTGAAGCCCTCGGCGAGCGCCAGCAGCAGCAGCGTCGGCACGGCCGTCCAGGGCAGCGGCGGCAGCGACAGGTACGCCGAACGCGTCACCGCCCAGGTGATCACTGCGAGGACGACCACGAGGCCGATGAGGAACAGGGGGCGGGACGGTCTCATGCAGGCTGCTGGAGCGTCAGATCGGCCCGGAGGCGGACGGCCGCGGGACCCCCCTCCCGCTGCTTGGCCTCGGCCAGGTCGCCGACCCGCCCGTACCCCGGCAGGAGCACGTCCGGCTCGATGTCGGCCCACGGCACGAGCACGAACGCCCGCTCGTGCGCGCGGGGGTGCGGCAGCGTCAGGTCGGGGTCGTCGGAGGAGACGTCCCCGAACACCACGATGTCGATGTCCAGGACGCGAGGGCCCCAGCGGACCTCGCGGACGCGGCCCATGGAGTTCTCGATGTTCAGGACCCGTTCGAGCAGGTTCTCCGGCGGCAGCCTGGTATCGGCCACCAGCACGATGTTCAGGTAGTCGCCCTGCTCGGGGAGGGACTCCCCCGGCGGCGCGTAGGGCGCCGTCTCGTAGACCGGGGAGAACGCCACGAACTCCAGGCCCGGCGCGTCGAACAGCGCGTCGACGGCCTCCTGGATGTTGTCCAGCCGGTCGCCCAGGTTGCTGCCGAGGGAGAACACGACACGATGCTGGACCAGCATGTGGCCGCCGGTCGCGGTGCGGTCGGGCATGCGGTCGGACGCTGTCATCGACTCCTCCTGATCTTCACGGCCACGTCCGTGAAGGGGTGCGGCACAGGGGCGCTCGGCTTGTGGACGGTGACCTCGGCCTCGGCCACCACCGCGTCTTCCAGGCATATCCGTGCCAGCCGGTCGGCCAGCGTCTCGATGAGGTTGACGGGCTCCCCCTCGACGACGGCGACCAGTCGGCCGGCGAGCGATCCGTAGTCGACGGTACGCGAAAGGTCGTCTCCCGCGGCGGCGGGCCGGGTGTCGAGTCCCAGGGAGACGTCCACCACGAACTCCTGCCCGAGCTCACGCTCGGCCGGGAGACAGCCGTGCCGGCCCCGGGCCCGCAGGCCGCGCAGTTCTATGCGGTCCAGGCTCATTCTTCCTCTGCATCCGTGACGTTGAGCACGGGCGAGCCGTGGTGGAGCAGGAGCCGCCACTCCCCCTCGGCCCGGACGAACACGTTGGTGGCCACGATGCTCCCTCCGGCGAGGAAGCCGGCCTCGGTGTCCTCGTCGGCGGTCAGGACGTTCTCCTTGCACGTGACCACGGCGTGATCGCCGTAAACATCGCTCTCCACGTCGGTCAGCACGAACTGGATGTACGGCGTGTTGGCCATGATGAGGGCCCAGGAGCGCAGGACCTCGTCGCGCCCGCGCAGCATCGTCCACCCGGGGTGCACGCACGAGACGCCCGCCGCGTAGGGGCCCTCCGCCCACACGGCGGACATGCGGTCGAAGTCACCGGCCTCGAACGCGGCGTAGAACTCCGCGTGGACCTCGTCCAGGTCGGCCCGGTTCACGGCACGGCTCATCGGTCGTCGCTCCCGGAGTCGGCGCGACCCTCCGCCGCGGCATGATCGTGTCGAGGGACATCCTGCCCGCGCCCGGCGCCGACCGCCACGGGACGCGCGTCACCCGGCGCGGCGTCACCCGGCACGGCGCCGTGCGGCCCCGCGGCGCGCAGAGCCGCGGCGACGCGGACGGCGTCGACGTTGGGCCGGACCCGGTGCACCCGCACGCACCACGCCCCCGCCGTCGCGGCGAGCGCGGTGATGGCCACGGTCGCGTCGTCGCACTCCCCGAACGGGCGGCGCTCGCCCTCCTCGTCGGCGAGGAGCGTGGTCAGGAAACTCTTGCGGGACGCGCCGACCAGGACCGGATGGCCCGTCGCCGTGAGCGCGTCCAGATGCGCCAGCAGGGCCCAGTTGTGGCCCGCCTTGGGACTCTTGGCGAACCCCAGCCCGGGATCGAGGACGATCATGGAGGGGTCGACGCCCTCGTCCAGCACCGCCCCGACGCGTTGCAGCAGCTCGTCTCGGACCTCACGGACGACGTCGGCGTAGACGGCGCGGGTCTGCATGTCGTGGCTGTGCCCCCGCCAGTGCATCACCACGTAGGGCACGCGCGCCGCCGCCACCACGCGGGGCATGTCGGGATCGGCCAGGCCGCCGCTGACGTCGTTCACCAGCCGCGCGCCCACGCCGACCGCCGCCTCTGCCACCTCGGCGCGCATGGTGTCGACGCTGACGGGAACGTTCTCGGCGGAGAGCGCCTCGATGACGGGGACGACGCGGCGGAGCTCCTCCTCCAGCGAGACGCGCTGCGCCCCCGGCCTGGTGGACTCGCCGCCCACGTCGACGATGTCGGCTCCCTCCGCGACGAGGTCGAACCCGTGCCTGATGGCCTTCTCAGGGTCGAACCAGGACCCGCCGTCGGAGAACGAATCTGGGGTGACGTTGACCACGCCCATGACGAGGCATCGCCCTGGTGCGGGGAGCCCCGGAACAACGGCACTGGTCATGTGACCAACCCTATGCCTTGATCCCGGCGCTCCGGCGTGCCCGCCCACATCGCCCTCGGCGGGCGGCTCCGGCCGCCTCCCGGCGGGCCGGGACGGCGGCGCCCGGCGCCCCCGTCCCGGCCGCAAGACGCCGAACGGGCCTCAGCTCGACGCTGAGGCCCGTTCAGGTGGTCCCGGAAGCCCGGGAAGGGTCGGAGATCAGGAGCGCCCGAGGATCAGGCTCATCGCCTCGGCGCGGGTCTCCGCGTGATCGCGGAAGTCGCCGCGCACCGCCGAGGTCACCGTCTTGGCGCCCGGCTTCCGGACGCCCCGCATGGTCATGCACAGATGCTCGGCCTCGATCACCACGATCGCGCCGCGCGGCTCCAGCACGCTCATGAGGGCGTCCGCGACCTGGCTCGTCAGGCGTTCCTGGACCTGCGGGCGACGCGCGAAGACGTCCACCAGCCGGGCCAGCTTCGACAGGCCGGTGATCTGCCCCTTCTTGTTGGGCGTGTACCCGACGTGGGCGACCCCGTGGAACGGCACCAGATGGTGCTCGCACACGCTGTACACCTCGATGTCCTTGACCAGGACCATTTCCTCGTGGTCCGCGTCGAAGACCGTGGTCAGAGCGTCCTCGGGGCGCTGGCGCAGGCCGGCGAACTGCTCGGCGTACGCCCGCGCCACCCGTGCCGGGGTGTCGCGGAGCCCGTCGCGATCGGGGTCCTCCCCGATCGCGAACAGGATCTCGCGCACCGCCTTCTCGATCCGGACGTGGTCGAATCCGGGCGGGTCCTCGCTGATCGGCGCCTCGTCGTAGGGAACGGCCAAGACGATCAGCTCTCGCCAGGGGCCGGATCGACGGCCTCAGAGGGGACCCCGCCCTGACCGTTGCCCTTGGTGAGGTCCGTCACGTCCTGCGGGCCGAGCAGGGCCAGCTCCTTGGGCGTGAGGATCGGGGGGCGGTCGGAGGGCAGGCGCTTGCCGTAGCCGGTGTAGGAGTTCTGGTGCGGCCGCTTCGTGATCGGCGCGAAGATGGCCAGCACCTGGTCCTTGGACAGCGTCTCCTTGTCCATGAGGTTCACCACCAGGTCGTCCAGGACGTCCCGGTACTCCACGAGGATCTCCCAGGCGGTGTCATGGGCCGACTCGATGTACCGGCGGACCTCGTCGTCGATGGCCGACGCGATGTCCTCGGAGTAGTCGCGCTCGTGACCCACGTCGCGGCCGAGGAAGACCTCACCGGCGCCGGTACCGAACTTGCGGGCGCCCAGGCGCTCGCTCATGCCGTACTCCGTCACCATGTTGCGCGCGATGGAGGTGGCCTTCTCGATGTCGTTGGCCGCGCCCGTGGTCGGCTCGTGGAAGACCAGCTCCTCCGCGGTACGGCCGCCGAGCAGCATCGCGAGCTGGTCGGTCATCTCCGAGCGGGTGGTGAGGAACTTGTCCTCCATCGGCAGGGTCATGGTGTAACCCAGGGCCCGGCCGCGCGGCAGGATCGTCACCTTGTGCACGGGGTCGGCGTTCGGCAGCGCGTGCGCCACCAGGGCGTGGCCGCCCTCGTGGTAGGCGATGATCTTCTTTTCCTTCTCCGACATCACGCGGGTCTTGCGCTCCGGCCCGGCCATGACGCGGTCGATGGACTCCTCGAGGGTGTCCATGTCGATCAGCTTGCGGTCGAAGCGCGCCGTCAGCAGCGCGGCCTCGTTGATGACGTTCGCCAGGTCGGCGCCGGTGAAGCCCGGCGTGCGCCGCGCGATGACGTCGAGGTCGACGTCCGGGGCGAACGGCTTGCCGCGCCCGTGCACCCGCAGGATGCCCTTGCGGCCCTCCAGGTCGGGGCGGTCCACCGTGACCTGGCGGTCGAAGCGGCCCGGACGCAGCAGCGCCGGGTCGAGGATGTCGGGCCGGTTGGTCGCCGCGATGAGGATCACGCCGCCCTTGACGTCGAAGCCGTCCATCTCGACCAGCAGCTGGTTGAGGGTCTGCTCGCGCTCGTCGTGACCGCCGCCGAGGCCCGCGCCGCGGTGCCGGCCGACGGCGTCGATCTCGTCGATGAAGATGATCGACGGGGCGTTCGCCTTGGCCTGCTCGAACAGGTCGCGGACGCGGGACGCGCCGACGCCGACGAACATCTCGACGAAGTCGGAACCCGAGATCGAGTAGAACGGGACCCCGGCCTCGCCGGCCACGGCGCGCGCCAGCAGCGTCTTGCCGGTCCCGGGCGGGCCGTACAGCAGCACGCCCTTGGGGATCTTGGCGCCGATCGACTGGAACTTCGCCGGGTTCTGCAGGAAGTCCTTGATCTCTTCGAGCTCCTCCAGGGCCTCGTCGGCCCCGGCCACGTCGGCGAAGGTGGTCTTCGGGGTGTCCTTGGTGATGAGCTTGGCCTTGGACTTGCCGAAGTTCATCACCCGCGAGCCGCCGCCCTGCATCTGGTTCATGATGAACAGGAAGATCAGCACGATGACCACGATGGGCAGCAGGCTGAACAGCAGGTTCAGGAAGAAGCTCTGCTTCGGCACCTCGACGTTGTAGCCGCCCGGCAACTTGCCATGGTTGGCCTGGTTCTGCAGCAGGTTCTGGAGCTGGACGCCCTGGCCGTCGACCCAGGACGCCTGCTGGTGCTTGTTGTTGGTGAGCGTGACCTCGATCCGCTGATCCTTGTCAATGATCTTGGCGGACTTCACCCTGCCCTGGTCGATCTCCTGGACGACCTTGGAGGTGTCGGTCTTCTCGTACGAGTGGCCGGGGTTGACGCCCCACATGACGAGGGCGACCAAGAGGCCGAACAGCAGGATCCACAGCAGCGGCCCGCGAAAATAGCGCTTCACGTCCATTTATCCGGTTACCCCTTCGGGGCCCGTCCCTCCTGACCAACGTCTGTGTGCGATCCTCGCCCGTCCCGGGGGGCGGGCACCACTGCGACCAACAAAGGTCCGTCGCCCGGGGCTCCGAACCCACCGAAGCGGTCTCCCGCGTGTGGCTCCCTGCCCCGGAGGGCCCGGGATACCGACGGTACACCGCAGGGCGCAGGAGACGCAGCCAGCGCCGATCTCCTGCGTCCTTTCCATATACCCGTCAACGACCCTTGCAACGATCCGTAACGGTCCCTTGTTCCCTGGCGCGGTTACCGGCCGCCGTCTCAGGCGCCCTCACCACCGTAGACATGGGGTGCCAGAGTGCCGACGAACGGCAGGTTCCTGTACCTCTCCCCATAGTCGAGCCCGTAACCGATGACGAACTCGTTCGGGATGTCGAACCCGATGTACTTCACGTCGAGCTCGGTCTTGACCGCCTCCGGCTTGCGCAGCAGCGCGCAGATCTCCAGCGACGCCGGACCTCGCGACCGCAGGTTGCTGACCAGCCACGACAGGGTCAGACCCGAATCCACGATGTCCTCCACGATCAGCACGTGGCGGTCGATGATGTCGGTGTCCAGGTCCTTGAGGATACGCACGACTCCGGACGACTTGGTCCCCGAACCGTACGACGACACGGCCATCCAGTCCATGGACGCGGGCGAGTGCAGAGCGCGCGCGAGGTCCGCCATGATCATAACGGCGCCCTTGAGGACCCCGACGAGCAGCAGGTCCCTCCCCGCGTAGTCGGCGTCGATCTCCGCGGCCAGCTCCCGCACCCTGGCCTGCAGGTCGGCCTCGGGGATCAGCACCTTCGCCAGGTCCGTGCCCAGGTCCTTCTCGTCCACAACCCCATCCTCATCGGTGTCGTCCCGCCCGCCCGGCGGGCGGGCTCCACGCGGCGGACGCCGCCGTGTGACGGCTCGCACGCGGCACGCGTCAACCCCGGACGATCAGCAGCCTTCCATACCGCCGGCACGCCCGGAGACCCCCGGGCAGGTCGACGTGCCGCTGGCCGTGCCAGGCCGTGACCAGCCGATCCACTGCATCGACATGGACGGCCGCGAGCGTACCCGGTGGGCTGCCGGCGCCGACCGCCGCCGTCCGCAGCACCCGGGTGCGCACGGCTCTGGGCAGCTCATCGAGCCCTTCCAGCCGGATCGCGAGGACGACGTCCGGGCCATCGTGATCGCCGGCCCCGGGGTCCACCAGGTCTCCGTACGCGCGGGCCGCGAGTTCGTCCAGGGCGTCGGCGTCATCGCGCAGCATCCGCGCGGTCCGTGCCAGGGCTTCGGCCACTCCGGGCCCCAGTGTGTCTTCCAACACGGGCAGAGCCTTGTGCCGGACGCGCACGCGCGCGTAGGCGGGATCGACGTTGTGAGGATCGTCCCAGGGGTCGAGCCCCATCGCCTTGCAGGCCCTTCGCATCGTCGCCCGGTCAAGTTCCAGGAAAGGCCGGAGGTACCGGACGGTCTCGCCTCCGTCCTCGTCCGGCCTCGTCCGAGTGAGGGACGGCGCCATGCCGGCAAGGGAACGCGCCCCCGCCCCCCGCGCAAGCCCCAGCAGGACGGTCTCGGCCTGGTCGTCCCTGGTGTGCCCGAGGAGGACCGCCGCGGCCCCCAGCCGTACGGCGGCTCCGTTCAGGGCGTCGTAGCGGGCGTCGCGAGCCGCGTTCTCCATGCCGCCGCGCCGCCCCACGGTGACGGCGATCGACCCGGCCGGATCCAGGCCCAGCCCGGCGAGCGTGCGGACGACGGCCGCGGCGTGCGCGTCCGAGCCGTCCTGGAGGCCGTGGTCGACCGTGACCGCACCGGCCCGATGCCCGGACCGCGGCGCCTCGAAGGCCAGCGCCCCCGCGAGCGCCAGCGAGTCGGCGCCGCCGCTGCATGCGGCGAGCACCATCGATCCCGCCGGCAGGGCGGCGAGGCCGCGCCGTACCGCGAGACGTACCGCTGCCACTGCCGGATCAGGCCCCATGGGAGAAGCTCTACCACCACGCGTCCCGGACCGGGAAAGCCGGCAGGGCGGCAGAGAGGCCCCTGAGGCGCCGCCTACGCCTCATTGGCCTCCGGTGGGGCCACGTCGATGGCCTGCGAGCCGACGACCCGCCCGATCCACAGGGCGGGCTCCTTGATCTCGTCGTGCGAGGGCAAGGACTCCGGCGACTCCCAAACCTTGTTGAAGCCGCTCATCCCGACCTCGGCGACGACCCGCCGCACGAACCGCGAGCCCTCCGCGTACTGCTTCATCTTCAGGTCGATGCCGAGGAGCCGGCGGATCGTCTTGTCCAGCTTGGAGCCCCCGTCGCGGCGCCCCTGGAAGCGCGACCGGATCTGCTGCACCGACGGCACGACCTCCGGCCCGACGGCGTCCATCACGTAGTCGCCATGCCCCTCGACCAGGGTCATCACGGCGGTGAGCCGGTCGAGGATCTCACGCTGCTCCGGGCTCTGGATGGCGTCGATCAGGTTGGCGTCACCGCCGCGGACGGCGTCCGCGACGGCTTCGGCGGCGTCCCGGATCCGGTCCAGCATGACGCCGGGGTCCAGGTCGGACGCCAGCAGGAACTTGGTCATCTGGTCCTGCACGTACTCGCGCAGCCAGGGAACCCCGGTGAACTGGGCGCGGTGCGTCTCCTCGTGCAGGCACACCCAGAGCCGGAAGTCCCTCTCGTTGACGCCGAGCTCCTGCTCCACGTGCACGATGTTGGGCGCGACGAGGGTGAGCCTGCCCGTCGGAGCCCGCCCGGAGGGGTCGGGCGGCAGGAACAGCTCGTACTGCCCGAGGACCCGGCTCGCCATGTAGGCCAGGATCGCGCCCACCTGCATGCCGGTGACCCGGGAGCCGAGCGCCTGGACGACCGCGTTCCCCGCCCCGCCCAGCGGCCCGGGGCCGCGCCGCTCGGACATCTGCTCCATGAGCGGTTCCAGCACCACCCGGAAACCGTCGACGTTCGCCCGGATCCAGCCGGGCCTGTCCACGACCGTCGCCGGGGCCGGATCGATCTCCGAGGCCATGCCGGTGAAATCCCGAACGTGACCGTGCGCGAGGCCCGACAGCTCCCGCAGCTCCGCGACGACCTCGCGGGCCTCGGCATGGCTGACCTGCGGCCCAGGCCGTACCAGCCGGGTACCGGCCTGGACCGCCATGTTCCAGTCGATCATTGAGGCGCTCATGTGCTCCACCGTACGTTTCGGACACGGCGCCGGAGCGCCCCTGCACGATCGCTCAACGAACGACCGTTCTGGTTATCTCCCGTACGAACCCGGCCACACCCGGCCCGGCCGGTCAGCCGCACCCGCAGGAGGCGACCGCCGCCGCGAGCCGGTCCAGCATCCCCGGGTCCACCGGGCCCTTCCCGTCGCCCGCCATGAACGCGAACGCCAGCAGCCGCCCGTCGGCGTCGTGGGCGACCCCCGCGAGCGTGCTCACACCCGCGAGCGTCCCGGTCTTCGCCCGGACCGTCCCGGCCCCCGCCTGGCTCGCGGGGACGGTGTAGCGCGGCGGGCGGAGCGTGCCCGAGAACCCCGCGACCGGCAACCCGGTGATGACCGCGCGCAGGTCGGGACGCTCGGGCCCGGCGGCGAGCGAGACGATGCGCGCGAGCGCGACCGGGGAGATCCGGTTGCGCGGCGACAGCCCGCTGCCGTCGTTGACGAGCACGCCCTCGGCGACCCCTAGGGTCGACAGAACCTGCCGCACCGCCTGCGCCGCGCCCGCGAACGACGCCGGGCGCCCGAGCTTGACCGCGACCTGCCGCGCCACCGCCTCGGCCACATCGTTGTCACTGTCGGTCAGCAGATGCTCGACGAGCGCCGACAGCGGCGGCGACTGCACCGCGCCCAGCCGCGCCGCCCCCTGGGGCGCGGCCGTCGCCCGCCCCGCCTTCGCCACCACCCCGTTCTTCGCGAGCATGCGCGCGAACAAGGCCGCGGCGGCGGCGGGCGGATCGCCGACGCGCCCCTTCTTCGTCGGGTCCGCGGGCGAGAGGCGCCCCTCGTCCACGGTCAGGGCGGAGACGGGAGCGAGTTCACCGTCGGGCAGGTAGTTGGGCTTCCAACTGGAGGCGGCGCGAGGGCCCTGGTACAGCGACGCGTCGTAGTCCACCCGCACGCGGCGCAAGCCGGATGTCTTGAGCGCCGTGGCGGTCTGCCGGGCGAGCTCCGCGAGCGAGGCGTACGGCGGATGCCCGGCGTCCCCCCGTGGGGGAAGGGCCGTCAGTGTAGGATCCCCGCCTCCGACCAGTACGACGCCGCCGCCGGAACCACGCACGACCTGGGTGACGATCCGGTGCTGAGGCCCCACCGAGGCCAGCGCGGCCACCGTCGTCGCCAGCTTCGTGGTCGACGCCGGCGTGGCGGGCTGCCCGGCGCGCTGCTCGAACAGCGGACGGCGGGTCACGGCGTCGATGACCACCGCGTTCACCTTCGCCTTCGGGCCGCCGATCAGCGGTCCCAGCCGCGCCGCGAGGACGGAGGGGCTCGGCGTCCGCGCCGACGCGGAGTCGGCGGGCGGGATCGGCGCCGCGGCCTGGACCAGGTCACGAGCGGCGACGCCCGGCGGCTGGGGCGCCAGATGCCGATCAGGTGTGAGTTTGACCACTGCCAGCCCGGCGGCGGCGGTGAAAACGTTAAGGAGGGACAGTGACAGGACAGCGAGGACCCGGCCGCGTCCAGGCACGTGACCGTCCCCCTCCCACTCAGCACTCACCAACGTGCGACATCCTTATATAAGGGAACACCCACCCCGTGGGGTCTGCCCCGCCCGCACAGACCCCGAAAGACTATTCACTGCGACCGCGCAGGGAGCGGAGGACATCTTGGATTTCGACGTCACCATTGAGATCCCGAAGGGCCAGCGGAACAAGTACGAGGTGGACCACGAGACCGGTCGCATCCGGCTCGACCGCATGCTCTTCACCTCGACGCAGTACCCGGCCGACTACGGGTTCATCGAGAACACGCTGGGCGAGGACGGCGACCCCCTGGACGCGCTGGTCCTGCTGCAGGAGCCGACGTTCCCCGGCTGCCTCATCCGCTGCCGCGCGGTGGGGATGTTCCGGATGACGGACGAGGCCGGTGGTGACGACAAGGTCCTGTGCGTCCCCGCGACGGACCCGCGCATGGAGCACCTGCGCGACATCCACCACGTCCCCGAGTTCGACCGGCTCGAGATCCAGCACTTCTTCGAGGTCTACAAGGACCTCGAGCCCGGCAAGTCCGTGGAGGGCGCCAGCTGGGTCGGCCGTGTCGAGGCCGAGGTCGAGATCGAGCGGTCCCGCAAGCGGGCCGTCGACCAGGGCGGTCACTGACCGTCCACCCGGCCCGGACGCCCGGCGCCGCCCGGACCGCGCCCGGGGGTCGCGTACGGCACCGAACCGCTCCCTGCCGTCCCACGCGATGCGGCATGCGAGAACCCTTCCGCACGGAACTCCGCGCGGAAGGGTTCTCGCCTTCTGCGGGTCGCCTCTTCCGCGCGGGTCACCCGGCCGGACGCGTGGCTCCGATGAGGTCATTGCGTCGGATGCTGGAGATGCGCACGTGCGCTCCCGTGTAGGGCGCCTCCACCATCCGCTCCCTGCCGATGGCGATGCCCACGTGATGGATCGTGTCCGGGTTGGACGTGTCCCGTGCGAAGAAGACCAGGTCGCCCGGCCGGAGCGCGCGCAGCGGCACGTGCGGTCCTGACGTCCACTGTGTTCCCGTCCAGTGGTCCAGCCGTACGCCGGCCCTGGCCCACGCGTACATCGCCAGACCTGAGCAGTCGAAGCCCAGGATTCCCGATCCCTGATCGAAGCCGAAACTCGGGCCGCTGGCGTTGCCTCCGCCCCACGAGTAGGGCGTGCCGAGCCACTTGAGCGCCGCGCGGGCCACCAGCGCCCCTCGTGCAGGGGAGGCCGCTGGCCCGGCACTGGGCCGGTTGGACGCAGCAGGACTGGACGCAGCAGGACTGGACGCGGCAAGGTTGGACGCGGCAAGGGCAGCACGCGCCTTCGACGCCTCTCGCGCGTCCAACGCCTTCCGGCGCGCGCGCCGCAACTCAACTGCGTGAGCCTTGGCCTGGCCGAGGCGCCTCTCCAGGTTCTTCTTCTCTGTCCGTATCCGCTGGACCGACTCCCGTTGCCGTGTCACCGCGTCCTGCGCCGCCCTCTTGGCGTCCTCCGCACGCCTCGTCGCGGCCTCCTGTTCCTTGAACGCGGCCTCCGCCTCCCGGCGGAACACGTCGGCGACGTTCTGCGCGGCCTTCACCCGGTCGACGAGCCCGACCCGTTGCTGGGCGAGCACCTTGACCATGCCGGCCCGGTCCATGAACCCCTGCGGACCGCCCTTGCCCACGAGCGCCGACGAAATCTCGTCATAGCCGGTGTTGTGCTGGTAGGCGCGCGCGGCGAACGAGGCCAGCTCGGCGCGGCCCTGCTCGACGCGGCGGCCCGCCTCCGCGACCCGCGCCTGGGCTCCGGCGTAGGCTCCCCGGGCCCGTGCCAACTGGACGAGCTCACCGTTGTAGCGTTCCACCGCCGCTTCGGCGGTCACCGCGAGGCGGTCCAGCTCACCGTCGGCGAGGGCGAGCCTCGCCTTCGTCCGGCCGACCTCCGCGGCCCGTTCCCGCACCTGGCGGCGGCTCTTCTCGACGTCCCGCGCACTCGGGACGGGCTTGGCGGCGGAACGCGCGGACGCGACCGGGGCCAGCCAGGTCATGCCGATGGCCACGCCCGAGGAGAAGGCGATCAGACGCAGCGTCGGCGACCAGGCGGAGGACCGCGGTCCACGGCGGCGAAGCCCTGCTGTGCTCAGTGCCATGCCGACGTCCTGCCCAGGCCGTGTTTTACTTAGGGCAAATGATCATCTACGAAGCGTAGTTCACTTGGGCAACGATCGGAACGTCCGGCGTGGCCGGTCGCCGCGCTCAGCCTGCGGAGGCCGGCCTCCCGAGCGCGGCCCCGGGACCCGCTCCGGAGGCCGACGGTAGCCCGGGAGCGTGCACGGGCTGAACAGGGTCCGCGCCCCCGCCCGGGGCGGGCACCGGCAGGTACGGCGGTCGCGGGCGCGCGGCGCTCGACACGGGAGGCTTACCAGGCCGCTGCGTGTCCGTCGGTGTGGACGAAGCGGAGTCGCCACCACCTGTAGGAGCCTGCGTGGGTGTGGGATCCGGCGCAGGAGCGTTCGGACGCCACGTGACCCGGACCTGGACCGCACCGGGCTGGAACGCGATGCCGCCCTCACCTCGTGAGTGGGCGTACCGCACGATGTGCACACCGACGGTGACGGTTCGCCCCTGCTCGACGCGGCCGGACGACTGACTCAGCCGCACGGCTCCCCAACTGCGCGCGCGCCAGGTGACGGGTCCGCCGTCCGCCCGCAGCTCCACCGACCCGTCCGAGCCTCCGGCCAGATCCAGGAAGCCCGGGGAAACGGTCAGCGTCCCGGTCACCTTCGACGGCGCCGGGGCCTGTGCCCCTGCGGCCGGGACGGTGGAGGACACCGAGCCGGAAGGAGAGGACGACAGGGCGATCGGCGGCGTGGACGACTCCCGTGCCCCTAGGGGGAACGTGGCGGAGACGGGCGCCACGCCCATGGCGCCCTTGCCTTCTGGCCGTCCCCCGTTGGGACGACCCGGGAGGGGCATCTGCGACACACCCGGACTCGCTGTCGGTCGTGGGCCGGCGAAGATGCCGGCCGTCTCGACGCGCCGGTGCCCCAGATCGAACAGCTTGTACACGGACACGACACCGACGCCGAACAGGAGCGACACCAGCGCGAGCACCGCGGCCACTCTGGCGGCCTGGATCTGAAAGCCTGCACGCTCAGCAGCGTCCCTCGTTCCGCGGACGGTGCGCGACACCGATGGCCTGCGACCCGGGCGAGAAGGCCGGGACGGACTCTGCTCCCGGCGGGACTGGATCGGGAACCCGGTCGGAGCGAACTCGGTGACCCTGGTGGCGACGAAGAGCCGGTAGCCGACGAGTTCCGGATCCATGAAGCAGCTCATCACCCGGAGCCTCAACTCGGGCGGCGGAACCACGTCCGGCAGCAGCCCGTACACCTTGGCGGCCGAGACCGTGCGGGGACGGAGCGCTCCGCAGACGTCGCACTCCCCCGCGTGCCCCGCCAGCCGCCCGCCGAGGTCGGTCCCTTGCCCCGCCGACCGCTCGCGCAGCAACCGGGCCCGCTCGTCACAGCCGTACGGGCCCTGATGCGCGAGGATCTCCGCGGTCAGCGACTCCTCCAGCTCGCCATGAGCCCGGTCGAGCGCCGCCTGCGCCTCCTTGGGACCGAGGTCGAGGACGGCGGCCAGATCCGGGACCGCCAGCCGGTGCCTGACCCGCAACTCCAGGATCTCCCTGGAACGGGACGGCAGCGCGAGCACGGCCTGCCAGGCCACGATGCGCTGGTCGGCGTCCTCCTGGGCATGGCCGTCGACCGGCGGGTCCGGCGGACGCACGCGGGCCGACTGCCGCCGCCCGCACTCCAGCCGCGCGAGGGCGTAGAGCCACGGCCCGAACCGGCGCTTGTCGCGCAGCCTGCCGATGTGCGCCTCGGCCACGACGAAGGCGTCGCGCAGCGCCGCCTGCGCCGCGTCACGGTCGCGCAGCCGGAACCAGCAGTACGCGTAGAGCCGGTCGGCGTAGGCGCCGTACACCGTGGCCGGAGCACCGGGATCGCGGTCGCGCAGCGCCTCGACCAGGAGATGGTCGTCCATGCGAGAAAGGTAGGGGCTCGACGGTACCCGCCGGTGGGAAATCAAAGCACCGAACACCGATTCTGGACGCAATTTCTACTCGCGTTGCGGCTTTTTCCCGGAGGACTGTGAACAGTGCCGCAAGAGGCTTAGCTCCATCTTGTCGCCGCGCACCCCAACTCTCCCACCAGCAGAAGATCACCAAATGCCACCAAGGAACTACAATAAGCAAATAACCGGAATAGCGGACGAAGCGCACCGCCCATTACTCCACTTCGTCCCTCGCCAGGCAATCGAGAAACCCTGAACTCGCAGGTACGGACACTTTTCCAGCGCGGGCGGCTTGATCGGATTCGATCGGACTTGACACTGTCATCGTGACAGTGTCATCATGGCGGCATGGACGGTACCTGGACGATCGGCGAGCTGGCGGAACGCGCCGTGGTGGCGCTCACCGCCGGTGACTCCACGCAGGTCAACGGCCGGGTGCGCGATCTGCCCAATGAGCGCCTGATCCGCTGGTACACCACGATCGGCCTCGTCGACCCGCCCCTGGGCCGCCGCGGCCGAATCTCGCTGTACGGCCCGCGCCACCTGCTGCAGCTCGTCGCGGTGAAACGGCGGCAGGCGGCGGGCCGCTCCATCGCGGAGATCCAGCTGGAACTGGCCGCCGCCACGGACGCCGCCCTCGCGCGCATCGCCGGGCTACCCGAGCACACGGCGGTCGGCCCACACCCCGAGCCACACCCGGAGTCGCGCCCTGGCTCACACCCTGGCTCACACCCCGGCCCACACACCGGCCCACACACCGGCCCACACACCGGTTCGCGTCCTGGCCCACACACCGATTCGCGTCCCGGCCCGCGTCCCGGCCCGCGCCCTGGCCCACACCCCGGCCCCCACCCCGAGTCGCGCCCCGGCCCACACACCGGTTCGCGCCCTGGCCCGCACCCCGTACCGGTCCCGGCCTCCGCAGAGCAGCCTGCGACTCCGCCGGAGGAGCCGCCCGGCCCGCCGCGCACGGAGCCCCCGGTGTCGGCGGCCCCTTCCCTTGCTCACGACTCGTCCTCGGCCACCGAAGAGCCCGCGCCCGACGCGGATCCGCGGTCCGCGCCGCCCGCCGCGCACCGAGGCGAGGCGTCCACGCGTGACCGTTTCTGGAGCAGCCGGCCCGAGGTGACCTACGCGCCCGCGTTCACCGTCGAGTTCGGCGAACCTCCTCCGGCGGTCGTCCAGGGCGTCCGGCTGGCCCCCGGCCTCACCCTGCTGCTCGACGTCCCCGCACTCGGCGGCGACGACCTCGCCGCGATCCAGGCCGCCGCCCGGCCACTGCTGGAGGAACTGCGCCGGCGCGGCCTCGCCGCCCCCGCCGCCCACGCGCCTCCGCCCACCGCGACGCCCACCGAGACGCCCCCCGACCTGCCCGCCGACACTTCCCGGAGGCCCCAGTGACCGTGCGCATCCTGCCACTGCCCGATACCCCGACGCCTCCGGACGGCGATCACGGGCTCGGCGCCCTGACCACCGGCAGGGGCAACCTGCCGCTCGACTCCGTCCACGTGCACGCCGCCATCACCGGGCTGGCCGCCGGCCTGGAGGTCGTCCAGGGCTTCCGGAACCCCTTCGACGTCCCGCTGGAGGCGACCTACGTCTTCCCACTGCCCGACCGGGCCGCCGTCACCGGGCTGCGGATGGAGGCCGCCGACCGTACCGTCGAGGGCACCCTGAAGGAACGCGGCGCGGCCCGGCGCGACTACGCCGACGCCGTCGCCGCCGGCCGGCGGGCCGCCATCGCCGAGGAGGACCGCCCCGACGTCTTCACCATGCGGGTCGGCAACATCCTGCCCGGCGAGCGCGTGACGATCAGGATCACGCTCGACCAGCCCCTGCCCTACGAGACCGGCGGCTCCGGCGCCGGCGCCGCGACGTTCCGGTTCCCGCTGGTCGTCGCCCCCCGCTACATCCCCGGCACCCCGCTGGACGGCGAGCGCGCCGGCTCCGGCGTGGCCGACGACACCGACGCCGTCCCCGACGCCTCCCGGATCAGCCCGCCCGTCCTGCTCCCGGGGTTCCCGAACCCGGTCCAGCTCTCGATCACCGCCGACGTCGACCCGGCGGGGCTGCCGCTCACCGGGATCCGCTCCGCCCTGCACGTGGTCGCCGAGGACTCCGACGGCGGGCGAACGACGGTGCGCCTGCGTCCCGGTGAACGCCTCGACCGCGACTTCGTCCTGCGCATGGACTACGACCCGCACGAGAGCGCCGCCCTCTCCCTCGTCCCCGACGAGTCCGGCGACGAGGGCACGTTCACGCTCACCGTGCTGCCCTCCGGGGAATCCCGGCCCGCGCCCCGCGACGTCGTCCTCGTCCTGGACCGGTCCGGCAGCATGCAGGGCTGGAAGATGGTCGCCGCCCGCCGCGCCGCCGCCCGCATCGTCGACACGTTCCGCGCGGAGGACCGCTTCGCCGTCCTGTCGTTCGACACCGTCGTCGAACGTCCCCGCGACCTCGGCTCCGGCCTCGCCGCCGGCACCGACCGCAACCGCTTCCGCGCCGTCGAGCACCTCGCCGCGCTCGGCGCCCGCGGCGGCACGGAGATGCTCGCCCCGCTGGACGAGGCGTGCACGCTCCTCGCCGACTCCACCCGTGACAGGGTCCTCGTCCTCATCACCGACGGCCAGATCGGCAACGAGGACCAGATCCTCGCGCACCTGGCGCCGCGGCTCCAGGGCGTGCGCGTCCACACCGTCGGCATCGACCGGGCCGTGAACGCGGGCTTCCTCACCCGCCTCGCCGCCGCCGGGCAGGGCCGCTGCGAGCTCGTCGAGTCCGAGGACCGCCTCGACGAGGCGATGGAGCAGATCCACCACCGGATCGGCGCGCCCATCGCGACTCACCTCGCCCTGCATGCCGACGGCCTGCGGATCGACGCCGCGTCGGTGGCCCCCGCCCGCCTCGGCGCCCTGTTCCCCGGCGTGCCCCTGGTGATCGCCGGGCGCTTCCGGGGCGCGCCGTCCGGCGCGCTGTCGGTCCAGGGCACCGGGCCCGGCGGCGCGCTCTGGGAGCAGCGCGCGACCGGGACCATCGTCGGTGACCGCGCCGCCGCCTCGATCTGGGCCCGCGCGCACCTCCGCGACCTGGAGGACCGCTACACCATCGGCGGCGCGGACGACCTGGAGCGGCGCATCGTCGACACCTCCCTGCGCTTCGGTGTCCTGTGCCGCTTCACCGCCTTCGTCGCCGTCGACAGCCGCGTCGTCACCGACGGAGACACCCCGCATCAGGCCGTCCAGCCGGTGGAGGTCCCCGACGGCTGGGCCACCCCCGCCGTCGCCTCCGCCGCGGCGGCCCCTCTGGCGGCCTTCCGCCCCGGCGGCGTCGGCGCCGCGAGGCCGAAAGGCCGGCCAGGCGGCGGCGCCGGTCACTCCGCGCCCGGGCCACGGGCGGCCTTCGCCTCCGCCGACGACTTCGACACGCCCGACTTCATGTCCACCGGCGCCCCCGCCGCTCCGGCCGGTCCGCCTCCCCCACCGGGCATCGCGCCCGCCGCACCCGCCGCGCCGGCGTACGGCGGCCCGCCCATGCCCCAGGGCGGCCCGCCCCGTCCACCGCGGGCGACCCCCGGCCGCCAGGCCCGCCGCGCACCGGCCGGACGGCTCGCCACCATCCTCGAAGGGCTCCAGCGCGTCCCGGACGACCCCGAGCAGCGCCTGAACCACCTGACCGGCGAACTCCTCCCGGCGTTGGACACCCTCATCGGCGACCTGGAGACGCGGAGCCTCGATCTGACCGCCGTCTCCGCGCTCAGAGACGAGCTCCGCACCCTCCGCCCCGGCACGGACGCGGCGCGCGTGAACGACCTGTGGGCCCGGGCCCTCCGCGTCCTCACCGATCTCGGGCACCAGCCGCTCCCGTCGCGCCGCCCCTTCTGGAAGCGCAACGGGTAGCCGCAGAAAAGGCAAAGCGGCAAGAAGAAGGGCGCCCTCCCGCGAAGGGAGGGCGCCCGGGTCGGAAGGGAAGGGTCAGTGACGCTTGGTGCGGAAGCCGAGGGCCACCAGGTTCAGCAGGAGCCCCACGACCGCCACGCCCGTGACCAGGTTGACGCCGGGGTGGAACTGGGAGAAGTCCCCGCTGCCCTGGCCGTCGCTCGCCACCAGCGCGGTGACGACCGCGAGCACCAGCGCGCAGCCGACCTGCCCCGAGGTCTGGACGAGACCCGACGCCAGTCCCTGCTCGGAGTCGGCGATGCCGTCGGTGGCCTGCGCCATGATCGCGCTGAAGCCGAAGGCGAATCCGCCGCCGAGCAGGATCGTCGTCGGGAAGACCGCGACCGCGTAGTTCGGGGCGTCGCCGGCCGTCGCCAGGAACCAGATGTAGCCGAGGCTCAGCGACAGCATCGAGCTGATGATCAGCCGCGGGGTCCCGTACCGGTCGAGCAGCCGGCCGACGAACGGCGAGCCGACGGCCACGATCAGCCCGACCGGCAGCAGCGCCATGGCCATCTTCAGCGGCGACCAGTGCAGCACGTCCTGCAGGTAGAGGGTCATCATGAACTGGAAGCTCATGAACGAGCCGAACAGCGCGACGATGCTGAGGTTGGCGCGGACGATCGTGCCGACCCGCAGGATGCCGAGACGGATCAGCGGGTGCCGCACCTTGTTCTCGGTGACGACGAACGCGATCAGCAGGGCCACCGCGAGAGCGAACGAACCCAGCGTCACGGGGTCGAGCCAGCCGCGGTCCGGCGCGGACACCACCGTGTAGACGGCGAGGAGCATTCCCCCGGTCAGCGTGACGGCACCGAGGATGTCGTGACCACCGTCACTGGACGGCTTGTCACGCGGGATCAACGCCATGCCCGCGGCGAGGGCGAGCAGGGCCAGCGGAACGGGGGTCAAGAACGTCCAGCGCCAGCCGAAGCTGGTCAGCAGCCCACCGAGGATCAACCCGGACGAGTAGCCGCTGGCACCGAAGACCGAGAAGACCGACAGCGCCCGGTTGCGCGCGGGTCCCTCGTGGAAGGTCGTGGTCAAAATGGACAGGGCGGTCGGCGCGGTGAAGGCGGCCGACAAACCCTTGACGAAGCGGGTGACGATGAGCAGCGTGCCGTCGTTGACCAGGCCGCCGACCAGCGACGCGATGGCGAAAACGGCCAGCGCGACGAGGAAGACGCGGCGGCGGCCGAGCAGGTCGGCGGTCCGTCCGCCGAGCAGGAGCAGTCCGCCGTAGCCGAGCACATAGCCGTTCACGATCCACTGCAGCGAGGTGGTCGACAGCCCGAGCTCGGTACCGATCGAGGGCAACGCGACGCCCACCATGGACACGTCGAGCCCGTCGAGGAACAACACGGCGCACAGCACCGCGAGGACTCCCCAAAGCCGGGGGGTCCAGGTCTGCTCGGCCGGCGAGGCCGCCGGCGCACGGACGGCGGGGGCAGGTGAGGTGTCGGTGATAGCCACGTTGGAGGACAGTACATGCATATGCATCAAATGTCCACGCACTAAATTCTGCGGAATTTAATGCAAGTGCATCTCATGCGTCCGCATGCTAGGATGCGCGGCATGGAGTCGAACGCTGCTCTGATCGGCCGGTGGCGCTTGCTGGCGACCTGCTACAACACCGTCGCCTGCGACCTCGATCGCAAGCTGCAGGACGCCCACGGCCTGACCATGAGCGAGTTCGAGACGCTGGACCGGCTCGTCGAGCGCGACTGTGACTCATGCCGCATGCAGGAGATCGCCGCGGACATGTACCTCAGCCAGAGCGCGCTCTCCCGCACGGTCGCCCGCCTGGAGAAGAACGGCCTCGTCCAGCGCGTCCTATGCGAATCGGACCGCCGCGGCGTCGTCGTCCAGCTCACCGACGCCGGACGCCGCTGTCACGCCGAGGCCCGAAAGACCCACCTGGCGACCCTGGCCCAGCATCTAGCCCCCCTGGCCGAAGCAGTCGCCTAGCGCTCAGGCCATGCTCGTCGCCTTGCGCCGGGCTGGCGGCCGGCGCGCGAGCACAGGACGCGCGACGGTGGACAAGCCCTACCCGCCTCCTCCATGCTCACCCGCGTCGCCCCGCCGGGCGAACCCCTGTACCCGACCATAAAGCCACCGGGGGAACGCCTCGACCGCGCCTTCGCCAGCGAGGTCTCCCGGCGGCATCACCGTCAACGCATGGCGCCCGGCCTGCCCCGCACAGAGGGGCGTCCCGGCGGCCGCACCCCCTCGATGCGCTCGTCGCCCAGCCCTGCTCGGCCGGCTGGGCGAGACTAAGGACATCAGCTTCCCAGCCTCCGACGCCGCAAGGTGCATCACCGGTCACAACATGACCGCCGGCAGCGGCCTGCCCGCATAGGGAACAGCACACGCACCCCCAGGCTCTCCGCCGCCAGCGCCCACCGCTCGTATCAACTCATGGTGGCCACAGACCGCCAGGCTCGCGAAGCAACGAATGGGCCATCAGGCCGGTCATCTTCACCAAGTCAGCAGAACCCCGACCGCCCCAGCGGACACCGACGACCGCCGACGTCCCGCCCCATCCCCTGTCCCCGTGTCGACCAACCCGCCTAGCCCCAAGCCTTGCTCGCGAGGAACAGCCGACCGATCTTCACCGCGCCAATCCGGCGCGTCGGCCACGGTGCAAGTCCGTCCCCACCCATCGGGACGCCGCCGACACCCCGGTCGCGCCCACCCGCGCCGCCCCCGGTCACCCCGAACTACGCCACCAGCGCACCGGATCTCCCAGCCCCAACCCGCCTCCCTCGACCAGCATCACCAAGACCACGGGTGTGCGGAGATCACGGCCTTACCTGGGACGCCGCGGCGCCCAAGGCGAGGCCCGGGCCGCCGATTTGGGGGCCTTCCGGCCAGAGTGAGGCCAGGTCGGAAGGCGTCAGGGGGGCGGTGTAGGCGGCGCGGAGCACCGTTCGTCCGAGGGCGGGGTCCGCCTCCGCGAGGTGGACGAACCAGTCGATGCCCGCCGGGTAGGACCACAGGTACGAGCTGAGCTGGGGGTCGCGCCGGTCCCCCAGCAGGTCGGCGATGGCAGCGTCGTCCAGCCAGGGGACGTCGCGGCGCGCGCGGTCGGCCAGGTCCAGGATCGGCTCGCCGCGGTGGAGGCCCACGTGCAGGTCGGCGCGTACGAGCTGGACGTAATGGTCGAGCCGGACGCGGGCGACGAGTGCCTGGTCGTCCGGGGTGACGAACAGGGGAAGAGCCTGAGCCAGCCCTTCCAAAAGCACCTGATAGAGGGCGTGGACGGACATCAGGCGCACCCATGGCACACCGCCCTTGGCGGTCTCCGTCCAGCTGGAGCTCTGCAGGCCGTGCCCGAGGATCTCGTGCAGCGCGAACCGGCGGGCGCCGGTCTCGGTCAGGACGGCGTTGCGCAGGTTCAACCGCAGCCGCACGCGGTTGCCCGCTCCGTCGAGCCAGTACGACCAGTACGCGTCCACCCTGGTGGTCTCGATCTCGAGCTCGAACGGGGCGGTGCTGCCGGTCGCCTCGCGGACGGCGTGCTCGAGGTCGTCGCCGGCCTTGCGGATGGCGTCCGGGGCGTCCTCGACGGCCAGCCGCCCCTCGGCCTCGTTGAGGGCGGTGGCGGTGCCGGCGCCCCAGGCGATCCCCATCCCGGTGAGGAGCTCCCGGGCCTGGTCACCGCGTGCCCGGACGTAGTCCGGCGGCCACCCGGCCGTCCCGCAGCCCTGTGTGCGGCGCACGTACTCCGCCAGCGGCGGCCGCTCGCCGAGCAGCGCCGCAAGGTAGGCGAGGTCGGCGTCGAGCCGCTCGGCCACCGGGCCCCCGGCCCGCCGGCGCAGCGCGGCGAGGCGGCGGTACACCTCGAGCCTGCCACCGGCCGGGACGGGCTCCGCGCGCTGCGGACTGCAGTCGAAGTCGATCACCGGGGAGCCGCCGCGGCCGAGCTCGTACGCGTGCCAGGCCCGCAGGACGGTCTCCGTCTCGTCCCGTACCCCGTCGCTCTCTCGAAGGTCCACGCCAGCTCCAAGATCGAGTCCTGCCGGGACCCTAACCCGGCCGCGACATCGGCCATAGCCCCCAATCCGGCGGGTCCGTCCCTCCTCGCCACCGTCGAGGGACGAATCACCCGATCCGGTCAGCCCGGCCACGGCTCCGGCGTGCCGATGCCCACGGACATGCCGAAAGTCGCGGCCGTCCACCGCAATACTCGCCAGTCCACCCTCGGTCGCCGCGCGGCCACGAGGACCGTACACGGCCGCGGCCCGGGAGAGGCCGACGGCGGCTCGCCTGGGCGAGCCGCCGTTCGGCGTTCGTGGTCGGGCGAACCGTCGTCAGGCGAGCAGGGCGGGCTTGAGGATCTCCTCGCACCACTGCGCGAAGGTCGTCGGGCTCGCGGTCTCCGGGGTGCGCCGAACGCCGTCGTCGAGGCCCTCGTCCTTGGCCCGCTTCATCTCGATCATGCCGTGGACGAAGGCGTCGCCGAGGCCGTGGCCCGCGAGCGCGGCACCGAAGTCGCCGGGCGACCGCTGCTCGTAGCGGACCGGCCGGCCGAGCACCTCGGACATGACGCGGGCCATGTCGTTCGGTGAGAGGTCCTCGGGGCCGAGTACCGGGATGTCGCCCGTCCCCGTCCACGTCCGGTCGAGCAGCAATCCGGCGGCGACCTGGGCGAGGTCACGTGTCGCGACCGACGGCGCTCGCCTGTCCGCGGCGACGATGTCGGTGAACACGCCACCGGCACGGATCGAGTCCACCTGCCCTAGCAAGTTGTCCATGAACGAGGGGCTCGCAAGGGCCCGGTAGGCCACGCCCGTGCTCGCGATGAGGTCGTCCATGGCCAGTGACGCGGTGACGTGCCCGGCGCGGCGGGCGACGGGGGTACCGCGCCCGAGCGCCGAGACTCCGACCACGTGCGCGACGTCGTGGACGGCGAACGCCTTGGCGGCGGCGCGGGTGAAGCCGGAGAACGCGTCCTCCAGGCTCGGCGCCTGAGTGTCCGGCGGGACGACCCAGAAGACGGCGTCCGCGCCGGCGAAGGCCCGGTCGACGACCTCGGCGTCACCGTGCGAGCCGGGCACGACGTCGGTCCGCGCGCGGACGGAGTCGGGGAGCTTGGCGGGATCTCGCGCGATGACGCGAATCTCCTCGCCGTGGAAGGGAGCGTTGTCGAGCAGGATGGTCAGGAGGCGGTGGCCGATGTCGCCCGTGGGCGTCGTAATGACGATCATTGCTCGAGTGTCCGGGCGGCACTGGCGGGACGTCCAATACCCTTCGCCCGCGATTGATACCCTGCGGGCATGGATCTGGACCTCCGTAAGCTCCGCTACTTCGTCGCGGTGGCCGACCAGCGGCACTTCGGCCGGGCCGCGGAGGACCTCTACATCACCCAACCGGTCCTCAGCCGGCAGATCCGCGCCTTCGAGCGGGAGGTGGGGTGCGCGCTCTTCGTCCGGACGAGCCGCAGCGTGGAGCTGACGGACGCCGGGCGGCGGCTCCACGAGGAGGCTCGGCGGATCATCACGACCGTCGACGCGGCGGTGCGGCGGGTGCGCGAGGCCGGGCGGGGCGTCGAGCGGCTCGCCGTGACCTTCTCCGCCGGGCTGCACGTGTCGGAGGCGATCCGCTCGTTCACCGCGAGCCACCCGGACGTCGAGATCGAGCTCGTCCCGTCGCAGCAGTGGGACCGGGACGCGCCGCTGCGGGACGGCCGGGCCCACGTCGGATACCTGCGGCGGCCGTTCAACGACTCGGGCCTGCGGACCATCCCCATCGGCCACGAGCCCAAGGTGGCGTGTCTTCCCGTGACCCACCCGCTCGCCGGCCGCCGGTCGCTCACGACGGCGGATCTCGGCGGTCAGCCGATCTTCGACGCGCGGGCGCGGCGGACGTCCTCGGCGGAGGAGAAGTTCGAGCTCATCGCCTCGGGGCACGGCATCGCCCTGGTGCCGCAGAGCGTCGCGCGGTCGTACTCCCGGCCCGATCTCGTCTATCTCCCCCTCACCGACGCCGAGCCCGTCGAGACGTGCCTGGTCGTGGTGGAGGACAGGCGCGACAAGGCGCTGCTCGACTTCCTCCAGATCGCGACCACGACGCTCCGCCGCACGTCGACGCCCTGAGCCGGTCGCGTCCCACGGCAGGTCGAAACGGCCGGGCCCCACCTTGGTGAACGGGACGAGGGCGCGGCCGTGCCGGATGGGGCCGGGCCGTGCCCCTCCTGGAAGGGCACGGCCCGGTCAAGCCGGATCAGTGTCCGGGGCACTTCTTCCAGGCGAACTGGTAGATGGTCCGCACGTCCCCGTCGGTGGAGTCGAAGGAGAGGAAGCTGGTCTGGTCGGGCTTGGAGCTGCCCTTGTCCACGCGCAGCTCGGTGTTGATGTTGAAGTTGCGGTCCTCACCGCACGGCTTCCACACCAGTTCGGCGACCGGGGTCGAGTCGGTGAACTGCCAGTTGTCGGAGACCTTGCCCTTGATGGTGTGGCTGACGGGCGTCGACTGGGGCGAGCCCTGGTGGTAGTAGTTCGCGCGTTCCACTCCGGACGCACCCTCGGCCAGGCTCGCGAAGCCGCGGTAGTCGGCGCTGGCGATCGCGTAGGTGAAGCCCTGCGGGATGTGAACGCCGAGGCTGAGCTGGCAGTTCTTGCGGAAGTCGGTCGGCTTGGAGTTCCCGCCGGCCTGCGCCGTGTAGTTGCTGTAGGTGACGGTGAAGGCGGTGTTGTCCTTCGACGGGGCCACGGCGGCGGTGCCGGCGGGGCAGCCGGAGCCGTTCACCGTGAGCACGTTGAGGGTGATCTTCCCGATCGGCGGGGGCTCGACGGCCGACGTCGACGACGCCGAGGCCGTACCCGTGGTCAGCGCGAGAGCGGAGAGCAATGCCGCCGAAGCAGTCATTCCCTTGCGCATGGATTCTTCTCCTTCAGAGTGGGTTTCTCGAACTACGGACAGCGCTTCCAAGCGAAGTGGTAGGTCGTCTTGATGCTGCCGTCGGTGGAGTCCATCGTGATGAAGCTGACCTTCGCCGGGTCCGAAGTACCCTCGTCAACGCGCAACTCCGTGTTGATGTTGAAGTTGCGCTCCTCACCACACGGCTTGTACACGAGCTGGGCGACCGGCACCTCGTCGTCGAACTGCCAGCTCTTCTTGGCGGGACCCGGCAGATGATGGCTGATCGTTTCGGTGCCCTGGCTGCCCTGGAAGTAGTAACTGGCCAGTTGCCAGGCTTCCGAACCGGGCTGCAGGGAGGCGAAGCCGCGGTAGTCCGTCGACGAGATCGCGTAGGTGAAGCCCTGCGGGACGTGGACCTTCATGTTGATCTGGCAGTTCTTACGGAAGTCGGTGGGCTTTGATGGGCCGCCCACCTGAGCCGTGTAGTTGCTGTAGGTGACAGTGAACGCCTCCTTGTCGGGGGACAGTGCGACCGCGGCGGTGCCGAGCGGGCACCCGGAGCCGTTGACGGTCGCGATCTCGATGGTCACGCCGTTGGGACCCGGCGTGAACAGTGGTGCGGAGGCGGCGGCCGTGGTGACGGACGCCGTGGTCATGGCAAGCGCGCAGGCAGCGGCGGCGGAAAGGGCGATCCTTTTACGCATGCGATTCCCCGTTCAGTGGAGAGTGGGCGCGTTTTTCATCGGTGACCGACAACCCGTGCGCCGGGAATTCCGGATTAAACGGTTACCGTCAGGGGACAGAGATCCAGGATCTCAACGGAGAGTAACTTTCATGGCAAGGGCTGTCAATCGCGAGGTTTTCAACTTATTTCGATTCGGAGTTAATTGGCGACCGGGAGCGCGTTGTTCAACTTGATCGATGATTGTCGAAGGGTGTTGCCGGCCATTTGAAAAAGGATCGTTCCAGCACGTGTCCCGGCAAGCTGGAGCGCGGCGAACGGGCGGGCGTACATGCGGGAATGGCGCGGACCGAGCGATCTCGACGGCTCATGGAAACGACCCGGCGGGCATGTCGCCCGCACCGTGCTCGCAGCCGAACCGGTTGCGCCGACGCTACCGAGAGCGACTGGATTTGAATCGGATGGAGCGCATGCCCGGCCTCTTCGCCCCCACATTTCGAAAGTGCCGGAGCCCCGCCGATCACCGGCCGGATCGGACCGGATCCGTCCCGCCCCGCCGGCGCCGCCGAACCGTCACCCGTGGCCAGGACGAACAGAAGCGCTCGCACCCGGGTCTCACCCGGTGACGTTCACCGGCGACGGCCCCGAGCCGTCCACCGAACCCGTCCCAGGCGGCCTGACAGGATCTGGCCACCGTCGCGGCCATCTGGACGGGCCGAGCGCCTTCGACGCGGGGAAGATCACGGCTCCGCACGTCCGATGTCACCCGGATCACCGGGCACCGCCCCGCGTCGCGGAAGGCCCGGTAGCGGCCTGACGTGCGAGCCGCGGGCCGAAAGAATGTCCGCCGCACCGGGCATCCTTGCCGCGTGATCAGCGAAGAGGATCTGGTGTTCGAGGACGTGCGCGCGCGGGTGGAGTCGGGCGACTACCTCGACGAGCGAGTCGGGTTTCCCGGCGTCGACACCGAAGGCGGTGGAACCTTCAGGCACACCCGTGACGGGCGGCTTCAGCGGTTGTACTGGCGAGGCTCGCCCGAGTACCTCGCCGCTCACGCCGCCGGACAGTTCGAACCGCTGCCCCCGCTGACGCCCGCTTCGGAGGACGAGGTGAACGAGTGCGAAGCCTCCCTGGGGCGGCCTCTGCCGTCCTTGCTGCGCCGTTCCTATCTGCGACTCGGCGACGGCGGCTTCGGTCCCGCCTATGGCCTCATTCCCCTGGAAGGCATCCTGAGCAGGTACCGAGGGCAACAGCAGCATTGGACCGGGCCATGGGAGGCAAGGGCCGGGTCATTGCTGCCGATCTGCGACTGGGGATGCGGCATCACCTCTTATGTGGACGTCGCCGATCCGGCCGCCGGGATGTGGGCGATCGACCCCAACCCCGCCCCGGCGGACGATTTCCACGTGGCCCTGTTCCCCCAGCACATGAGCCTCGCTACGTGGATGCGTAGCTGGCTGGAAGGCACCCTTCTGCAACCATGGCTATTCCAGGACCAGGACACCGGCGAGTGGCGGGGCGCGACCAACGCCGAAATCGCCGCCGCGATGGACCAGGACCTTGAGTAGAGAGTGACGGGTCCTCAGGCGGGGAGCTTCGTGTCGACGACGAAGCCGATCTCGATGACCTGGCCGGAAAAGGCCAGGTCAGTGACACCGAGGACGGTGCTGACCGGGCGGTGGCCGCCGAAGTAGGCCAGGTTGCCCTCCATCGTCGCCGCTGCGTTCTGCCGCAGGTCGACCACGTACAGGGTCTGCGAGATGACCTGATTCCGGGTCGCACCGAAATGGGCCAGGACCTTGTCCAGGTTGATATGGGTCTGCTTGAGCTGAGCGGCGAAGTCGTCCGCGTGGACGAACTCGCCCGCCTCGTCCAGCGAGACCTGTCCGGAGACGTGAATCAGGTCGCCCGACTTGATCGCCTGTGAGTAACCGAAGTCACTTTCGGCGGAGATCTCGTGGTTGAAGACATCGATGGCGGCCACAGTGCCCACCCTTTCCCTTGCTCTCTTGTGGTTACTCAAGAACCGTAGGAGAGTGAGAGCCGACGTGGAAGAACGCACTTTCCGGTGACTGAGGAACCCCATGGTGACCAAGCAGCTGCGCGAAGACCTGCCCGAGGACGCCGACCTGAGGCGAGCGGACTCCCTGGCACGGGAGATCTTCTCCGACGTCGCCAACAAGTGGGCGCTCCTGATCACCGAGGCGCTCGGCGAACGCACCCTGCGCTTCAGCGAACTGCGGAACGAGGTCGAGGGCATCAGCCACAAGATGCTCACCCAGAACCTGCGGATGCTGGAGCGCAACGGCCTGGTCGACCGGAAGGTCTACCCGACCGTCCCGCCGCGTGTCGACTACACCCTCACCGAACCGGGACGGGCACTGCGCGGCACGGTCGACGCCATCTGCGGCTGGACCCACCAGTACCTCGGCAGCATCGAGGACGCGCGTCGCCGTTTCGACACCTGACGCGCTCAGATGCCCCCAGTGCCGCACCCGCAGCCACTAGCAACCGCCTTGGCCGCACTTGTCCTGCGGCGGGCCGCGAGGACGAACGTGACCACGGCCCAGAACGGTCAGGCCCCCGGCGACGAGCGGCAGGCCGCCGGCGAAGGACACCACCGCGCCCCCGCCGAGCACCCCGGTGCCGAGAAAGGACGGCATGCCGCGGCGGCCAGTGCGCCCAAGCCCGTCCCCGATGCGGTCTTCACGCGCGCTCCTCTTCGGCATCGGCGAGGCCGGCGAACGGCAGCGGACAGCACGGCTGTCGGGCGCACGTCATCAGGTCGTCACAGCCGGCGTCGATCGCTTCGTGCAGAGCGGACCGGATGACCTCCAGGTCAGCGATGCGCCGCTCGACCTCGACCAGCTTCAGCCGTGCCCGGTCCATCAGGCCCGTGTCAGGCCGCCCATGCCGATGCCGCGCGGCCTCCAGCAGCTCGGCTACCTCGTCCAAGGTGAAGCCCAGCCGTTGCGCCGTCTTGATCACCCGCAGGACGGTCACCGCCTCTCGGGGATAGAGCCGATGTCCGCCCAAGGTCCGCTCGGGCTCGGCCAGCAGGCCGCGCCGTTCGTAGTACCGCAGGGTCTGCGGGTTCACGCCCGCCGCCTCCGCGACCTGGCTGGACCGCAGCCCCTCGTACTGAGCGCTCATCTCGTCCATCCCGTGGCCACGACCTCCGGCGGCGCGTTGCGCTCGGCCAGGGCCTGCATGCCGTCCAAGGTCGGCGCGGCGTCCTCCGGAGCGATCACCTCGACCCGCAGCCCCGCCTCGGTGCGGTCGAACGCGAAGCGCAGGAACGCGCAGCACTGCCGCTCCGCCTCGAAGACGTCACGAAGCCGATTCTCCGTTTCGGCATCGGCATCGAAGGTCAGCCGCAGCCGGAGCGGCTCGCGCTCCACCGTGGTCAGGCTCTCGGCGAACAGTGCCTCGAACTCCGTCAGCCGGTCCACGATCGCGTTCGGCGACAGCGTGCACAAGATCGGCACGTCGGGCTCGGCCATCATCCAGCCCCCTTCGTCTCGGCGTCGCCCACCTGGCGGCGGCCGCGTCTCGACGGTAAGCCTGTACCTCGGTACAGGATGCAACCTCCGTCACGACCAGCACAAATACGGCGGGACGGGCCCAGGACGCCCTCGGAGCACGCTTCCCCTCACCGCGTCTTCAGCACGGTGGTCGTGTCGACATCGGCGGGGTCGCCGCCCGAGAGGGTGGGCCGGAGCTCCGGAATCGGGAGACCGCGCTCGTCGACGAGGACGGAATGGGTCTCGTCCGGGGCGAAGGCGTGCCGTTCACCCCACTGCCGCAGGGCGACGATGACGGTGAACAGATCGCGCCCGACCGGGGTGAGCGCGTAGAGCTGCCGCTTGCCCGATGGTGCGACCTTCCTATCGAGGACGCCACGCTCGACCAGCCGCCGGAGCCTGTCGGTGAGGATGTTGCGGGCGATGCCGGTGCGCTGCTGGAAGTCGGTGAACGCGCGCGCGCCGTCCATGGCGTCGCGAACGATGAGCAGGCTCCAGCGGTCGCCGATCAGGTCGAGGGTCCGCGCCACTGGGCAGGTCGGATCCGTCCAGGCCACATCCTCGGCACGGATCGCGGGCTGGGACATCACACCTCCCGAAGAGTTGCTGATTGAAACCATTCTGCCGTAGCCTCAGGTTAGTTGCAATTTGCTACTGATCGAAGGAGGATCGGATGGGGTTGACCGCTGGCCGAAGGGCCTTGTTCGCCGCCGTCTGCGCGGTGGCGGTCGCGGGCATCTACGCCGCGCAGCCCGTGCTCGCCCAGATCCGCGACGACCTGGGCGTGCCGGACGCCCACCTGGGATGGACCGTCACGGCCGGGCAGCTCGGCTATCTGGCGGGGCTCGCCCTCCTCGTCCCTTTGGGCGACATGGTGGACCGGCGCAAGCTCATGGCGGGGCACCTCCTGCTGACCGCGGTGGGCGCGTTGCTGGCCGCGACGGCGTCCCGGACCTGGCTGTTGCTGGTCGGACTCGCCGTCGTGGGCCTGTTCGCGGTCGTCGTGCAGACGACCGTCGCCTACGCCGCGGCCCTGTCGACGCCCGGGGAACGCGGCCGCACGCTCGGCGTGGTGACCTCCGGCGTCGTCGTCGGCATCCTCGGCGCACGCGTCGCGGCCGGGGCACTGGCCGCGGTGTGGGGCTGGCGCAGCGTGTACTTCGCACTCGCCGCGATCCTGGTGACGCTGGCGGGCCTCGTCCTGCGGGCGCTGCCGCCCGACCCGCGCACCGACCACACCACGTATCGGCAGGTCCTGACCTCGCTGGGCGGACTGTTCCGCGAGCGCTCGTTCGTCTCGCGCGGGCTGATCGCGTTCTTCCTGTTCGCCTCCTTCGGCACGCTGTGGAGCGGCCTGGCCCTCCCGCTCGCGGCCGCCCCGTGGCACCTGAGCACGGCACAGATCGGCCTGTTCGGCGTCGCCGGCCTGGCCGGGGCACTCGGCGCCGCGCGGGCCGGACGCTGGGCCGACGCCGGGTTCGCGAGCCCCGTCACCGGCGGAGCACTCGTGCTGCTCGCCCTCTCGTGGCTCGCCATCGCGCAAACGTCCTGGTCGCTGTGGCTCGTCGTCATCGGCGTGGTCGTGCTCGACTTCGCCGTCCAAGCCGTGCACGTCAGCAACCAGCACCTGCTCACGACGGTCCACCCGGACCGCACCAGCAGCGTCGTCGGCGGCTACATGATCTTCTACTCGCTCGGCTCCGCCCTCGGCGCCACCACCACGACCACCGTCTTCGCCAATGCCGGATGGACCGGCTCCAGCATCCTCGGCGCGGCCTTCGCCGCCTGCGCCCTCGCGGTCTGGGCCGTCAACCGTCGCGCGACCCCCGCCCCGCACCCGCCTCTGAACAACCTCGGTGACCTCACCCGCCCCGCCGACCGAACCCGAGCCGACCACTGACACCACTAGAGCCGCTCGGACGGGTTGCCGGTTCGCCGCGACGGCCTTCAGCGGCGCCCCTGAAAGACGCCCCCTCGCGAAGTCGCGAGGGGGCTTCGGGGCATATCCGCCGAGGCATTCGGCGGTGACACCGTCCGGGGAACCGCCAACGGCGGAAGCTCGACCAGGGACGGTCGCCGGCCTTCGGCCGTTCAGGTCGCCTCGAAACGCGAGCGTCCACCGATCTGAGCGGTGGCTTCGGAGGCGAGCCTTCCCGGTTCGGGACGGTGGCGTGGTCGCCGTCCACCTGCATGAAAGCGTTGGTGACCGAAGCCGGTGGCTAGACCCGATCGGCTCAGGAGCCGGCCCAACATCGACGAGGTCGCCGGGTCTCCTGGATGAAGGTCGCGACCTGGCCGGAGAGATGCACGCCGGCGTTGTGCGACGTGGCCCGCCCCCCTTCACCGAACCCGGACATGGAGCACCTACCGGGCGCGGGGCACCGTCCGGGCACTTCCCGTCGGCGGTGAAGAACACGACGCCGCCGACGGTGAACTTGCCGGCGACCAGATATTTCGGCCGCACTTACGGGGTCTGCTGAGTCGGCACCCCACCCGGCCCAGAGGGGGCCTCCGGCGCCGAGGGAGCAGTCGGCGGGGGCGGGGGCGGCACGGAATCGCTGTCGGCGACACTGCCGCAGGCCGTCAAACCGAGCGCCAGCACAGCCCCCGCTCCGGCGATCACAAACTTCCGCATGAGCCCTCGTCCCCATCCCCAATGCGCAACCCTCTCGGTCGCGCCGTACCAGGTAAGATGCACACCCGCACCGACGAGGTTGGCGCCCGTGGACGTGATCAACACGACTCCGCGCACCCGAACCCACCGGCCCGCGCCCGCGTCCGGCTGATCAACACAAGAAGAAGCCCACCCGCTTTCGGCTCTCCCCGCGCCGCCCGGCTTATAGGGGACTCAGGTTCGAGAGGTGGCCGCAACATCGGCCGATCAACTGGCCGGGGTTCCTGGCCGGGCGCCTGTCGTGGTCCGACGTCCAGGTCAGCGTTGGCCACGATCACACCGCGGTCGTTCGCCGACGTGGCGCTCCCGACTCTGGGGACTCTGGGACTGGTCGCCGCCCTGGTCCTGCTCGTCGCCGCCGCCACCGCCACCGCCTCGACATTCTCCGCCGAGCTCACCGCGAGGGGAATCTTGGACAGGCCACGGCCCTGCTTCACGCCTTAAGAAACTGCATTGGGCAACGTAGCCCTCTGGTTCAAAAAGACTCGACCATCTGATTTGAGGACGAAAGACCAACCCCAGGCGACTCGGCTCTATAGGCTGGATGCCTACGGCAAAGCTCTGCGAGAGGATGGCAAAATGCACAGCTTCTACGTGTTCGAGGACTCATTCTTTCAAGGCGGTGGAGGCTGGGGAAATCTAACAGTGGCCGGTTCCCTGGAGGAGATCCACGAGGCGGTCTATGACGTCCTACGAACGGGATGGAATCTCAGCCCCGCAGCCGACCTGGACATCCGCGTATATCAGAAGGGCGAACTCACACTGGTCCGAGACCTGTATCCGCACATTCGGCTGGAAATCCCCGGACTAACCGAGATCCGTTGGGACGACGAAGGCTGGATCCTTGGTGGTGAACCTCTGCCTGATTCTGACATGCAGTGGGTCACCGAGGATCTCAACAGCGCGGAGCCGAGGAACCGTAACGAGCGGATGTGGGTGCTCACGGACGAGCGCTTGTTGAGAGATACCGAGTACACCGTGACCGTCGACTGGGCGGGTCTCGGATTGCCTGAACTGCTGGCGCCGGTACTGAAGGAAGGCCGGATCGAACTGGACGGGGAAGAGCGCAGGTACGGCTTCAACGATCTCCTCATGAACGACGACGAGTACGACTACGAGTAGAGTTCACCGTCCCGCAAGGCAGCCTCACGATTCTAGGGAATCCATCAATCACGCCCTGGGGCCCTAATCTCACCCATCTACTGGCCTGGACAACGGCGGCTACCCGGGCTGACCTGAAAGGTTCAACTGGCTTCGTAGTGCCGGCGCCAGGCTGCGCAGTGTTCTACGAAGGCGGCGAGATGCCGGGCGTCGAAGTCTTCGGCCGACCAGTCGTCGGGGTCGACGTCGGTTCCGGGAATGCAGGCGTAGGCCCAGCTGTGGCGTCCGTCACGCAGATCAACGCGAACGAGTTCATAGACCGGGCCCTCGAATGCGTCCAGGACGCGCCACTCATCGCGGGTAAGACCGGTCATCAGGTAGCCATGGGCCGTGGCGGTACCGATGACCAGCCCGGGATAGACCCGTCCAGGGAGGGCGGCGACGCGCCACCCCTCGGCGGCTGCAGGCTCACGGTCGGGAACGCGGTCGATGAGGGTACGCAGGACGTCAGAGAACCGGAGGGTCCCATAGACGAACAGGGCATCCAAGGCCACCGGCAGTCGGTCCGCTCGGCCATAGCCCTGCAAGGTCGGTCGGGATGAGCGGGGCTCGGCAGACGTCATGGAGTACCTCCCGAAACACCTTAGCGTCGCGCTCGGCGGGGGACCTGCAGGCGGGCACCGCCAGGCAACTGGGACAGCCGTGACGGGAGCACCCTCTGGTTTCGCGTCCGCGGTCGGAACTGAGCGGAACGCCAACAACGTGCTGCAGTCGTTTCGTCCATCCGAGCGAAGACAGACCTCAACGCGGACGAGCCGACGCTGCGGCAGCTTCGTGTCGGTGCTGTCGGACGCCGACGTCCCGATTGAGGACATCTCACGGCCGGTCCGCCACAAGAGCACGGAGGTCACCGAGACGGTCTACTGGCACCAGATCCGGCCCGCTCTGCTGGCCGGCGCCGAGGCGATGGACGACGTGTTCCCGCTCGTCGACGAGGGCGGCTAGTCAGGCACTGTGTCAGTCAGTCATGCAGAAGGCCCCTCGCGAGCGATCGCGAGGGGCCTCTGAGGTGGAGCCGCCTATCGGAATCGAACCGATGACCTATTCATTACGAGTCTCACGGACAAGATCCGAAGACGTCCAAATTTGTCCGCTGACCTGCAGGGCGGCCCTCGCGGACGCCCCCGGGTTCCCCCCTCGTCCAGGCCCGTCCAGACCCGCCGTAAGCATCCGCGTTAGCAAGCCTGAGCACTCCGCGCTGTTCGGTCCGGGGTGTTCGTTCGCACGAACGGCGCGCTATGTGCGACAGACCGTTCTTCGCGCGAATGAGCCCCCCGGCTCGCGGGGTCCAGGGGGCCGGCGCAGCCAATGCAGTTGCTTTTGGTGGTCCTGGCTGTCGTCGGCCCGGATGGACACAGTGACGTGCCGGGGCGCACGATCGCGCGAACGGCGGTCAGGCGTGACGGTCGGTAGCGCGCGATCGTGTGTCCCGGGGCCAGGAGGGGTCTGGGGAGCCACGGGGTTCCCCAGTCGCACGCGCCCAGCCGACAGCGCCAGCCCCCGCGCTGCGAGAGATCACGAACCGTGTCCGTGATCGTCACGGGTTGGTGATACCGCGTGGTAGCGACCGCTCTGTGCCTGAGGGTTTTCGAGCGTGAGTGCCGGAACCGCTGGGCTGCGGGTCCGGCTCGGGGTTCTGACGACGGTGTTCACGTCCGAGCTGGTCGACGTGGTGATCGCCAAACACGACCGGGCCGAGCGTCGGCGCAGGCTGCTGCCGGCGCGGCTGGTGGTGTACTTCGTGCTCGCCCTGTGCCTGTTCGCGCGCGAGTCGTATGAGGAGGTCATCCAGCTGCTGACCGGTGGGATTTCGGGGACCCGGGCATTAGCCCGCGTCAACAGGTCGTCGCTGTCGCGTGCCCGTGCTCGGCTGGGCACCGAGGTGATGGAGACGCTGTTCCGGGAGGTCGCCGGGCCGCTGGCAACACACGACACGCCCGGCGCCTGGTGGCGCGGGCTGCGGCTGCTGGCGCTGGACGGCACACAGTTCGACGTGCCGGACTCGATGAGCAACGGCTCCGCCTTCGACGGGCCGTCCACCACAGACCACACCCCGCTCGGGTTCCCACAGGTCAGGGCCGTAGTGCTCGCTGAGATCGGCACGCACGGCGTGCTGGACGCCGCGATCGGCGGCTACCGCGACGGCGAACGCGCACTGGCCTTCTCGCTCGCTGCTGCGGCCGGTCCCGGTGACCTGGTGATCGTCGATCGAGGATTCTGGTCGGTCGAGTTCGTGGACACCTTCGCCGCGACCGGCACGAACCTGCTGGCCCGGCTGCAGTCCAATCACCTGGGCACCACCATGAGGGAGCTCCCCGACGGGTCATGCCTGGCGGTCTCTCGGCCGGGCAAGGGCACCCGCCTGCGCGCCAAGGCCGACGGCCGAGAGTTGCCCGAGCAGATCACCTTCCGCGTCATCACCTTCACCACCGACGACGGCAAGACGCTGTTACACCTGGGCACCACACTGCTTGACCACGAACGCCACCCCACCATGGAACTGATCGCGCTCTACCGGCAACGCTGGGAGATCGAGCTCGCCTTCGACGAGGTCAAGAATCACCTCGGCCCCGGCGGTCCGCTGCGCTCGCGCACTCCCGACGGTGTCCGCCAGGAGCTGTGGGCCTTTCTGGCGGTGCATCACGCTGTCCGCCGGGTCGCCCACCACGCCGCGGTCCACACAAGTGAACCCGTCGTCGACGCCGACCGCATCCCCTACCTGACCTGCGTCAGGATTATCCGCCGCAGCGTGATCGCGCACCTGGGCGCCACCGCCGCCAAGCTTGCCGAGGCCGTGGCCGACACCGCCCGGCAAGCCCGCCGGCGGCTGCTGCCGCCGCGCGCCGGCCGCCAGTGCCCCCGCGCGATCAAGAAACCGCCCCGATGGCCCGTCCTGCGAATCCGCGCAAGCCGCGGGCAAGCCGACACCGGCCGCTGGAACTGGAACCCCTCCAACAAACACAAGCCCCGCCGCAACGCGGGCAAAGCCTTCAAGGCCACCGCACCCTCACCGTGATCTCTCGCAGCGCGGGGGCTGGCGCTGTCGGCTGGGCGCGTGCGACTGGGGAACCCCGTGGCTCCCCAGACCCCTCCTGGCCCCGGGACACACGATCGCGCGCTACCGACCGTCACACCTGACCGCCGTCCGCGCGATCGCGCGCCCCGGGCACGTCACCGTGTCCATCCAGGCCGACAACGGCCAAGACCACAAAAACAACTGCATTAGGCTGCGCAGCCCCCTGGTTCGAGCACGCTCAAGCGGCTTCCGGCTCGCCACAGACCTGGGTTCGCGATCCCTGCCGGAGAACGAGGACCTGACCACGGCAACGGCACGCCTCTCTGAGGACGTATTGCGAACCCTCGTAGGGGCGATGAGGACAGGTTCCGGGCATCGTCGGTGTCCGAGATAGCGTGTTGCGAACCCTCGTAGAGGCGATGAGGACGTCGGAGGACGCGCCGCACACCGGGTACGGGCATTACGTTGCGAACCCTCCTAGGGCGATGAGGACGCCGATGGGCGCGTGGGACGGCGCTTGAGTACGCGTTGCGAACCCTCGTAGGGGCGATGAGGACGGGAATGGACGAGATCGGCATCGCCGAGTTCAAGTTCGTTGCGAACCCTCGCAGGGGTGATGAGGACCACTCTTCATGGGACTGGAACTCCTCGCGGACGGCGGGTTGCGAACCCTCGTAGGGGCGATGAGGACCGAGAAGGACGGACAGAAGCGCACCGTCTTCGAAATGTTGCGAACCCTCGTAGGGGCGATGAGGACCCCCATGGTAAAGCCGCTGGCGAGGTGGTGCATAGGCGACCGTACATGGCGCGTTTTTGCAGCGAACCTCTGGTCGTGCACGAAACCCCGGCGTGTCGCTGAAACGATCAAGACGGGCCTCGGTGGTGGGCACGTCCCCAGCATCTCAGGGAGGCGCGGACGTTCGCGCTCTCTTGGGTTGGGCTCTGCCTCTGGAGGGTCAGCGCGGGACGGCGGGACCGGCCCGGAGAGGCCGCACGCCCGCCGTCCCGGGCTGGCCCGGCGGCCGCGGAGCGGGCGCCTTTAAAGACGTAAAGAAAGTTCTCATCCGGGGCTCTGCCGCTCCCGGTGATCTTGATTCTTAGGTGTCTTGGCCGCCGATGGTGGGGCCCGTCGGCCAGAGTGCTGCCAGGTCGGTCGGGGTTAGCGGGGCCTGGTAGGCGGCTTGCAGGACTGTGGTCTTGGTGGCCTGGTCTGCTTCGGCGAGGTTGACGAACCAGTCGCATCCGGCTGGGTAGGCCCAGAGGTAGGAGCGCAGTTGGGGGTTGGCTCCGCGATCGGTGATGATGTCGGAGATGGCCTCGTCAGAGATCCATGGAGCGCGGAACCGGGCGTGGTCGGCCAGTTCTTCGATGGAGGCGCCACGGTTGAGAGCCACGTGAAGTTCGCCGCGGACGAGTTGGCTGTAGTGGTCTAAGCGGGTGCGGGTGAGCAAGAGTTCGTCATCGGGGGCGATGAACAGCGGTAGCGCTTGGGCCAAGCCCTCCAGGAGTACCTGTTGCGGGGCGTGGACGGAAGAGAGCCGTACCCAGGGGACGTCTTCGGCGGCGGCCTGTGCCGTCCAGCTCGCGCCCTGGAGGCCGTGGCCGAGAACCTCGTGCAGAGCGAATTGCCGGGCTGCAACCTTGGTGAAGGCACTTCGGCGGAGGTTGAGTCGGAGCCGTACCCGGTGGCCGGCGCCGTCCAGCCAGTACGCCCAGTAGGCGTCAACGTCGGCCGTTTCGATCGTCAGCTCGAACGGGGCCTGGCTACCGGTGGCCTGCCGGACCGCGTCCTCGTAGTCGGCGGCGGCCTGGCGGATGGCGTCGGGGGCTTCGTCGGTCTCGATCGGGCCCTCGATGGTGTGCAGATCGCGGGACGTGTCCGGGCCCCACTCGACACCGAGGTTGGCCAGTGCTTGACGGGCTTGGTCGCCGCGCTGGGTGATGTACCCGTCATGCCACCCGGCCGCCCCGCATCCCTGAGTGGCGCGGATGTAGGCGGCGAAGGGCGGGTGTTCGCCGAGTAGCGCACCGAGGTAGGCGATATCGGCATTGAGGCGGGAGACCAGGTGGGTCGCCTCGTCCCGCTCGGCGCGGGTGTGGAGTTCGCGGAGACGGAGGTAGACGGTCAGACGGCTGTCCGCCGGTTCGGTCGCGGTGTCGGTGGGGTTGCAGTCGAAGTCGATGACGGCCGCCGATCCGCGGTTCACCTCGTAGGCATGCCACGCCCGGAGCGTCTGTTCGATCTCGTCACGCAGGTCCACGGAGCACATCACAGCGCAGTGTCACGGCCTGGTTCGGGCGTAGGTAATCCCGGGTCAGGGACATGATGGCGTCCTTGCCGTCAATGTCCCAAACCAGACTGTCAGTGGCGGAGTTCTCCGATCCGTCCGGGTGCTCCTCAGTCGCCGTGCAGCCTCCCAGGTCGATGTTGCGCTGCCGGACGTTGATCTCGTAGCGGCGGCAGTAGCGGGGCATCGACTCGCGCCAGTAGTGGTTGACGTCGAACTTGCCGTGTTCGCAGACGTAGCCGACGCGGGCCCACTCCCCCGGGCGTAGTGGCGGGGAAATCTGGAAGGCGAACTTGGCCAGGTTGGTCGTGTCGTGGATGCGCTGGATGGCGACGCGTCGATCGATGTCGGGAACCGGCTTGATGACCAGCGGGCCCGTCGTGTGCTCGAACCACACTTCGCGGGTCATGCGGGCCTGCGGCTGGTCGCCGAGGTTGAGCAGGTCGAAGCGGTATTCGATGTGGGCGCCGCCGTCTTCGTCGATCTCCAGGTTGATCGTTTTACTCAACTCGATCACATGACCGGTGAGGCCGGCCAGCTCGGTGATCTCGGCGGCGATCACGCTGCGGGTCTACGCGCACGTGGTCAGGTCGGCCGAGGTGGCTGCGGCGGACGTGTTCGCTCGGGTCATGAGCGAAGCGGCATAACGGTCGCTGTTAGCAAGCCTGTTAGCAAAGAGGCCCCTTCCGGGATCGGAAGGGGCCTCTGAGGTGGAGCCGCCTATCGGAATCGAACCGATGACCTATTCATTACGAGTGAATCGCTCTGCCGACTGAGCTAAGGCGGCTTGCCGTGCTCGGCACGGCCGGGAGCAGTCTACCGGGTTTCGGAGGGTGGGTGTGCACCCGTTTTCAGCGGCAGACCGTGCCGGGTTTCGGGGGGTCTGCGGTGACGAGGTAGGTGTCGGTGGCCTTGGTGATGCAGGGGTCGCCTTGGAGGTAGGCGGTGTGGCCGTCGCCGTCGAGGGTGAGGAGGACGCCGCTGGAGAGCTGTGAGGCGAGGCTCTGGGCCCACTTGTAGGGGGTGGCGGGGTCACGGAGGGTGCCGATGACGAGGATGGGGGCGGCGCCCTTGGCGGTGATGGGGGCGGGCTGCTTCTTGGTCTGGACGGGCCAGTAGACGCAGGGGAGGCCGCCCCAGACGACAAAGGGGCCGAAGCGGGGGGCGACCTTCTTGGCCTCGGCGGCGGCCTTGCCGTACTCCTGAGCGGACGGCGGGTTGGGCTTGTCGACGCAGTTGACGGCCATGTTGGCGTCGGTCTGGTTGCTGTAGGAGCCGTCGGATTTGCGCTCGACCATCTGGTCGGCGAGGGAGAGCAGGAGCGTGCCGTCGGATTTCTGGATGGCCTGGGTGAGGGCCTGGCGGAGGAGGGGCCAGTACTCCTTCAGGTAGAGGGCGGTGGCGATGCCCATGACGGCTAGGGCCTCGGTGACCTGGCGGGTGTCGCGGGTGTTGGCGAGGGGTTTCCGGTCCGTCTCCGCTAGGAAGGACGTCAGTTTCGCGAGGGCGGCGTCGGTGGACGTGCCGAGGGGGCAGCGGCCGGACTTGACGCAGTCGTCGGCGAAGGCGCGGAAGGCCGTCTCGAAGCCCTTGGCCTGCTCGACCAGGAGGCCGGTGGAGGATTCCTTGGGGTCGACGGCGCCGTCCAGGACGAGGGCGCGGACGTTGGCGGGGAACTGCTCGGCGTAGAAGGCGCCGAGGTAGGTGCCGTAGGAGGCGCCGTAGTAGGTGAGCTTCCGGTCGCCGAGGGCGGCGCGGAGGACGTCGATGTCGCGGGCGGCGTCGGCGGTGCCGACGTGGGGCAGTTCGGTGGCGGCCTTGGCGCCGCAGTTGACGGCGAAGCCCTTGCTCTCGGCGGCGAAGGCGTCGACCTCGCGCTGGTCGTCGGGGGACGAGTCGGCGGCGAAGAAGCGGTCGAGCTGGGGGCCGGTGTTGCAGCGGACGGGGTCGCTGGCGCCGACGCCGCGCGGGTCGAAGCCGACGATGTCGAAGCGTTTGCGCAGGTCGGTGCCGAAGCTTCCGGCGGCCTGCCGGATGAAGTCGACACCGGAGCCGCCGGGGCCGCCGGGGTTGGTGAACAGTGAGCCGATGCGGCGGGACTCGTCCTGGGCGGGGAGCCTGATGAGGGCCAGGCCGAGCTTCTCGCCGGACGGCTTCGCGTAGTCGAGCGGGACCTGCGCCTTGGCGCACTGGAACCCGCCGCCGCAGGACTTCCAGTCCGGCCGCTGGGAGTAGAACGCGTCGAGCCCGGCGGGTGCGCTCTGTGACGGCGCGGCCTGCTCGGCCTTGCCGTCGCCGCTGCATCCGGACATCGCCAGCGCCGCCGCCATGGCGACACCGATGAACCTCACTGCCCGCACCCTGGTCCCCGTCCCGTCGTAACAGCCCGCATGCCGACGCCTACGCTACGTCGTACGGGCGGTGGAGGCTACTTCTCTCCGTATTCGTGTTCGATGCCGTCGAGCAGCAGTTTGAGGCCCCGCTCGAAGTTCTCGACGCCGTACAGGCCCAGCTTGAAGAGCCGTTGCAGGTGGGGGATCTCGCCGCTGTCCAGGACCGACTTGTAGTACGGCTGCTCCTGGAGGCTGTCGTACGCGTCCTGCATGCCGTTCCGCTTGGCCTCCTGGACGCGTTGCTCACGGAGCGTGAAACCGAGCATGTAGTGGTCGACGGTGGTGATGACCGTGAGCATCACCTCAGGGTCGTCACTGAGGGGCGCCACGGCGGCGAGGGACTGTTCCAGGTGGCGCAGGCCGTTCGGGCCGACGCGGGGAGAGCGTCCGGCGAGCTCGAACATCCAGGGATGGCGCAGGCCGGCGTCGCGCTCCCGCCGGGCGATCCGCAGGATGCCCTCGCGCCAGTCGTCCGGCGGATCGCCGGGGACGAGGACCTCGGCGGCGACGACGTCGTACATGAGGTCGAAGAGGTCTTCCTTGGCGTCGATGTGCGTGTAGAGGCTCATCGCGCGGACGCCGAGCTCGGCGGCGATGCGGCGGATGGAGACGGCGTCCAGGCCCTCGGCGTCGGCGAGCGCGATCGCGGCGTCGACGATCGCCTCGCGGGTGAGCTTGGGACGGCGTCCGCCACGGGGGCGTGTCCACACGTCACCGGGCCGCTCGCGGTCGCGGGGTCCCCTGGGTGTTGCTGCCACGTCCCCGATCGTACGCGATACACCGTATCGATACACTGTACGGATTCGCCGATACGGTGTACGTTTCTGCCGATACAGCGTACGGAAACGGAAGGTGGACGACGCATGAGCACCAAGGTGGCCGCCGCCCCACAGGGCACGCGTGGCCTGGATCCCCAGCTGCGCAGACTCGCGATCGTGGTGATCCTCGGCGTGACGATGACCGTGCTCGACAGCACGATCGTGAACGTCGCGCTCAGCTCGCTCGGCAAGGACTTCGACGCCTCTCTCTCGTCCATCCAGTGGGTCGTGACCGGGTACATGCTGGCGCTGTCGATGGCGATCCCGATGACGGGCTGGTCGGTGCGGCGGTTCGGCGCGCGGACGATGTGGCTGGTGTCGCTCGGGCTGTTCATCGGCGGGTCGCTGCTGTGCGGGCTGGCCTGGTCGCTGCCCACGCTGGTCGCGTTCCGCGTCCTGCAGGGGCTCGGCGGCGGGATGCTGTTGCCGATCGGGCAGACGATGCTGGTGCGGGAGGCCGGCCCCGATCGGATGGGCCGGGTGATGAGCGTCGTCGCGGTGCCCGCGATGCTGGCGCCGGTGCTCGGCCCGCTGCTCGGCGGCGTGATCGTCGATCATCTCGACTGGCGCTGGATGTTCTACGTGAACGTCCCTGTGTGCGCGCTGGCGCTGGTGGCGGCGATCCGGATGCTGCCGCGCGACACCGAGCGGGACGCGAGCGCGCGGCTCGACGTCCTCGGCATGGCGCTGCTGTCACCGGGCCTGGCCGCCCTCGTGTACGGGCTCGCCGAGGCCGGGGACGGGGCCAGCCTGACCGGCGCGACGTTCCTGACCAGCGTCATCGCCGGGACCGTCCTGGTGGCGGCGTTCCTCGCGCACGCCGCGCGCAAGGGGGACGACGCCCTGATCGACGTCCGGCGGCTCCGCACCCGGTCGTTCGCCGCGGCCACCGGAGCCTTCTTCCTCTACGGCGGCGCCGTGTTCGGGCTGATGATCCTCATCCCGCTGTACGCGCGGATCGTCCGGGAGGACTCGGCGCTGGCCTCGGGCTGGCTGCTGGCCCCGCTCGGCCTCGGCGCGATGGTCACGATGTCGGTCTCGGGCCGGATCGCCGACCGGTTCGGCGGCCGCTGGGTCGCCCTCGCCGGCGTGCTGGGCGTACTGGCGGGGACCCTGGCGCTGACCACCCTGGAGGCGGGGACCGGACGCGCCATGATCATGGCCGCGATGTTCGTGGTCGGGCTCGGGCACGGCATGATCGCGCCGCCCCTGATGGCGATGAGCTACCAGGGGCTGCCGCGCTCGGCGGTGCCCGCGGCGACGACCGGCGCGAACGTGCTGCTGCGGATCGGCAGCTCGTTCGGCACGGCGGCCGCGGCGGTCGTGTTGCAGATCGCGCTCCGGGACGAGATCCCGGGTGCGAGCGGCAACCTGAAGGACGCCGCCGCCCAGCACGGCGCGCGGACCCCGGCACTGCTCACCGACGCGTTCACCCAGACGTTCTGGTGGACGGCGGGGGTCCTGATCCTCACGCTGCTGCCGATCCTGCTCGTCCCGCGTAAGCAGGCAGAACCCCAGGACGCGTGAGCGTGGGGCCCACACCCCGGGGTGTGGGCCCCACTCGCGCGGAAATGGCGGAATGTGGACGGTTCCCAGGTGAAATAGGCACACGGACGGAGCTGTTGGCCCGGACATGGGCACACCACAGAAGACGCGCGTCCGGATCGAACAGAGCGGCAAGCGCGTCCGGGCGTATCTGGGCGGGAGCCTGGTGGCCGACACCACCGCCCCGATCCTCGTATGGGAGATCCCCTACTACCCCACCTACTACATCCCGGTCGCCGACATCCGCGCAGAGCTGGTTGAGGACGGCCCAGGCGAGCACTCACCGAGCCGTGGGGACGCCACCGTCTACACAGTGAAGGTGAACGGCACCAACGCCCCCAGCGCCGCCGTGCGCTACCTGGACTCGCCCCTAGAGGATCTGCGCGACCTCGTCCGTCTCGACTGGGACGCCATGGACTCCTGGTTCGAGGAGGACGAGGAGGTCTTCGTCCACCCGCGCAGCCCGTACGCCCGCATCGACATCCTCCCCAGTTCACGGCACGTCCGTGTAGAGGTGGACGGCGTGACGGTCGCGGAGTCGTCCAGCCCACGCATGCTGTTCGAGACCGGACTCCCGGTGCGCTACTACCTGCCGAAGACCCACGTACGCATGGACCTTCTAGAGCACACCGACACCGTGACCCGCTGTCCTTACAAGGGCGATGCCGAGTACTGGTCAGTGCGTGCCAACGGTGAGCTCCGCAAGGACCTCGCGTGGTCGTACCCCGTCCCGCTGGACGAGAGCCGCAAGGTCACCGGCCTCATCTGCTTCTACAGCGAGAAGGTCGACATCTTCGTCGACGGGGTGTTGCAGGAGCGCCCCAAGTCAAAGTTCGCCTGACCAGGACCCGATCCCGCTCCGCCACGGTCATTGCGAAGCCGCCCGTCCCGTCTCCGCTCCGTCCCCGATTTGATCGTGAACGGAACGGAGACGGAACAGCGACCGGTCAACCGCCCCAGGCCGCCTCGTACGTCCCTTCCGTGAACTGCCCATAGACACCGCCCGTGACCGGCAGGCGGGAGCCCTTATGGCTGCGCCCCATCCGGTCCATGACGCCCGCCAGGGACACCCCGGTGTGCGCAGCGTCGTGGAGAGCCAGCGCCATAGCGCGTGCATCCCGTCTTGGCGTGGGCCGACGAAGACGCACCAGTCGCCAAAACCATTGCAGACCACTGGAGTTACGAACCCGCCTAGGGGCGATTAAGGCGTCCGCGATGAGCGGCCCGGCCCGGTGGACCACCACGTTGCGAACCCCCGCAGGGGCGATGAGGACCCCAGGGTAAGGCCACAGGTGGTCGGCGGCTTGGGGTGTTGCTGCCGGTCGATTCTTCAGCGACCCTCCGGACGGTCCGGACGCGTCCGATCCTGGTGAAGACGTCCACCGGGGCGACGCCGTCCTCAGGGCGTGGAGGCTGGTGCCCCGGACCTCGGGTGCGCGCCTTCAACCCGAGGTTCCGGTGTCAGGGAGCCGCGGCCCCGGCGCCCCGCGCAGGACTCCCGAGACCGTGGCGTTCACGGAGCGAGTGCCTCGCCGACGGCCTCGGCGGCCGATTGCGCGTCCGGGCCGAGGTAGGGGCCGCGCCCGGACGGCCCGTACCAGGCGAACGCGGCCTTCTCGGAGTCCCAGAGGACGTACAGAGTGCCTTTGCCGCGCAGGAGCAGGTAGAGGATGCTCGACCCGGTGGGACGGATCGGCGCGATGTGCGGGAAGCGGCGCTCGATCAGCGCGGCCAGCTCGTCGAGGCGTTCGTAGGCGTCGTCGCTCATGCCGCCACCCGCTCGGCCGCGTTCCGCCACGGCTCGTCCACCCATGGCGGGACGAACACCTCGCGGGCGTCGCCGCGCGGCGTTCGGCACCGCCACCAACCGCCGCCAAGGTCGACGAGCGTGCCCCGGATGTCGCGGGTCCGCGGGTCGACGAGGAGGTAGACGCCGGCGCCGCCCTCGACATCGAGCCTCCCCTCCGAGGAGGAGTGCACCGACTGCGGGGTCGAGGACGCGAGGGCTTCCGGCGGCCGACACGCCGTGGACGCGGCAGGACCCACACCACATCCGCCCACGGTCATTGGTCGGCCTCCACGGCGTCCGCCTCGCGCAGCACGTACTGGATGCGGTCGGCGACGCCGGGCGTCTCGGTCAGCGGGCCTATGCCCTGGCCCCATGTCCAGCGGAACGCGGCGTCGTCGGCGACGACCTCGTCGTTCAATCGAGGTGCACGTGGGTTGCGAACGTGCAGGGCCGGGCGGCGGCCCTGCACGGTCCGAACCGTGACGTGCCACCCTCTGTCTCTTAACTCACCGGCGAGCCGCTCCAGGTGTGCAGCCGTGTCCGTTGCCTTCATGGGGTGACGGTATTCGCGCAATGACAGAGAGTTATGCTCAGTGGAAACCTAGTGCGCCATGCCCATCCGTGCCGCCATCCCTCGCAGCTCTCGGCCGACGCCGGTCGCCTTGGCCTGGGTCAGCAAGGTCGCGACCGTCTCGTGGACCGCTGCCGAATTGCGGATCTTGTGGGGTGCAACCCGCTCGGCGTGCCGCAGCCAGCGCACCGCCTCGTCTCGTGTGCGCTTGTCTCTGGCTAGACCGCGCCCTACGTCGGCGAGGAACACCGCGTGCCGACCACGCCTTGGCTGGAGCCGGTCCTCGTCAACCGCCTCGGCCACCTCCAGCAGGGCGGCACCGCTCTCGCCGCGTTCGGTCGCGAGGCTCACCTGCCAGACTCCGACGTTCGTCTTCGAGAAGGCCCCCCAGTTCACACCCGGCGTATCAGGGACCCGGCTCGCCAGATCGGCGGCTCTGCCCAGCCAGTCCTCGGCCCGCTCGTGCCTGTAGGTGACGGTCGCCGACAGCGCGGCGGCAAGCACGATCATGCCGAGAACGTGGATCGCCGTGTCCGTCCCGGCATGCGGTTCGAGCGCGTCCGCGGCCTCTTCGGCGGCGGCCAAGGCGAGGTCGCGTGCTCCGCCGGGCATCGTGTGGATGCGGAGGGTCGCGGCCTTGCCCTTGCTGATCGGGTCGCCCAAGGTGCGCGCGACCTCGTCGGCACGCATGGCCGCGATCCCCGCGAGGTCCGCGTATCCAAGGTCTTTGGCCGCCCATGTCGCGGTCTGGAACGCTTCGATCAGCGTCTCCAGCGCGAGGCGCTGGGCCGCCTCGTCCGCGGGCGCGGCGGCGTGTACGTGCAATTCACCCAAGACCGCCGGGAGGGACTCTCCGACCTGGATGTACTTGTACTCGCTGCGGTCTATCCGCCCCATCTCAGCGACCAACTCGGCCAGCGGCCGAGCATGATCCGCGGCAGGGCGGGTCAAGGTGTTGGACATCAGCGCGGCACGGACGGCCGGTATCGCGGCGTGGGGGGCCGACTGGACCGGGTCCCGGCTCAAGTGGGGCGCGCCTATGAGGTCGGTCTCTGAAACTTCCAGAGCACCGGCGACGGCTGAGATGTGGGAACGGCGGTCGAGGGCGGCCTTCCCGTTCTCGACCTTGGACAGGAAGCCCTGGGACAACCCAGATAGATCTGCCAGCGCGGTAAGGGTCATGCCTCGCCAACGGCGTAGGGCTCGGAGCCGGGTCCCAATGGTCGATTCGTCGTGCACCGGGCTTGCCCCTTCCTGAGCGTCAGGACGACCTCAGGCTACGGCGCGGGGGCGGCGTGCGTTACCCCCTCGCCTATGCCTCGGCGGCCGAGTGCGCGTCCGGGCCGAGGTACGCGTTCCGCCACGGCTCGTCCCACCCATGGCGGGACGAACACCTCGCGGGCCTCGCATCGCGGCGTCCGGCATCGCCACCAACCGCCGCCAAGGTCGACGAGCGTGCCCCGTATGTCGCGGGTCCGCGGGTCGACGAGGAGGTAGACGCCGGCGCCGCCCTCGACATCAAGCCGCCCCTCCGGCGAAGGACACGCCGACGGCGGGGTCGAGGGCGCACGGTCTTCCGGCGGCCGACACACGGTGGACGCGGCAGGACCCACACCACATCCGCCCACGGTCATTGGTCGGCCTCCACGGCGTCCGCCTCGCGCAGCACGTACTGGATACGGTCGGCGACTCCGGGCGTCTCGGTCAGCGGGCCGATGCCCTGACCCCATGTCCAGCGGAACGCGGCGTCGTCGGCGACGACCTCGTCGTTCAATCGAGGTGCACGTGGGTTGCGGACGTGCAGGGCCGGGCGGCGGCCTTGCTCGGTCCGGACCGTGGCGGGCCAACCTCTGGCTCTTAACTCACCGGCGAGCCGCTCCAGGTGTGCGGCCGTGTCCGTTGCCTTCATGGCACTTGAAAGTAATCATGCCGCGACAGAGAGTTATGCCGAGCGGAATGTCAGTGCGGTACCCCCATGCGCGCGGCCATCCCCCGCAGCTCACGGCCGACGGCCGCCGCCTTGGCCTGGGTCAGCATGACCTCGATCGCGTGACGAGCCGGCACGCTGTTGCGAATCCTCTGCGGGGCGATCCTCTCGGCGCGCACGAGCGTGGACACGGCGTCCCGCTGGCGGCCGGGGATATGAGCGAGGGCCCGGCCTACGTCGGCCCACAGCATCGCCCGGCGCTCCCGGCTGTCGAGATGCTCCGGGTCGACGGTCTCGGCCGCACGCACGGCGCCTTCGTAGTCGCCGACCTCGGTCGCGATGGCGACGCCCCACACGCCGACGTTCGCAGGACCGAAGGTCCCCCATGCGCGGGGACGCTCCCCCGTGCGGGTCGCGGTGTCGCGTGCCTCGGCAAGGTGCTCTTCGGCGCCCGCCACATCGTTCAAGGTCGCGGCGCACATCGCCGCGTTCAGGTGGAGCATTCCGTAGGTGTCGAGCGCTTCAGCGTCGTCCACGCCCTGGAGTTGGTCGGCCGCACGTTGGGCGAGCCGGGCACCGGCGTCCGTACCGCGGGGCAGAGTCTGGGCACGCACAAACGCCGCGCGTCCCGTGACCGTGGGATCTTCCAGGCGTTCCGCCGCCTCCCGGGCCCGCGAGGCGGCCAGTGCCGCGAGGTCGTCGTAACCGAGGAAACGCGCGGTCATCGCGGCACCGTAACTCGCCTGGACGAGCAGCGGCAGGGCACGCACCTGTTCGGCTTCCCCACCTGCGGCAACGTGAGCGTGCAACTCCGCGAGGATCGGGCCGAGCAGGGCGCCGCGCGTGGCGTAGTCCGCGCTCTTCTCCGCCTGGTGCACGGGCCCGTTCAGCGCGGCATCGAGATCATCGAGGGGCCGGGGACGGTCGGTCGCGGCATCGTCGAGGGTGTTGGTGGTGAGCGCTGTCCGCAGTCCGGGGATAGTGGCATGGCCACTGGATTGCTCGGCATCCTTAGTCAGGTGCGGACCACCCACCAAGTCGGCCTCGGAGACCTGGAGGGCCAAAGCGATCGCGGCGATGTGCGATCGGCGGTCGAGTGCCAGTTGGCCGTTCTCCACCTTGGACAGGAACCCTTGGGATACGCCGGAAAGATCCGCCAGCGCGGTGAGGGTCATGCCTCGCCAGCGGCGTAGGGCTCGGAGCCGGGTCCCAATGGTCGATTCGTCGTGCATCGGGCTTGTCCCTTCCTGAGCGTCAGGACGACCTCAGGCTACGGCGCGGGGGCGATGTGCGTTACCCCTCCGGGCAAGTGAACGTGGCCCCTCGGGGGTCGTCGCCATCAGGGCTCTTGCCGCTCCCGCGGGCCGGGTGCGGCTTTGTTTGGGGGCTTGGCTATTCGGCTTCTTGCTCGCGTAGGACGTTCTCTATGTGGTCGGCGGCTCCCGGGGTGTCCGTGAGGGGGGCGATTTCCTGGCCGCGGTCCCAGGTGAAGGTCGCGCCGTCGGCGAGGACCTCGTCGTTGAAGCGGGGCGCCCGTGGATTGCGCACGCGCAGGACCGGGGCCCGGCCACGCCGGCCGCGGACCTCGGCCTCCCAGCCGCGGTCACGGAGTTCGCCTGCGAGCCGCGCCAGGTGCGCGGCGGCCGTCGCGTTCATGGACAGGACGGTACGAGCGCCCCGGCGCGGAAAGTTCACGACAGTGAACCGGGGTGCGCACCCTCAGTGAGGCATTCCCATACGGGCCGCCATTCCCCGTAGTTCACGGCCCTGCGCCGCCACACGAGCCTGCTCCAGCATCACCGCCACGGACTCGCGAACCTTCGCGTCGTTGCGGAACCGTTGCGGTGCGACGGCTTCGCTTCGGCGCAGCCAGCCGAGCGCCTCGTCCCGCCATTTCGGGTCGCGCGCCAGGCCCCTGCCCACGTCTCCGAGGAAACACGTCTTGCGGCCGGGGTGGGTATCGAGCTTGTCTTCGCGTACGTCCTGCGCGAGTGCGGCGATGGCGCCGCCGGTCCTGCCGCACTCGACGCCGACGGTGACGGTCCAGATCGCGACGTTCGTGGCGCCGAACGCCTGCCAGTTCCGCTCCAGGTCGTCGGGAACCCTCGCGGCGAGCCTGGTCGCCCGCGCGAGCCAATGGTCCGCCGACGCCGTGTCGCGGCTGACCGCCGCGGCGAGGGCGGCGTTCAGCGTGAGCATTCCGAGGACGGGGATGTCCTTGTCGTCGCGGACGTGCGGTTCCAGCCGGTCGACGGCGGCCTCGGCCATCCTCTTGACCCGGTGCCAGTTCGATGTGCCCGGCCTGACCAGCGAGAACGCCGCCTTGCCCACGGCGATCGGGTCGTCCAGCCGGACGGCGGCCTCGGCGGCGAGCACCGCCGCGACGTGGCCGAGGTCGGGTTGCCGCAGGGCCCGCGCCATTCCCGCGGCGCACATGTACGCCTCCACCAGGACGGTCAACGCGCGCTTCTGGACGCCCTCGTCCGGCCGGGCGGCATGCCAGTGCAGTTCGTCGATGACGTCGGGCAGGTTCTTCCCGACGCCGATGTAGTCGTAGCGGCGGCGGCACTGCTCGATGGGCCCGGACATCAGCGCGGCCAGCTCGTCCAGCGGCCGGGCACGTTCCACGACGGGGTCGCCAAGGAAGCCGTTGGTCTCCAGCGCGACCCGAAGCGGGGAGACGTAGATATGCGGCTCGGATTGTTCTCGGTCGCCGCCGAGATGCGGGCCGCCAATGAGGTCGACCTCGGAGACGCGGAGGGCCGTGGCCAAGGCGGCGATGTGAGAACGGCGGTCCAGGGCCCGTTGTCCGCGTTCGGCCATCGACAGGAACGACTTGCTGAGGCCGGACAATCCCGCTACCTCGTCCAGGCTCATTCCGCGCCAGCGGCGTAGTACCCGGAGCCGGGCTCCGATGGTGGATTCGTCGTGCATCGACCTCGCACCCTTCCTGAGCGTCAGGACCAGATTACGGTGCGAGGCCGATATGTGTTGCCTTTTTGGACATGTTACCGGCGGCCTTTTCGGAGATCTTCATAAAGGCGGGGACGCTCCCCGGCCGTGGCGTTTCCGCTCTCGGTGTCACTGCGAAGTGGTACGTCCGCGTCGTGAAACGGAGCCGGTTTCACTATTCCAACTCACGCCCGCCCCGCCATTCGATCGCGGCGCGGCGGGCGGCTGGGGCGCCGCTGCCGGATGGGAATCCGCGGGAGGTCAGCCGAGCGCCAGTGCGACCGGGAGGAAGAGCCGGGAGGGGTCGATCGCCACCGGCGCGCCGTACTCCATGATCGTGGTGTTGAAAATGGGACGCAGGCCGTGCTCCTCGGACCAGGCGGTCAGCCCGCGATGGCGGGTGTCGACCTCCAGCCGCAGCGGTCCGGGACGGGCCATCTCCTCGACGAGCGCCAAGGCGATCTCCTCGTCCCGCGCTAGGACGGGCCCCACAATGAGCTGGTCCACGTTCCGCCAGGTTCCGCCGTACCCCACCAGGTCGGTTCCGTCCCGGACGACGCGTAGCGTCTCGCAGAACGACGGCAGCGACTCGACCAGTGCGGCACGTGTCGCGCCGAACACCTTGGCATCGAGCTTGATGATGTCCTGGACGTCCTCCGGGTGGGCGGGCGCCGTCCTATTCCCCCTGGGAAACCCGTCCACGATCCCCTGGTACGAGGTGAGCAGGCCGGTGGAGCGGAACCCCAGCCGCTCGTACAGGGGACGTCCGGCGTCGGTGGCCGTCAGGAAGAGGCTCGCGGTCTTGGCGCGCTCCATGGCGTGGCGCATCAGCCGCTCGCCGAGCCCCTGCCGCTGCCGGTGCCCGGCGACCAGGACCATGCCGATCGCCGCGACGTCGTCCCCGTACGGTGTGGACACGACCGTCCCGGCGAGCCCGCCGCCCGGGTCGTCGATGCCGTAGACGTCGCCGATCGCGAACAGGAGCCGCCAGGTGCGCTCCTCGGCGCCCCAGCCGTGGCTCGCGGCGAGGTCACGGCAGTGACCCAGGTCGCTCAGTCCGAGCCGCCGCACCCTGTCGTCCGACTCCGATACGCCCATGCCCCCGCCTTCCCCGTCGCCGGATTCCGACCTTAGGTCCGGGCGGACGCGCCGCCAATCGCATGACGCGCCCCGGCGCGCCGAACCGCCGCGGTGGACCGGGCTACTCCCCGTTGTGCATCTCGTCGTGCTGCTGACGGGGAGAACAGACCGAGGCGGACGGGCACGAGCACCGGCCGCCCGCGTTCAGCCGGACCGTGACGCGGTCGGACGGCACGTTGCGCGCCACCACCTGGCCGGGCCCGTTCGGCGTATCCACCCGGGATCCGAGCGCTGGCATCCGCTGGTGCGCCTCCACGTAGAGCGGGTGCTCGTACTTCAGGCAGCACATCAGCCGCCCGCAGGCACCGGCGATGCGCAGCGGGTTGACGGGCAGGTCCTGTTCCTTCGCCATCCGGACGGACACGGGCTCGAAGTCCTTGAGGAACGTGGCGCAGCACAGGTCGCGCCCGCACGGGCCGATCCCGCCCTGCAGCCGCGCCTCGTCGCGCGGCCCGACCTGGCGCAGCTCGACGCGGGACCTGATGCCGCGGGCGAGGTCGCGGACCAGCGCGCGGAAGTCCACCCGGTGCGGCGCCGAGAAATAGATCTTGAAGACGTTCTCGTGGTCGAGGAAGTCGACCCCGATCACCTTCATCGGCAGGCCGTGCTTGCGGATCAGCCGCTTGGCGGTCGCGCGGCCCTCGGCGCGGCGGCGGCGGTTCGCCTCGTCCCGCGCCAGGTGCTCCTCGGTCGCGGGCCCGGCGCACTCGGGGAGCCCGCCGATGTCGTCGGAGACCCACTGCGGCGCCCACACGCACTCGGCTACCTCGGGGCCGGAGTCGGTGGGCACGAGCACCCGATCGCCGACCTCCGGCGAGTGGGGGCCCGGATCGAGGTAGTACAGGCGGCCGTACCGGGTGAAGCTGACTGCCATCACCATGCCCACGGTTTCGCTCCGTTCGCCCGATTCCGTGCGCCCCACTCTAGGCCGCTATCTCCGTTTTTCGGGGATTACCGGGCGAGCAAGATCCATCCGTGTCGCGGGACGGCGCGCGCCGCGTCCCGCCGGGTGGGCCGGCGGCGGCTCACCAGGCCGCGTCGGCGAGGTCCCGGGCCGGGAGCGACGCGCCGCCCGCGTACAGGCGGCCGTCGGTGCCGGCGACGAGCAGGCGGCCGCCCGTCCGGTCGGGGTCCAGCCGCGCGACCCGTCCCGCCGAGGCGAACCGCGCCACGACCTTCGCGGGCCCGCGCGTCCCGGCCGGGAACGCGCGCAGCGTGATCTGGCCGCCGCGGGCGTGCCCGGCGACGATCGTCCGCCCGTCGCGGCCGAGCACGGCGGCGCCGCCCTGCGGCAGGTCCAGGACGGCCTTGCTCGCCTTGAGATCACCGGACGGCAGGCGGGTGTCGAGCACGCGCACCTGGTGGCGGGCCTCGACCCGCCGGCCGCCCACGACGCGCAGCGGATTCCACACGAAGGCGAGCGTGTCGCCCGCCCACGACAGGCTGCCGACACGCGCGGGCAGCCTGGTCGCCCACGCCTTGTGCCGCCCAGTACGGACGGACACGACGTCGACGCGGGCGGCGGCGCCCCGGTAGGTCACGTAGGCGATGCGGTCGCCGTCGGGGTTCACGGCGAGGTCGGAGTAGGCCGTGGACACGCCCGCGACGGTCACGCCGGGGATCTCCTCCAGTTCCTCGGGCCGGCCTTCGTCGTCCAGGTCGAGGCGCTCGAAGCGGACTCTTCGGGCGGCGTAGGACGACACGACGTACGAGCCGTCCCGGGCGGCCGAGACGCGGTGGAAGCGGCGGCCCCGCGGCGCGGCGACGGCGGGACCGGTCTCGCCTCCGTCCCGGGCGTCGCGGACGACGAGCGCGGTGCCGCCCGTCCGGACGCCGACGACGTACCCGGGCCCGCCTTGGGCGCCCGCAGCGTCCTTCCCCGCGAGCCCCGTCCGGGACGAGGAGTTCGCGGACGTGTTCGCGGCGTGCTCCTGCTTCTCGGCGCGCTGGCGGTTGTGCACGACGTCCACCGCGCCGCCCGCGACCAGGGCCACGCCCGCCGCGACGCCGACCGGCACGACGGTCCTGCACGCCGAGGCGAGCCGAGCGCCCCGAGCCGGTTCCCTGCGCCTGCCGTCCATGGGGTCGTCCCGCACTCAACTCTCCGCTGCTCGCCGCTGTGCCGACCCGTCGTTTCTACAGCATTCACCTCACGGCGAGCACCCGTCCTCCCGGAGTCGCCCTCGTCCTGCGCCGGGCGCACCGCTGGATCTCAAAGGGTGGACGTCAGGTGAGGTCGACGGCGCAGGCGCGGCGGACCTCCTGCACCGTCGCGGGTGCGTCGAGGCGGAACAGGCCGTCGAGTCCGCGTTCCAGCCTCGACGCTCGCACGGCCGCCTTCACCGCGAGGAACACCCCGGCCGCGAGCACCAGCGGGGGCTCACCGACCTCCTTGGCCGACAGCAGGTCGCCGAGGTCGTCGGGGACGCCCGCCGCCCGGCTGCGCGGGAACAGGTGCGTGTTCAGCTCCAGCGGAATCGTGGCGGCGGCGGGCGGCTTGTAGCGCCAGGTGTTCACGCTGTTGAGCCGTCCCTTCTCGACGCCGTCCGGCTCGAACACGACCCGCTCGGTGAGCACGTAGCCGATCCCCTGGACGAACGCGCCCTCGACCTGCCCGATGTCCAGGGCAGGGTTGAGGGACCGGCCGATGTCGTAGACGAGGTCGGAGCCGAGGACCTTCACCTCGCCGGTGAGCATGTCGACCTCCACGACCGAGCACGCCGCCGAGTAGGTGAAGCCGGTGAAGGAGTCGACGCCGCCGCCGGGCACGGCCCGCTCGTCCACCTCGATGCCGGGGATGCCGGGCTGCCCGCCCGGCTTGAAGACCAGTGCCGGGACGGGCGCCTCGCCGCCGTGGATCGGCGCGGTGAACGTCTCGACCAGGCCGATCCGCTGCTGGTAGGCGAGCTGCACGAGGTTCTGCCAGACGATCCGGTGGGTGCCGGGGACCTGCGCGGCCCAGCCCTGCCTTCCGTAGTTCCAGAAGTCGACCCCGCGGGCTCTGCACCATTCGTCGCCGTAATCGCGCAGCAGGGAGTGTCCGAAGTCGGTGAGGCGCGCCCGCAGCTTCTCGCAGACCTGCTTGACCGCCTCCCCGTTGTAGGCGGTGCCGGTGGACGCGCCGGTGCTCGTCGGGTTGGGGACGACGGAGGTGCGCACCCCCTCGACGCGCAGCAGGTCGAACGGGACGTTCAGGATGTAGGACGCGACCTGCTCGACCTTCGTGATCAAGCCCTGGCCCATGTCGACGCCGCCCTGATGGATGACGACGCTGCCGTCACCGGCGTACACCGCGATGTGGGCGGCGGCCTGTTCGAGCTGGGTGAAGTTGTAGCCCGAGCCGTACTTGACGGGCATCATCGCGATGCCGCGCTTGCGCCAGGTGTTGGCCGCGTTGAAGGCGTCGACGGCCGCCCTCTTCTCCTCGTACTTCGCCACCTCCTTCAGGTAGGCCCAGACCTCCTTCATGTAGCAGTAGGTGAGGGCCTGCCCGAACGGCGTGACGTCGCCGCGGTCGTACAGGTTCTTCTCGCGGACCTCCTCGGCCGTCATGCCCACGGAGAACGCCGCGTCGTCGATGGCGTTCTCGATGATCAGCTTGCACTGGACGTCGCCGAAGGCGCGGAACGCGGTGTTCGGGGCGGTGTTGGTGCGGCAGACGTCGATCCGGCTCTCGAAGTTGCGCACCCGGTAGGCGTTGTCGGCGCGCAGCTGGACGCAGTTCGACACGACGAACGAGCAGTCGTAGAAGGCTCCGCCGTCGCCCCACATGGCGGTGTGGAAGCCGCGGATGAGGCCCCGGTCGGCCGCGCGGACCTCGCCCCGGTCGATCGCGATCTGGTACTGGCCGTAGTACGGATGCCGCTTGCCGATCATGGCGGTGTCCTGCTCGCGCGGCATGACGAGCCGGACGGGGCGGCGCAGCGCGTGCGCCGCGACGATCGCGGGACCGGCGACGAAACGGGTCGGCTCGGTCTTGCCCCCGTAGCCGCCGCCGAGCTGCCGGACGTCGACCTCCAGCCGGTTGTGCTCGACGCCGATCGCCATCGCGGCCGTCTGGTGCATCTCCATCGGACTCTGCGTGGACGGCCGCACCACCCAGCGGTCGCCGTCGGCGGGCTCGACGACGCATGCCTGCGTCTCCAGGTAGAAGTGCGCCTGGCCGCCGGTCCGCTGGTCGCCCGCCACGACGGCGCAGGGCACGCCGTCCACGGTGGCCGTGCGGCGGACGATCCGCGGGTCGAACGGCGCGCGGTCGCGGTCGACCCAGCCGAGGTCGCCGCCGGGCCGCACGATCTTCCAGATGTGCGACACGAACGGCGCGGCCTTGGGACAGTCGGGGTAGACGCTGCCGATGGCGACGGCGTCCTCCAGCGACAGGACCGGCTCGGTCCAGGGCGGCTCGTTCCAGGGCGGCCGGTTCCACGGGGCGGGCCAGGTGATCGGGCGGTAGGCGACGCACCTGGTCGCGACGTACTCGGCGATCTCGGTGGCCTCCCGCTCGCTCCCGGCCGCCACGAGCGCGAGGGCCTGGCCGGCGTAGTGGACGCGGCCGGGCGCGAACAGGGGCTGGTCGCCGCCCATGCCCTGGAGGTTGATGCCCGCGGGCGGGACGTCGGCGGCCGTGATCAGTTCGATGAACGCCTCGCCGAAGCGCTCCTGCAGATGGTCGCGCAACCGCCCGGCACCGCCGGCGCCGCCCGCTTCGGCGCCGTCGCCGCTCTCGCCGTCGCCGCTCTCGCCGGGGGCGGCGAACGCGAAGTCGGCGAGCACGCGGCGGCTCGGCACGAACGCGGCGTGCGCCGTCGTCGCCGGGACGGGGATCTCGTGCGTGTAGTGCACCTGGCCGGTGGCCTGGTGCATCGCCATCAGCTTGATGTAGGGGCGGCCGACGGGGGCCTTCCACTCCTCGCTCTCGTAGTACTGGCGGCCGTCGCTCACCGCCCAATGCCCCCAGGTGATCTCGCCCGCGCTGCGGACCTTCGGGGGCACCTCGTCCGGGGCGCGCTCCAGCAGCGCGTTGACGAGCGCCTTGTAGAGGAAGGTCACCGCCAGCTCGATCCGGTAGGCGTCGGTGACGCCCTCCGAGGGGACGGTCGCCATGCGGGGCTTCCAGAAGTCGAGTTCCCGCTGCACCTCCTCGCGGAGGGTCCGCTCCAAGGCACCGATGTCGTCCAGGGAGAGTCTCCGGCCGGTCAAGGCCGCCTCGGTCGCGGCGGCGCGCCAGGGGAACGGGGCGATGCCGCCGTAGACCAGCGCGGCCTCGGTGACCCGGAGGTCGCCGGCGACCGACAGGTTCGTGGTCGCGTTGACCAGCGCGTGCGCGTTGACCTCCCGGAAGGCGACCTTCTGCGCGAGGACGACCTCACCGGCACCGCCGTAGGGGATCCGGTAGTCCAGGATCACCAGGTCGCGCAGGACGGTCGGCTGCTGGGCGACGAGCGCCGTCAGCTCCGCCGGGGACATCCGCCGCGCCTCGCCGGTGGAGGCCCGCCAGACGCCGATGCCCGCGTCCACGGCGGTCAGGGCGGTATAGAGATCCGACGGGAACGGCTCTCCGACACCCGCGCGGATGTGGTCGAGCACGAGCATCGTGTTCCCGCCGAGGGACGCGGCGTTCCGCACGACCGTCCCGGCGGTGCGGCGCGCCATGAACTCCAGGGCGCCGAGCCGGGTGTTCTCCCCGTCTCCCCGCTGCTCGCGGAGCGCTCCGAGGACCTCGATGAGGTCGCGGTAGGACGTCCCGGCGCCGAGGTCGGCGTGCTCGGCGCCGACCGCCCGGACGCGCAGCTCGGGAATGAGCCGCACGTCGACCAGCACCTCGGCGCCGGCGACCTCCTCTGGGTAGATCCCGTACGAGGTGTTGCCGTGGACGAGGCGGACGGCGCGGCCTTCGTTCTCCGTCATGATCCGGCGCAGCTCGGCCAGCGACACGGGGGTGACCCAGCTCTTGCCCGCGCCGCCGGACCGCACCGGGCGCGGGGCCCGGCGCGCCTCCTCGGGGAAGGCCACGCGGACGTCCGGCGCGGGAGGGGTTCCGGTGCGCTCGCTCAGGCACTTCATGCGGTTCGCCTCGTCCTGCTCGGACCAGTCCGCGGCGAACGTCTTCATGCCGGTGAGGATCGGGCGGTACCCGGTGCAGCGGCACAGGTTGCCGTCGAAGGCGTCCTCGACCTGGCGTTTGGTGGGCGCCGTGTTCTCCTGGAGCAACGCGGTCATGGTCATGACGAAGCCGGTGGTGCAGTAGCCGCACTGGGTGCCGTTGTTCATCGCCAGCCGGTGTGCGACGGGGTTCATCCGCGCGCCGGCGGGCTCCGCGCCCTCCTCGCCTTCCCCGTCCCCCGATTCCACGGCGGCCCGCTCGACCGGGCCGCTTCCCGGCGCGGCCTCCGACTCCGCCGTCGCCGCCGAGTGCAGCGCCGCGGCCATCCGGGCGGCCTCGGCGACGGCCGGGGGCTCGGCGAGATCGGGCGAGATCCCGCGCGAGTACGACGGCTGGTGGGACAGGTGCGGCGGAGCCGCGCGGGCGGCCGTCCCGGTGCCCTCGACCGTCGTGACGACGAGACCGTCCAGTGCGCAGACGGGCCGCAGGCAGGAGTTGACCGCCCGGTGCCGGGCCCGTCCGGCGTCGGCGTCCCAGTCCGAGAGGATCACCGTGCAGGCGCCGCAGCCGCCCTGGCCGCAGCCCTTCTTGGCCCCGGTCAGCGCCACCTCCGGGGACCGCAGGTAGTCGATCAGCAGCAGGTCGGGGGGCGGGTCCGCCAGCACGACGCGCTCGCCGTTCAGGTGGAACGTCACGCTCCCTGCCATGATCCGCCTCCGCCCCGTCGGGAATCCCTGGCGCTCATTCCCCGATCACTCGAACACGAAGCGTAACCAGATATAGACGAAACGCTACCGGGAAGTCCCGGTGACCTGGCTCGCTACCCGGCCGCCAGCGCGGCGCGCGCGGCCTCGACCACGGACGAACCGTACGAACCACCGAACAGCACCGCGTGCACGAGAAGCGGGTGGAGCTGATGCAAGGGAACCCGTGCGCGCCACCCGTCCGGCAGTGGGGCCGCCTCGTCGTACGCGGCGAGGATCCGGTCGAGGTGGGGCGTGCCGAACAGCGCCATCATCGCGAGGTCCGTCTCGCGGTGCCCGCCGTGGGCCGCGGGGTCGACCAGCATGGCCCGGCCTCCGGTCCACACGATGTTGCCCGACCACAGGTCGCCGTGGACGCGGCTCGGCGGCTCCGGCGGCCCGGCGAGCGATCCGGCGTCCGCCATGACCCGCTCGACGAGGCGGACGCCGTCCGCGGGCAGGTGCCGCGCGGCGGCGCGGAGGAACGGGGCGAGGCGCCGCTCGGCGTACCACTGCGGCCAGGCCCGGCCGTCCGGGGTGTTGTCCAGGGGAAGGTCGGCGATGAACCCGTCCCACGGCGCCCCGTAGGCGGACGGACGGGCCCCGGTGTGCAGCGCCGCCAGGTCGCGTCCGAACCGCTCGGCGGCCTCCGCGCCGGGCGGGGCGGGCGGGAGCCACGGCAGGATCAGCAGCCGCTCGTCCGCGCCGAGCACCGGGGGGACGGGCACGTCCGGCCCTGCCTCGGCCAGCCACCGCAGCCCGGCCGCCTCCGCCGCGAACACCCCGGCCTGGTCGTCGGCCGCCTTGACGAACACCTCGCGGCCGTCGTGCAGGCTCACACGGTGCAGGGTCCAGGAGTGGCTCGACCCCAGGTCGTCGATGCTCTCGACTCCGGATCCGACCAGCCGCTGTATTCGCGCCTTCTCGCCCCGCACGGTGTTTCCCGTAGGTCAGGCGGCTTTGAGCCCGGCGCGGATCTCCTCCAAGAGGCCGGGTATCGCCGCCTCCACCATCTCTAGGACGAGGTCGAAGTCTGCACGGCCGCCGTAATAGGGGTCGGGAACGTCCAGGTCGCCGTCCGCGGCCGGGTCGAACTCCCTCAGCAGGCGGATCCGGGCGAGCGCCTCGGCGTCCGGCGCCATCGACCGCAGCGCCCGCAGGTGCCCGTCGTCCAGCGCCAGGATCAGGTCGTACCGGTCGAACCAGTCGGCCTCGAACCGCCGGGCGATATGGGCCGACCGGTAGCCCGCGCGGTGCAGCGCCGCGACCGTCCGGTCGTCTGCGCCGTCGCCCACGTGCCAGCCGCCCGTACCCGAACTGTCCACCTCGACGTCCAGCCCCTCCTCCTCGACGTGGTGGCGCAGGACCCACTCGGCCATGGGAGAGCGGCAGATGTTGCCCGTGCAGACGAACGTGACCCGGTACGGCATGCCCCCATCATGCCCGAGGGTTCAGCGGCCCTCGACGACGATGTCGTCCACACCGTAGATGGCGATCAGACGCTTCTCGCTGACCACCACCAGGGCGAGGCCCATCAGCCCCAGGGCATGGCCTTTCACGGCCTCCGACCATAACCGGTCGGAGGCCGCGAAAAGGGAGCAGGTCAGTGCTGTACGGCGTGCAGCGCGTCCACGATGCCGTTGCCGAAGAACCCGTTCCGCCTCAGCGAACCCTCACAGGTCTGGGTCGAGGTGTTCTTCACCCACTTGCCGTTCACCAGGCTGTACCAGACGTACTCGACGGTGCTCGGGTTCGGGCACGCCTTGGGCGTGGCCGTGCCGCGCAGCACGCGCTCCACGACCGACGGGTCGAGCGTGAGGCCGCCGTGGCGGCGGTCCGGCCGTCCGTACTTGCTGACGATGAGCGCGGCGACGCCCACCGCGTGCGGCGAGGCCATCGAGGTGCCTTGCAGCGACTGGTAGTAGGCGCACGTGCCGCGCTTGCAGCTACGGACCACGTTCGGCACCTTGGGCGTGCCATCGGGGTTGAGCTGCCCCCGCAGCTTGGCGATGTGCTCGGGGTAGGCGGCCCAGACCCCGCGCCGGTCGTCGGGCTTGGCGTCGGGCCCGTCCACCTTGTCGCCGCCTGGAGCGGCCACGGCCGTGTACCCGTTGCCGAAGCTGCTGTAGTAGGACTTCCGCGTGGTGGGCCCGGTCGCCGACACGGCGATGACGTGCTCACCCTCGGACGGCATGGACGAACAGCTCGCCGGGACGGTCCGCTGGTAGGGCTTCTCCCCTGGCACGGACGCGAAGTCCGGGCTCGTCACGTCCACGTTGGTCTTGGTGTAGTCGACGCGTTCGTTGCCCGCCGCCGCCACCAGGGTGACTCCGCGCTCGTGGGCGAAGTCAAGCGCGCGCTGCGTGGCCTTGATGATGGTGAGCTGCTCCAGCTGGTCCTCTGGCTTGTCCGCAGGGTTGCTGGCGCAGTTCCACAACCACGGGTCAATAAAATAAGACATGTTCACGACGTCGATGCCGACCTTCGCCGCGTACGTCAGGCCGTCCACGCTGGGCTGGAGATAGAACTGACCGCCGTCCTGCCCGACCCGGATGTTCACCAGCGACACGTTCGGCGCGACGCCCGCGATGCCGAGACCGTTGCGAGGCGACCCGATCGTGGACGCGACGTGCGTGCCGTGCTGGTTGTCGTCCCAGTCGACCGGGTCCACGCACGACTTGAACTCGCAGGGCCCATCCAGTTCCTTGCCGTCCGCGTCCACGGGGATGTCGGTCGTGAAGTTCCGGCTGAGCTTCCGGTTGAAGTTCGGCTTGATGTCGGGATGGTTCCCGTCCACGCCGGTGTCCAGGATGCCGACCAGGACACGCCTGTCACCCGGCTCGGTCTTGTACGACCCCTTCGGTGTGGCGTGGATCTGCTTCATGTCCCACTGCAGCTCGTCCAGCGGCTCGGCGCCCTTCGGCGGCTTGCCCGCCAGGGCGGTCCCGCCCCGCGCACCCTTCACCGGTGCGCCCTTGACCTGCTCCACCGCGGTGGCGGGCTTCGTAGGCGCCTTGGGCGCGTGACCGATGACGCGGTTGTGCGCGACGCCCTCCAGAGCACGCTGACCCATGGCGTCGGCGGTGAACTTCGGGTTCTCCGAACGAACGGTGGCGACGCCCACGTCGGTGTTCTCGTGGACGACCCGACCTCCGGCCGCCTTGACGGCGGCGCGGGCCTTGCCTAAGGAAACGCCCTCTCTGTAGAGGACGACGTACTCCGATGCCTCACCCTGGGTCCGCGGCTGGGTAGGAGCCGCGGACGCGGGAAACGCGAGCGCCGTCGTGGTGACGACGGCGCACGCGGCGGAAATCAAGGCGCGCCGCAAAACAGACCTCCTGGGCTGACGGGGAGCTTGCCCGATTTGTCGGACTCAGCCAGGAGACGGTACGTCGGCGTGTGTTGAGAGACGCGAACGGGTCTGTAACGAAAGAGGAGAGCTCTGGTAAGTCAGCCGGTGCGCAGCGCGAGGGTGAGCGCCTCGACGGCCAGCAGCGGGTCCACGTTCGCCTCGACCCGCTCCCGGCACTCCATGATCGCGTCCAGCCGCCGGACGGTCGCCTCCGGCCGGCCGCCCGCCGCCACCGACCGCAGCTCGGCGCCGAGCTCGGCGTTGACCAGCTCGCTGCCCGCCCCGAGCTGCAGGACGAGCACGTCCCGGTAGTAGGACGCCAGGTCGAGCAACGCCCGGTCCAGCGCGTCCCGCTTCACCCGCGTCGCGCGCGACTTCTGCCGCGCCTCCAGTTCCTTGAGCGCGCCGACCGTGCCGCGGGGCATCCGGCCCTTCGCGCTCTCCCCGAGCGCCTGCCGCAGCGCCGCCGTCTCCGCCTCGTTCAGCTCGTCGGTCGTCGCGGCGGCCTCCGCCTTGGCCGCGTTGACCAGGGACTCCGCCGCCGCGACCGCCGGGCTCACCCCGGTCAGCCGGCGCGGCACCGCCATCACCTCGCTGCGCCTGTGGCGGGCCTGCGGGTCGGTCGCGAGCCGCCGCGCCCGGCTGATGTGCCCCTGCGCCGCCCGCGCCACCACGTCCGCGGTCTCCGGGTCCACCCCGTCCCGGCGGACGAGCACGTCCGCGATCGCCGCGGCCGGCGGGGTCTGCAGCGTCACCAGCCGGCAGCGGGACCGGATCGTCACCAGCAGGTCCTCCGGCGACGGCGTGCACAGCAGCCACACCGTCCGCGGCGGCGGCTCCTCGATCGCTTTCAGCAGCGCGTTCGCGGCGCCCTCGGTGGCCCGGTCCGCGTCCTCGAACAGCACGATCTGCCAGCGGCCCCCGCTCGGCGACGACGACGCCCGCAGGACCAGCGCGCGGGTCTCCTTCACCCCGTACGACAGGCCCGCCGGGCGGATCACCTCCACGTCCGCGTGCGTGCCCTGGAGCACCTGGTGGCAGGACGGGCAGTGCCCGCACCCGCGCGGCGCCTCCGCGCACTGCAGCGCCGCCGCGAACGCCCGCGCGGCGGCGGAACGCCCGGCCCCGGGCGGCCCGGTGAACAGCCACGCGTGCGCCACGCCGCCCGTCCCCTCGGCGGCCGACGACAGCTGCGCGACAACCGGCTCCTGCCCCACCAGGTCATCCCACACGCTCATGCACCAAAGGCTACGGCCTCCGGAGGCGTCCCACCGCCCGGTCCGCGCTCCCGGCCCCGGAGGCGGGACGGCTCAGTAGTCGGTGATGACGGGGAAGGTGCTCGTGGCGTCCTCGGTCCCGGCGGGGATCGGGTCGGGCAGGATCTCCCGGATCCGGTACTGGATCTCCCGGCTCAGTTCGCCCTGCGGGCGGCTCGCGTCGAGGACGAGGTAGCGGTCCGGATCGGCCTCGGCCAGCGCGCGGAACCCCGCGTGGACCCGCTCGTGGAACTCGCGCGGCTCGGACTCGATGCGGTCCGCCGGGGCCGGCAGCCGGCCGAGCCCCGTCTGCGGCGGAACCTCCAGCAGCACGGTGAGGTCGGGGACGAGGCCGCCGGTCGCCCAGGCGTTCACCTCCGCGATGTCCTCGACCCGCTGCTCCCGCCCGTACCCCTGGTAGGCCAGGGACGAGTCGACGTACCGGTCGCTGACCACGATCGCGCCGCGCTCCATCGCCGGGACGATCACGTTGGCGACGTGGTCGGCGCGGTCCGCCGCGTACAGCAGCGTCTCCGCGCGCGACGACAGCCCGGTGGTCTCCTTGTCCAGCAGCATCGCGCGCAGCCGCATGCCGGTCTTGGTGGCGCCGGGCTCGTGCGTGGTGACGACGTCGTAGCCGTGGTCGCGCAGCCAGATCGCGGCGAGCCTCGCCTGCGTCGTCTTGCCCGCGCCCTCGCCGCCCTCGAACGCGATGAACACGCCGCGCTCCCGGCGCGCCGGCGGCTCCTGCTCCGGCTCCCGCTCCGGCGGCGTGTACACCCGGCCCTGCAGCGCGGCCCGCAGATCGGCGACCAGCGGGACGCCGTGCCGGTCGTCCAGCCGGCGGAACGCGACGAGCCCCGCCAGCAGCGCCAGCAGGCCCGCGACGAGCAGCGCCGCGCCCGTCCCGTCGAAGTCGTAGTCGCCGCCCAGATCGAGGTGGCGGACGCCGATCGCCCCGGCCGCCGGCGGCACCGCCGCGACCGCGACCAGCGCGATGACCAGCGCCACCGACCGCAGGTAGGCGACCGGGCGGTCGCCGCCGTCCGCGGCGGTCGCCCCCGCCTCG
>NZ_CAACVB010000005.1 GCF_900659635.1 Actinomadura roseirufa | reverse complement strand
CTGGGCGCGGGCGGGTTCGCCGCCGCGCACGCCGCGGGCGCGGCGATGACGCGGGCCGAGGCCGAGGGCCTGGTGTCCGCGGTCGTCACCGCGCCCGCGGCGGGGCGCCCCGATCAGCCGGCGTGAGCGGCGTCCGGTACGGGCTTGCCGAACATCGCGCAGGTCACGGCGGTCTGGAAGGCGTCGGCGGCCTCGGCGAGCTTCGGGTCGGCATCGAACTCGGCCCAGAAATCCGTCGAGATGAGGAAGCTCGCCGTCCGTCCCCCGGCGCGGTCGGTGAGGGTGGCCGTCAGGTAGCCGGGCATGCCGCCGTCGTGCCCCCAGAACGTGCCGCACGGCGTCGTCCCAGTCGCGATGCCGAGCCCGTAACCGGCGTCCGGCCGCGCGGGGTTCGACGGAACCGTGGTGCGCATCTCCGCCAGCTGCGCGGCGGGCAGCAGCCTTCCGGACATCAGCGCGGTGTGGAACCGGGCCCAGTCCCGCGTCGTGGACACCACCGCCCCGGCCATCCCGCCCCACCCGGGGTCGATGCCGGAGACGTCGACGTGCCCGTTGCGGTGCGGTCCCGCGAAGTCCCGGAACTCGGTCGGTACCCCCGGCGGCATGTGGGCCGCATCCGGTTCGTACCCGTGGGCGTAGGGGCCGCGCCAGGTGCCGTCCGTGGCGAGGTAGGTGTGCTGCAGACCGAGCGGCCGGGCGATCCGGTCGCGGACCAGGTCGGCGAGGCTCGCCCCCGTGACCCGCTCCAGGACGGCGCCGATGGCGGCGTACCCGGTGTTGCTGTACGCCCAGCGCGTGCCCGGCGCGAACAGGGGGTCATGCTTCACCCCCACGGCGAGGAGCTGCGCCGACGTCCACCGCCGCCGGTCCTTGCCGAGCATGGAGGGCAGCAGCTCGGCGTCCTCGGTGTAGTCGAACAGCCCGCTCGTGTGGTTCAGCAGCATGCGCAACGTGATCGCCTTGCCGTTGGGCACCGCGCCCGGCAGCCATTTCTCCACCGGGTCGGTCAGGGCGAGCCTGCCCTCGGCGACCAGTTGCAGGACGATCGTGGCCGTCATCGTCTTGGTGTTGGACCCCACCCTGAACTCGTCCCCCGCGGCGAGCGGGTGGTCGCGTTCGGTCCAGGGGGCGTGTTCGGCGATCTCGAACGGCCGGCCGCCGCCGTCGTCGACCCGCACGATCACACCGGGCGCCCCGGCCTCCACCAGGTTCCGCGCCAGCCGCTGAAGCCGGTCGCGCGGCGTCTCGGTTCCGTTCCGGGACGCGGGCGGCGCGGGCGCGGCGGCGGCCGGGAGCGCCGCGGACACGGCCAGGCTCGCGGCCAGCGCCGACGCGGCGAGCGCGCGCGGCAGGCGGCGCCGCGAGACACGGCCGGACGAGAGATCTCGTTGGGACATGAACCCGTTCCTCCGGGTAATGGGTGACACGGACGACCTCACCCTCCGGCCCACCGCTCACAAACCGCACACAGCCCGCTGTCAGCCGCCCGCCACGCCGCCACGCGGGAGTCTCGCCCCCGCACCGCGCCGCACGAGTGGCCATGACACGACAGGTCCGAACGGATCGATGAACAGACCACCCGGTCCGCGGGTCGTGGGCACGCTGGTGGCTGGGCTCTCCCCGGGCCCGCGGGCTCAGCTTTCGGCGGGTCGGGCCAAGGCTCTCTGAAGTGAGTCCCGGAGCCGTTCCGCGTCCTGCGGATCGAGCGGTGCGAGGAAGGCGCGCTCGGCGGCGTCGCTGGCCTCGGTGCCCCGCCGGAGGGTCTCCCGGCCGTGGTCGGTCAGCTCGATCACGTTGCGGCGCCGGTCACCCTCGTGCGGACGGCGGGCCACCAGACCCTTGCCCTCCAGCACGTCCAGGAGGGCGACCATCGTCGTGCGGTCGACGCCTCCGCGTGGGCGGGGACGACGCGATCGACCTCTGCTACGTCAAGGACACCGCCCGCGCGATCGCCCTCCTCCAGCTCACCGACCGGCTCGGCCACCGCACCTACAACGTCGGATCCGGCCGCGCGACGACCAACGCCGAAGTCATCGACGCCATCAGGACCGTCGTCCCGGACGCCCACACCGAACTCCCCACACGCGGAGCCGGCCCGCAGGCCCACCTCGACATCACCCGTCTTCAGCAGGACACCGGCTACCGTCCCGCCTACGACACCGAGCACGCGGCCGCCGACTACATCGCCTGGCTACGCGCCGGCAACGACGCCTGAGCGCCCCGTCCCCGGAACGGGTGAAGCCGGCAACGCCCCCAACGACGCCGAGCATGTCGAGCGGACTCGAGTATCAGAGCTCTCCGGATGCCTCATGGCCGGGCGGCGACCAGATGATCGACACGATCTGGAGGGCCGCCGTCGCGAGGTGCCGGTCGCCGTCGATGCGGGCGTGCTCGCCGGCCTGTTCGGGAGTGATGCCGCGGGTACATAGGCGCCAGGCGGTGTCGGCGTCGAGTTCGAGCCGCGCGGTGGGCCGGGGGTGCGGCCGGCGGTCCAGCCGCCAGCGGTCGGGTCCGCGGGTGCAGGTCCAGTCTCCGGCACCGGGCGTGGTCACGCTCACCTGGAGGACGGTGCCCGGCGGGGCGGTCACATCGCGCAGCGTGTGCGGCAGAGCCCGGAGGAAGGTGTCCAGGACGGGACCGATGTAGTACGGGTCGGTGAGTCCGGGCCGCCCGGTGGCGTCACAGATCTGCTGGTGGTGCGTCCAGTACTCGGTGTAGTCGCGGGCGACGTCCAGCCACTGGGAATGCGGTTCGGGTCCGGCCCAGCTCACCGGCCGGCCGAGGGCGTCCAGGTCGACGGTCTGCCAGAACTCGACGATCTGGGTGCCGAAGGCGGCCATCAGTTCGACGAGCATCAGCGGGCTGACACGGCTCACGGCGATCACCCACTCGTCGTTGATGCGGTCGAGGAAACGGGGGAACGCCTCGCCGTCCCGCGGATGAAGGACGTGGTGACCGTCGCGGTGGATGGACAGCCGTCCGATGTGGTCGCCGAGCACGTGCGCCGCGACATCTTTGACGCTCCAGCCGGGGCAGACCGTGGGCCGGGACCAGTCATCGGGACCGAGCCCACGCAGCAGGTCGACGAACGCGGCCTGCTGGTCGGCGAGCACGGGCCGGACATCGATGGCGGGCCCCAGCCAGGAGGTATCGGTCATCGCTTCCCCTCAGTGGTCGTTGACGGTGGCGCGTCGGGTGGCTGCGCGGCTGGTCCAGTCTCCGTGCAGACGCGTGGCCAGATGACGGCGCCCCTGCTGTGGACGCCGAGTTCGCGCCTTCCTTCGGCGGGACGGAGGAGCTGAGCGGACGTTTGGGCCGGCGCCCCGGAGCCGCGTGGTCGTCAGTGGTCGGTGGGGTGGGCCCCAGCGCTCGCCTCAGCGGTCTTCTTCAGGGCGCGCAGCCACGCTTCGAGGCCCTGGCCGAGGATCTCGGTCGCGTAGTCGACGTTCGCATCGACCAACTCGCCCGTGTGGGTCTCCTCGGTGCGCACGAGGACGCCGCCCTCGACCTTGACGAAGTTCCACACGTGGACGCCGTCGATCCGGATGCCCTCGCCGATCGCCGGGCCGGTCCAGCGGATGCAGGAGCCGTGCTTGAGCTGCCGGACGGTCGAGGTGATGACCAGGGTGGTCTCGGGCGTCACGGGAGTGGCGGGCACCGGGGTCGTCCACCGGAACGCCGAGCCCTTCCGGAGGGAGCCGTGGTGGTCGAGGCGCTCGCTGGTCTTCACGGGCGCCTGCCAGGACGGCCAGCGCTCCACGTCGGTCTGCACCTTCCACACGGTCTTCAACGGCGCGTGGATCATGACCTCGGTCCTGTAGCGGACGCGGGCCTTGGGGTCGACGCCCTCCCCACGGCACGTGAGCGACCTGGCGGGGTGGGCGGCGGCTCCGGCGGGCACGGCGACAGCGCTCAGGACGCTGACGACGAGCGGGACGGTGAGCAGGGCGGTACGGACGCTGGTCTTGCGGATGCCGGGCATGACTTTCCCCTTGTCAGTTCGAGGCGGCGTTCGCCGTCTGCGCTAGAAGCCGCTGTGTTAGTTAGAGGACGCCGTGTTCGTTAGATAGCACTGCGTTCGTTAGAAGCAACTGTGTTCGTGAGAAGTTATAACTAGCCGAGCCGAGGGACGTCAACCCCGATCGTGATACCTTCTAACTAAATCTTCAGCTTCTAGCTCCCCCGGCCGGAAGGGTGGCACGGCCAGTGGCTCGGACGAGCGACACGACCCCGCGCGAGCGCTACCGGGCGCAGTTGCGGGCGCAGATCAAGCAACACGCCTGGGAGCAGATCGCCGCCGCCGGCGCGTCCGCGCTGTCCCTCAACGCCATCGCCAAGCAGATGGGCATGAGCGGCCCCGCCCTCTACCGCTACTACTCCGGCCGCGACCAGCTGATCACCGAGCTCGTCACCGACGCGTACCAGAGCCTCGCCGATGCCCTCCGCCCGGTGTCCGGCGACGGCCTCGCCGCCCTCGGCCGCGCCTGGCGCGCGTGGGCCCTCGCCGATCCCCAGCGGTACCTGCTCATCTACGGCACGCCCGTCCCCGGCTACCGGGCGCCCGACGACACGACGGCGATCTCGTCCGAGATCATGGCCCTCCTGCTGGACGCCTGCGCCGCGCACTACGGCGACTCCCCCGCGGCTCCGTTCCACGACCACCTCGACGACCACCGAGACTGGGCCGGGGACCATCCCGCCCCGTCGGCGACCCTGCACCGGGCCCTGACCTTCTGGACCCGGCTGCACGGCGTCCTGTCCCTGGAACTGGCCGGTCACTTCACCGGCATGCGGTTCGACCCGGCCCTGCTCTTCGAAGCCGAGCTGGAGAACCTGCTGGCGCACTGACCGCGGACGCCGGCCACCGTCGCCTTGTGACATCGGCGACGGGTGCCTCACGCCACACGGCCTCGCCGTCACGGGATCCAGGCCACCGGCATCTCCATGGATGTCAGGACGCCGCGCGGACGATCGGCGCGGCACCGAACTCCACGAGTGAGGACCATGCCATGGATCCCCGAATGAACCTGATGGCCGGCGAATTCGGCCTCAAGGTGAGCAAGCGGTTCGCCGGCGTCAGTCTCCTGATCCAGCAGTCGTCCCTGCCCCGGGACCTTCAGGAGCTTGTGATGCTGCGCACCAGCCAGATCAACGGCTGCGGCTTCTGCGTCGACCTCCACACCAAGGAGGCGGCGGGTGCCGGTGAGACCGCGCTGCGGCTGCACCTGGTGGCCGTCTGGCGTGAGGCGACGGTGTTCACCGACGCCGAGCGGGCCGCGCTGGCGCTGGCCGAGGAGGGCGCCCGCCTCGCCGACGCCCACCAGGGCGTGTCCGACGAGACCTGGGCCAAGGTCCGCGAGCACTTCGACGACGACCAGCTGGCCGCCCTCGTCTATCTCGTGGCCCTGATCAACGCGGCCAACCGGCTCAACGTGATCGTCCGCAACCAGGGCGGCTCCTACGAGCCCGGAATGTTCGCCGAGTTCGTGAAGTGACCGGCACCGCGAACTGACCGGCATCCCGGACGCGGCCCGGCCCGGAGCGGGGGCGCCGGGCCGCGTCCCTGACTCGGCCAGGGGCATGGGGGGAGCACCCGGCCGCGGGCACTGCGGTGGGCTGCGGGCGGGTGCCTAGCTCCAGGGGTCGAGGGCGTGCTTGCCGCGGGTCTGGCGGGCTTCGAGCCGCTGCAACACCGCCGGCCCCTCGGCCAGGGGGTGAACCTGGGGGGTACCGGGCGGATACACGCCTTGGGCGATGAGCGCCTCGATCTCCACGATCAACGACTGGTAGAGGGACGGTGCCGCCGCCGCGAACCCGGCGATGTGCAGGCCCTTGACCTGGACCGGGTAGGTGAAGATCAGATCGTGGGTGGTCAGGGTGGCGTCGCCGGACGCGGCGCCCAACACCACGACGCGTCCGGTGACGGGCTTGGTGACCGACAGGCTGGTCTCGAACGTGGCCCGTCCCACCGACTCCAGGACCAGGTCGACGCCGCCGGTCAGGCGGGTGATCTCGGCCGCCAGATCGGGGAGCGCGCCGTCCAGGACCTCGTCGGCGCCGAGGGCCTTGACGGTGTCGTGCTTGGCCGGTGACGCCAGGGCGATCACGCGCGCGCCGTAGTGGCGGGCCAGGCGGACCGCGGCCTGCCCCACGCCTCCGGCCGCGGCGTGGACGAGCACCGCCTCCCCCGCCTTGATCTCACCCAGCGGCTTCAGGGCCGCCAACGCGGTCGCCCAGTTCAGGACCAGGCCGAGGGCCTCGGCGTCGCTCCAGCCGGACGGCACGGGGAGCACACCCGCGGCCGGCATCGTCATGAACTGCGCGAAGGCCCCGGGGCCGACTCCGACGACATGGGTACCGAGCTCAAGCGGGCCATCGACGTCCGGGCCGATGCCCACGATCTCGCCGGCGGCCTCGAAACCGGCGGCGTAGGGCGCCTGCGGGCCTCCCTTGTAAGTCCCCCGGGTCTGCATGACGTCGGCGAAGTTGACCCCGGCGGCGCCCACGCGGATCAGGTACTCGCCGGGCCCCGGGGTGGGACGAGGCCGGTCGGTCGTGAGGGTCAGATCCTTCGGCCCCCGCTGTGACCGCTGGACCAGTGCCCGCATCCCCTGCTCGGCGTCGTGCCCCTGCTCATTGATCTCCATGGACCGGACGGTAGGAGTCTCACACTTATGTCAAGGTCAAGCGCCGGTCATCGATCAGTCCGGCGGGCCTCCCGCAGGTAGGCGTCGAGTGCCGCCTGCTGCCCGCGGAGAACGGCGATACGCGCGGCCAGCCGGTCGCGGTGGCTCTCCACCTCGTCCAGGAACTCCGTGCACACCGCCTCCGCGCCGGCGAAGGCCCCGGCGGTGTGGCCGGGGAGAAGCTCCCTGATCAGCCGTACGGGGAGCCCGGACTCCAGCAGCGAGCGGATGACGAGCACCTGGTCGATCGTGGACTGACAGTAGTCGCGAAACCCGTTGTCGTGACGGCCGGGGACGATCAGCCCCTCGTCCTCGTAGTACCGCAGCGATCGCGCGCTCGCGCCGCTGGCCCTGGAAGCTTCGCCGATCCTCATGTTCGCAATAACCTCGCCGGCACCCCCGGTCTTCCGGCGCCCCCTCGGTTCGCCGGCGGCGGGGCCCGACGGTGATCTGGACCGGATCGTGGGGCGCGGGTACCGTACGGCTTGCAGCTTCGGTGATCTTGCCTTGGGCACCCAGTATTTCCTACTATTTCCATAGGTTTAGTGGACAACTCGCAAGGAGGACCACAGATGTGGAGATCACGGCTTCTCGCCGTCGCGGCCGGTGCGGCCGGCGTCCTGCTGACCGCCACCGCGGCCGTCGCCGACGCCGGGCCGGGCGCGCCGGGCATCGGCGACCCCTACTATCCGGACTACGGAAACGGGGGTTATGACGTCTCCCACTACGACCTCGGCCTGAAATACCAGCCCGCCACCGACACGCTCCAGGGCACCGCGAAGATCACGGCGCGGGCCACCCAGAACCTCACCCGCTTCAACCTCGACTTCCTGCTCGACACGCGGACGGTCACGGTCAACGGCCGCAAGGCCGCGTTCACCACGTCCGGCAAGCACGAGTTAGTGATCACTCCCGCCCGGACCGTGCGCAAGGGGACGAGACTCGACGTCACGGTGACCTACTCCGGCGTGCCGTCGACGAAGAAGTACAACGACTACGTCGGCTGGACGAGGACGCCCGACGGCGCGGTCGCGGCCCAGGAGCCGGAGAGCGCCTGGTGGTGGTTCCCCAGCAACGACCATCCGCTCGACAAGGCCGCCTACGACATCGCGATCACCGTCCCGGCCGGCCTCCAGACGATCAGCAACGGCGAGCCGCGCGGCACCCGCACGGCGAACGGCTGGACCACCCACCGATGGCACGAGGCCAAGCCGCAGGCGACTTATCTCGCCACCCTGGCCGTCGGTAAGTTCGAGGTCCACCGGAGCCGCGCCAAGGGCGGCCTGCCGGTGATCACCGCCTACAGTCCCGACGTCGACCCGGCCCTGCTCAAGTCCGCCAAGGCCAGCATCGAGACCACGCCCGAGGTCGTCGCCTGGGAGAGCACGATCTTCGGGCCCTACCCCTTCACCTCGATCGGCGGCTACGTCCCGAACGTCAAGTCGCGCTTCTCGCTGGAGGAGCAGACCAGGGTCTTCTACAGTCCCGCCGCCTTCGCCCGCGGCGTCCGGCCCTACCTCATCGTCCACGAGAACGCCCATCAGTGGTTCGGCGACAGCGTCTCGCTCACCACGTGGCGCGACATCTGGCTGAACGAGGGCTTCGCCAGCTACGCCGAGTGGCTGTGGTCGGAGAAGACCGGTCAGGGCACCGCCGCCGAGGTCGCGCGCAAGACCTATGACTCCTACCCCGCCGGCGACCCGTTCTGGCAGGTCAAGCCCGGCGACCCCGGACCCGGCGACAACCAGTTCCACAACGCCGTCTACGACCGCGGCGCCCTGACGCTCCAGGCTCTGCGCGCGACGGTCGGCGACGCGAAGTTCTTCGCCGTCATCCGCGCCTGGGCGACCCGGCACCGCTACGGCAACGCCACCACCGCCCAGTTCGAGGCGCTGGCCGAGAAGATCTCCGGGAAGGACCTGGGGAACCTCTTCCGGACCTGGCTCTACACCCCGGGCCGGCCCGCCGCACCGCCGCAGCAGGTCACGTCGACGTCCACTCCCAAGAGCTGGCAGGAGATCCGCCAGACCCGCACGCTGGAGGCCCATTGACCGCGTCGCGATCCCGCTGACGCTCCGCGGGGCCGCTGACGCGCTGTAAGCCTCTTGGTGCGTCGGCTGTCGGTGGTCATGCGGTCCGCTCTGCGGCGGGCCGCATGACCACCGCGAATCCAAATCCCCGGCGTGGCCGCGCCTCGGTCATCTCGTGGGCGGCGCGCCGTCCGCTCCTGGTTCGACGGCTTCCCAGTCCCACTCGGTGATCGTGGTGCGCATCAGGCGGGCGACGGTGGAGACGTGGCTGCCGGCGCCCCAGAGCAGGGTGAGCGTGCGGCGGCAGTCGGGGCTCTCGACGGCGATCCAGTTGACGGAGGCGGGGTTGGCGGCGCGCCGGGCGAAGCCCGGGATGAGCCCCAGCCCGAGCCCGGCGCTGATCAGGTCGGCGATGGCGCTGGGCTCGTCGCCCTCGCAGACGATCCTCGGCGCGACGTTCCGTCCGGCGAAGAGGCGGTCGAGGAGACCGCGCTGCCAGTGTCCCGGACGGGTGGTGACGAACGGCTGGCCGGCGAGTTCCTCAATGCTCACCGACGTGCGGCCCGCCAGCGGATGGTCGAGCGGCGTCGCCAGCCACACCGGCTCGTCCAGCAGCTCGACCGCCTCCAGGCCCTCGGTGGGAAGCGCCTGGGAGGTGACGCAGAGGTCGATCTCCTGGGCGCGCAGTGCGCGCGCCATCTCCTCGGCGGCCATCTGGTGCAGGACGACCTCGGCGTGGGGATGGGCCCGCTTGAACGCCATGAGCGGCCCGATGAGGGTGAGGAAGGTCTCCGACGCCAGCCGCACGGCGCCGATCCCCTCGCTGGTGGCCTCGGCGACCGCGCGCCGTCCCGCCTCGAGCTCGCCGAGCGACCGTTCGACGTGATCGCGGAAGATCCGCCCGGCGTCGTTCAGCCGGAGCCGACCGGCCCGGTCGAACAGCGGGGCGCCGAGCTCGGCCTCCAGCCGGGCGATGGTGCGGCTCAGTGAGGGCTGGGCGACGCGCAGCTCGTCGGCGGCGCGGCTCAGGTGCTCCAGCCGCGCGACCACGAGGAACTGGCCGAGCGCGTTCAGGTCCATGGGCCGCTCCTCGTCCCGATCGTGTCCCCGCCCATGCTCCCGCCCATGTGCCCGCCCGTGCGGCCGTGAGCGGACGCGGCGCGGTCATGCGTGTACGGACATAGCGTCATAGCAATATAGATCTTAGACAAGATAACTCGCTAGGCATAACGTCGTGGCCCTGAACGTCGTGGACACAACGTCCTGACGATCGCGCATCGAGACCAGCGTGAGGAGGACGGGACATGGCCACCGCGACCGACGGGCAACGCTCGGCCCTGCCGGACCGGGAGGGTGCCGGGAATCGGAGAAGGACCGGCGAGTGGGTCCTGCGGGCCATCGTCGGCGCCCACGTATTCGTCATCTTCGGCCAGCCGGTGTTCGCCGGGGTCTACCTGAGCGGCGACTACGACGGCCTGCGCTGGCACGCGGCCGGCGCGAACATCGTCACCTCCATCGGCTACGTCCAGCTGGTCGCGGCGATCGTGATCTGGGTCCGGGGCCGCGTGAGCTGGCCTTTCCACGCGACGCTGGCCCTGGTCGTGGCCGAGACGGTCCAGTACCTGGCGGGCCAGGACGGGGCGTTGTGGCTGCACCTCCCGCTGGGCGTGATGACCATCGCCGGCCTCGTCGTGCTGTTCATCGCCGTGTGGCGCCGGCCGCTCCGGCTCCGGCCGCGTCCCCCACGCACGCGGTCGAAGGCCACGGCGGCACCGGAGCGGCGGGAGACGGGCGATGAGTGAGCGGGACGACCGCACCGCTCACGATTCCGAAGAAGGCGACCGAGTGGGCAAGGGCATGGACGATGACGTGGCCGGTCGCGCGGGCGACGGCATGACCGACGGCTTGGGCGGCCCCGCCGACCCCGATGTGGACCCCGGTGCGGACGACCGTGCGAGCGGGGGGTTCGGCCGGCGGCAGGTACTGGGTATCGGGGGAGCGCTCGGCGTGGTGGCCGTGACCGGGCTGACGACGGCGGCCGCGCTGTCCCGGCGGCCCGCGGCGACGGGCGCCGAACTGCGCAGCGCCGTGCCGCTGCCGCCCGCCTACCAGGTGCCGCTGCCGATTCCCTCCGTCCTGGCGCCGGTCGGCACCTCGGGTGGCATCGACCGGTATGAGGTCGTCCAGCGCGAGGCGACCGCGGAGATCCTGCCCGGTGTCAGGACGCCCCTATGGACGTACGGGGGCACCTTCCCCGGGCCGACGATCGAGTCGCGCCGCGGCCGGCCGATCACCGTGCGGCATCGCAACGAGCTGCCGGTACCGACCGTCGTGCATCTGCACGGCGGACGGAGCACGCCGGACTCCGACGGGTACCCGACCGACCTCGTCCTCCCCCAGGGATGGCCGGACGAGGGCACCGCCGCACCCGCCGCCGCACCCGCCGGGCCCACCGGCCACGGGCACGGCGCGCGGAGCGAGCGGGGCATGCAGGGCATGAGCGATCCGCGGGCGGTGCGGACGAGGCTGACGCGGGACTACACGTTCCCGCTGGAGCAGCGGCCGGCCCTGCTCTGGTACCACGACCACCGGATGGACTTCACGGCTCCCGCGATCTGGCGGGGCCTGGCCGGGCTGCACATCGTCCGCGACGACGCGGAGGACGCGCTCGGCCTGCCCTCGGGACGGCACGAGCTGCCCCTCATGATCGCGGACCGCGCGTTCGCGGCCGACGGCGCCCTCGTCTACCCCTCTCTCGACCCCGGCCTGCGCAAGCGTCCGGGCGTCCGCGAGCCCTACCTCGGCGGAGTCCTCGGCGACGTGATCCTCGTCAACGGCGCTCCGTGGCCGGTGCACGAGGTCGACGCGGTCCGGTACCGGCTGCGGATCCTGAACGCCTCGAACGCGCGCCACTACGACCTGGAGGCCGTCACCGACGACGGACGGCGGCTCGACCTCGTCCAGATCGGCGCCGACCAGGGGCTGCTCGCGGCGCCGGTCACCCACACCCGGCTGCCGATCGCCCCGGCGGAGCGCTACGACGTGGTCGTCGACTTCTCCGGCGTCCCGGTCGGCGGCCGCGTCAGGCTCCTCAACCGGCTGGGCACCGGGCGCACCCGCGACGTCATGGCGTTCCGGGTCGCGCGCAAGGCCGCCGACCGCGGCCGTGTCCCGGCCGTCCTCTCGCGCGACCTTCCGGCCTGGCGCCGGGCGGACGCGGTCCGGGTGCGCGAGTTCTCCTTCCGGGCCGGGCGCATGCACGGCGGCCACGGGTGGCTGATCGGCGGGCGGCCGTTCGACCCCGCCCGCACCGACGTCACCGTCCGGCTCGGCGACGTCGAGGTGTGGCGGCTGGTCGCCGACGTCCACCATCCCGTCCACCTGCACCTGGTCGGCTTCCGGGTGCTCTCGCGCAGCGGCCGTGCGCCCCGGCCCCACGACGCCGGCCTGAAGGACACGGTCTCGCTGCGGCCGGGCGAGTCGGCGGAGATCATCACCCGTTTCGACGGCTACCGGGGCCGTTACCTCTTCCACTGCCACAACGCCGAGCACGAGGACATGGGGATGATGGCCAACCTCGAGATCATCTGACCTTCTCCTCCCGGAAGCCGTCTCCCCGTTTCATAGAAGGAGCTTCACCATGCCCGCCGATCCCGGCATCGTCATCATCGGAGCGAGCCTCGCCGGAGCGAAGGCAGCGCAGGCCCTGCGCCTCGGCCACGGCTACGACGGGCCGATCACCCTCGTCGGCGACGAGGCCCACCTGCCCTACCAGCGGCCCGGCCTGTCCAAGGGCTACCTTCTCGGCACCGAGAAGGCCGCCGAGCTCGACGTCCTGGAGCCGCAGTTCTACGCCGACCAGGACGTCGCCCTCGCGCTCGGCGCGCCCGCCACCGACCTCGACCTCGACGCCCGGCGGGTGCGGATCGCGGGCGGCGAGGAGCTCGCGTTCTCCCAGGTGCTGATCGCCACCGGCTCGCGTGCCCGCCGGCTCACGCTGCCGGGCGCCGATCTCGACGGCGTCCACTACCTGCGCAGCCGTGACGACAGCGACCGGCTCGGCGCGGCCCTGCGCGCGGCCGAGCGCGTCGTCATCGTCGGGGCCGGATGGATCGGCTCGGAGATCGCGGCGGCGAGCCGCACCCTCGGCAGGCACACCACCCTCATCGACCCGCTGCCCACGCCGCTGTACGGCGTGCTGGGCGAGCGGATCGGCGGGCTCTTCGCCCAGCGGCACCGCGACCAGGGCGTGGAGCTGCTCACCGGGGAGGGCGTCGAGTCCATTCTCGGGACGGGCACCGTCGAGGCCGTCTGGACCACCGGCGGGCGCCGGATCCCCGCCGACCTCGTCATCGTCGGCGCCGGAGCCGTCCCCAACACCGGTCTGGCCGAGGCCGCGGGCCTGCGCGTGGACGGCGGGATCCTCGCCGACGAGCACCTGCGCACCTCGCACCCGGCGGCGGTGACCGCGGGCGACGTCGCCCGCCACCGGCATCCGCGCCTCCCGGACGCCGTGCGGATCGAACACTGGGACAACGCCGTGGTCCAGGGGACCGCCGCGGCGGCCGCCCTGCTCGGCGAGCCCGCGACCGTCGACGCGGTCCCCTACTGCTTCTCCACCCAGTACGGCTCCACGCTCGAATACGTCGGGCATCCGGCCGCCTGGGACCGGGTCGTCACCCGCGGCGCGCCCGATGCGCCCGGCTTCACCGCCTTCTGGCTCGACGGCGGCACACCGGTGGCGGCCATGACCATCGACAACTGGGGCGCCGCCGACCATCTCCGTGCCGTCGTCGCGAACGCGCGTCCCATCGACGCGCGGCTGCTCGCCGACGTCGACACTCCCCTGGAGAACCTGGCGGTACACGGCCTGTCGCAAGACCTGCCCGTCTGAGCCCCCCTGACCTCCTCGTCCTGGCGCCGCCTGCCGTGGAGACCGGCCTGACCGGTCCCCACGGCATCGGCATGTCCGGCGCCGGCCACCGAACGGCTCCTTGATCTCAAGCGCGGTCGAGGTTGCAGGATGAGCCACCGAGCCCATCCCCGCACCTGAGGAGGAGCCTGCGCATGACCACGCACATCGAGGACCGGATCGCCGCGTTCCGCGGGCGAAGCGCGACCGGGCGGCGTTCCCGCGCCGCCTGGGGACGCCCATGAAGGTCGAGGTCTACGCCGATGTGCTGTGCCCCTGGTGCTACATCGGCAAGAGGCGGATGAGCGCGGCGCTGGCCCAGGTCGGCGACCGGGACGGCGTGCAGATCATCTGGCGCGCCTTCGAGCTGGCCCCGGACGGCGGCCGGGTCCCCGGCCCGACCGCCGCCGAGGCCATGGCCGAGTGGTGGGGCGACCGGGCACCGGCTCGCGTCGCCCGGATCCGGGCCCTGGGCGCGGCGGAAGGACTGGAGCTCAACCTTCACCTGGCCCGTCCGGTCGGGACCTTCGACGCGCACCGGCTGTGCCGGCTGGCCTCCGCCCGCGGCCGGGGCGACCAGATGATGGAACGGCTGCTGCGCGGCTACCACACCGAGGGGCTGAACGTCGCCGACCCTCGGGTCCTCTTGCGTCTGGGCGGCGAAGCCGGGCTGGACGAGTCCGAGGTGGAAACGCTCCTGTCCGGCGACGGGCACGCCGAGGACGTCCGCGCCGACCGGCGCCGCGCCGCCGCGCACGGCATCACCGGCGTCCCCTCCCTCGTGATCGAGGGCGGGCCGCCGGTGTCGGCCGTCCAGTCCCCCGGCGAGCTGCGGCGGCTGCTGGAGGACGGCCTGGCCCGCACGCCCGGCAACATCGGCCCACTGATCCCGCCGCCGCATTGAGCACACGCCGGCCTCTGACTCGCATAGCAGGCACCACCATTCATGGAACGCGCCGCCATTCTCGAAAGGAACAGCATGGACATCGGTATCGGATTGCCGGGGCACGGCCCCTGGAAGGACGGCCGCATTCTGGTGGAATGGGCGCGCCGCGCCGAGGCGCGCGGTTTCTCCACCCTCAGCGTGAGCGACCGCCTCGCATGGACGACACCGGAACCGCTGATCACGCTGGCCGCCGCAGCCGGTGCCACCTCCCGCATCAGGCTCCTGACCAGCGTGCTCATCGCGCCTTTGCGCGCCAATCCCGCGCTGTTCGCGAAAGCCGTCACGAGCCTGGACCAGCTCGCGGGGCCGGGTCGCCTCAACCTGGGGCTTGCTCCGGGCGTCCGAGACGACGACTTCGTCCTCAGCGAGGTGGACTACAGCACACGGGGAAAGCAATTCGACCGGTTCCTGAATCGCCTGACGGTCGCCTTCACATCGGATGACCCCGTAGGGCCGCGCCCCGCGACACCCGGCGGCCCACCACTGTTGTTCGGCGGCACCTCCGCGTCGGCATTGCGCCGGATCACCTCGCAGGGGACGGGGTGGATCGCCGGGGACGCGACCGTCCAGAGCGTGCGGGACTTCGCGCCGCGCGTCCGCGAGGCATGGGACGGGGCGGGCCGAGCCGGGGCACCGCACGTGGTCGCGTCGGTCATGTACGCGCTCGGCCCGGACGCCCGAGCCGCCGTCTCCAGCGCGATTGGCTCGTACTACGCCTTCGCGGGGGACGAGTACGCGCGGTACGGGATCTCCATCGCCCACACCACGCCCGCCCAGATCACCTCGGCGGTCGCCGAGTTCGGCCGGATCGGGTGCGACGAACTGATCTTCATGGGGAACGATCCCGATCCGGAGCAGGTGGACCTCCTGGCCGACGCGGTCGGCCTCTAGGAACGCCGGGCGCGTTAGAGACAGGCCCTTTGACCGGTGGGCGACCGGGCTGAATCGGGCGTCCACGCTTGCCTCTCCAGCACACGGCGCCCTGTCCAGAACCGGAAAAGATTATCGATTTACGGTGCGGGGCCGGGGTGGTGGGCTTCCCGTGAGGCCCACTGGAGGGTGGGCCGCCCGCAGGAGGGAACAGCACACCATGATCCAGTTCGCATCTCCCGGCCGCCGCGCGCCCGGACTCACGACAACCCGGCTCGCCACCACCGGGCTCATGATCACCGCCCTCGCGGCCGTTCTCCTCGCGATGGCGCAGGGCTTCGCCGCCGCCGCGCCCGCACGCGCGGCGGCCGGCTCCAGCGTCTATCTCGTGGAGACCCGTGGAGAGAAGGTCCTCTGGTTCAAGGACGCGGCGGGCGTGGCCAACGACGTCACGATCTCGGTCGAGGCGAGCGGAGCCAAGGTGGTCGACTCCGCCGGCCCCTTAGTCGCGGGGGCGGGCTGCGTCAACGCCGACGCGCACACCGTCACCTGCGCGAACGCGAGTCCCGTCCAGCAGATCTACCTCGGTGGTGGCGACGACCGCGTCCTCGACCACGGCTCCGCCGGCCGTACCGCCGTCCACTACGTGTACGGCGAGCAGGGCGACGACGTCATCCGCGACCTGGCCACGGACGGGCGGGTCTACGGGGGGCCGGGGAACGACACCCTCGACATCCGCGGCAGCCGGACCAGCGCCCTGGGCGGCCCCGGCAACGACTGGCTCGACGGGCGGAAGGGGTACGAGGTCTGGCTCTGGGGAGACGAGGGCAACGACGTCCTCATGTCGGGCGCCAGCGGCAAGCTGTACGGCGGGGACGGCGACGACTGGCTCGACGGTCTCAACCCCACCCGGCCGAACGGCGCGCTGCTCTGCGACGGCGGCACCGGGGCCAACCTGCTCGAAAACTGCCCTGTCTGATAACTGCCCTGCCTGACACCTGCCCTGCCTGACACCTGCCCGCCCCCACCCGGCACCCGGGGCCCCTGGCCGACGACGTGGTCAGGGGCCCGCCGGCCGGCGTTCGCGAGGACCGGACCAGCGGCTATGACGCGGAGAGCTGTGACGGTGGGGACTGCGGCGCGGGAGGTCGCGGCGGGGACGGCACGGCGGCGGCCATGACCGTGGTGACCATCTTGCGCACGGCCTCCGGGTCGGGCGGGGTGCTCTTCCGGTCGGCGAACAGCAGGTGCCCGGCTCCGACCAGCGTGGGCGCGAGAGTGCCGATGTCGGCGTCCGCCGCGATACGGCCCAGCTCACGCTCCGCGGCGAGGTAGGAGGCGATCATGGCGACGGCCTCCGTCGCGAGCGGGACGCCTCCGGACGGTCTGGCCGCGCGCAGCCGGGCGCGCAGCTCGTCCCGGAAGGTGACGAGCGCGACGATCGCCACGGCGACCGACGTGAACACGGTGGTCACCGCGTCGGAGAGGTTGCCGATGAGCGAGCCGGTGCCCGCGGCGCCGCGCAGCGCGGCGGACTGCGCCTCGATCTTGGCGATGCGGTCCAGGACGAGCTCGGTGAGGAAGCCGTCGAAGTCGGTGAAGTGCCGGTGCAGGACGCCGTTGGCGCAGCCCGCCTCCGCGGTGACCGCGCGGGTGGTCAGCGCGCTCGGCCCGTCCCGGAGCAGGACGCGCTCCGCGGCGCCGAACAGCTGCTCGCGCACGTCGCGGATCGCCGTCCCCGTCGGCACCGGCGCCCCCTTCCCTGCGAGTGGGCGTGCATACACGGACCCTTCAGCCTATCCCCCTGGCCAGTGGACCCGGCGCGCCCGGAGCAGCCGCTCACCTGCGCCTCGTCAAACGCGCTCGGCGGTGACGGCCACGGTCGTGTACGCCATCGTGAAGGCGCCGCCCACCGCGTCGACGGCGGCGCCGATGCCGTCGAGCAACCGCCGCAGGACGTCCGGCGGAAGGCCGGCGTTGCCGCCGAAGGTGGGCACCTGCTCCAGCCACTCATCGCGGGTGTAAAGCCGTTCCCACTCGAACCGCCAGTGCTCGGGCTCGCCGAACGCGCCCGTGCCGCGGATCGCGTCGGCGGCCGTGGCGAACATCCCCCCGTAGACGTCGAGGGCGGGCGTCGCGATGGTCCTCGCGGCCGGCGAGTCGGGCAGGATCCGCCGGTAGACCTCGGTCATGCCCTCCGTCATCTCGGGCGGTGCCTGCATGACGTTCCAGAACAGGGCCAGCCGCCCGCCCGGCCGCAGCACCCGCGCCGCCTTGGCGGCCCCCGCCACCGGGTCGACCCAGTGCCAGGTCTGCCCGGCCACGACGGCGTCGAAGGTGCGGCCGGCGCTCTCCCATTCCTCGAACGTCGCCACCTCCGTCTCGATCCCGCTCCGTTCCGCCCACGCGGCCATCCGCGCGTCGGGGTCGACGCCGAGGACGGCGCAGCCCGCCGCCCGGAGCCGCCGGGCCACGATGCCCGTCCCGCAGCCGACGTCCAGGACGCGCGGACCGGCGGCGGCGATCCGCTCCATCAGCTCGCCGGGGTAGTCGGGGCGCGTGCGGTCGTAGCGTTCGGCGTCCGCGCCGAACGACTCGGCTATCTCGCGGTGCCGGTGGGGCTCGCCGGGGACGGCGTTCGCCGTTGAAGTGGACATACGTCCACTCTAGTGAACGCATGTCCACTCCGGCAAGGGCCACGGGGGCGCGAGCGCCGGGCGGACGCGACGATTAACCTGATGACCAGGGCTTTCGTCAGGAACGGTGGTGAGGTGAGTGGCGGCCCATGAGACGCCGGAAGGAGCCGATGGCCAGATCCCCGACGGCGTGCTGGCCATCGCCGCACGGCTCTTCTCCGAACTCGGGTACGACGCGGTCACGACACAGTTCATCGCGGACGCCTGCGGGATCGACGCCGCGGTGGTCACCGACGTCTACGGGGGCAAGGCGAACGTGTTCCTGGCGGTGATGGAACGGCTGACCCGTGAGCGGATGGAGTACCTCTCCCCGGCCCTGGCCGCCTTCACCCCGGACGCCGAGGGCGTGATCCGCCTGATCGACCGCTACCTGGACTACTCCCTGGAGCACCCGGAACTACCGTCGATCTGGATGCATCGCTGGATGTCCGACGCATCCGACTTCCCCGATATGGAGCTCCGGTACGGCGCGCGGCCGGCCGGCAGCCTGATCCAGTTGATCGGCCAAGCCCTGGACGAGGACGTGGACCCGGAGCTGTTCACCTGGCATCTGATCTGGGCGATCCGCGGCTTCACCAAGGGCGGCGTCCTCGGCGCCGACGGCGTCCGCCGCCGCTCCGAGGACACCGAGATCCAGCGGCGCTTCCGGGACTCCCTTCACCTGCTGGTACGGCGCGTCGCCACCCGCTGAACCGCCGGCTCGTCCACCACGCGCTCGTCCACCACGCGCTCGTCCACCACGGGCTCGTCCACCGGCCGAGGGGCCCGGCGCGCCGTCACCCGAGGGTGCCGCCGAGCTGTTCCAGCGCGCCGCGCAGATCCCAGTGGAACCATGCCTCCGCGATCTTCCCCTCCCGGAAACGGAGGGTGACCTGGCCGGTGGTCTCGAAGGAGCGGCCGGTCGGCGCGTTCCCCTGGTACTCGCCGACGTGCCGTCCGCGCACCCGGAACCGCGCGCTCACCAGGTCCCGCTCGGCCAGCATGCCCTCCACCGAGTGCCGCAGCCGGAACGCCGCGACCAGTTCCCGGTAGGTCTCCCGGGCCTCGTCCAGGCCCACCGACTCCAGCGGCATCGAGGGGTCGTGCTGGACGTAGTCCGCGGTGCACAGCACGCCGTACTCGGCCACGCGGTCCCCGTCCCGGTCCTCCTCGATGAAGCAGCAGGCCGTGGCCTTGTGGCCGGTGAGCCGGTCGAGCACCATGTCGCCTCCCAGGACGCGGCGTGCCGAAGCGTGTCCTCGCCTGACATGTCCGGCCACCGGTCGCCATAAGCCCACCTCCCCGCCATGAGGGCTTGGCCTTAGCCGCCCGTCCAAGGGGCCGCCCCGTCCGAGGGCCCGGCCGGGAGCACACCGGCCCGCCGTTCTGACGGACGCCGTTCGGTTCACCCGTCCTTGTGAAAAGCAGGCGGTTGCATCGAACGGGTCATCGGACGGATCGTCAGTCATGCCAACGGACGGGCCGCCGGGCCGGGCCAGCGGCCGGGCCACGCAGCCAGGCCACGCGGCCGCGTCATTGCGCAGGTCATCGGTGGTGATGTGGGCGGCTTACTCGACGGTGAAGAGGCGGTGCTCGACGTCGTCCAGGGCGAGGCGGGCGGCGCCGAGGGCCACCGCGCGGTCGCCGAGCGTCGACAGGGCCAGGGCCGGGCGGACGAGCGTGCGGCCCTGGAGGTGGCGTTCGATGGCCTCCAGCAGCGGCGGCCCGGCGCGCACGACGCCGCCGTCGATGATGACGAGGCCGGGGTCGAGGATGAGGATCAGCGGCGCGAGGCCCTCGACGAAGCGCGCGGCGATCGTGTCGAGGACCGCCAGCGCGGCCGGATCCCCGGCGCGGGCGGCGGCCAGGGTCGCGCTCCCCGGATCGTGCGGCGTGGCGTCGTCGCCGGCCAGTTCCGCGATCGCGGTCGCGCCGACCCGGCGTTCGAACGGGCCCAGGCTCGCCGTGCCGATGGAGGGGCCCTGGCCGGCGGGCAGGAAGCCGACCTCGCCGGCGGCGCCGTGCGCGCCGCGCAGCAGCCGGTCGCCGACGAGGATGCCGGCGCCGACGCGGCCGCCCCACCGCACGGCGACCACGATCTCGGCGTCGCGGCCGTGGCCGCGCCAGCGCTCGGCGAGGACGGCGAGGTTGACGTCGTTCTCCACGACCACCGGGCAGTCGAACGCGGGCCGGAGCCGGTCGGCGAGGTCGATCGAGGTCCAGCCGGGCATGTCGGGCGCCTTGACGACGACGCCGTGCTCGGTCTCGACGATGCCGGGCGTGCCCGCGACGACGGCGCGCACCGTCTGGCGGGACACGCCCGCGCGGGCGAGCGCCTCGGCGACCCGCGCGTGCACGTGGTCGATCATCTCGTCGCGGGTGGTGAGGCCGCTGCTGTCGCCGCGCTCCTCGGCCACGATGTCGCCGGCCAGGTCCGCGACGACGACGAGGGTGCGGTGCGGGCCGATGTCGATGCCGACGACGTGCGCGGCGTCGGGGCGCAGCCGGACGAGCCGGGCGGGCCGGCCGGGCGCGCGCGGGCCGGGCTCGGCGGCCTCGCCCGCCTCGACGTACTCGACCAGCCCGCCGGCGGCGAGGGAGGCCACGACCTGCGCGATCGTCTGGCGGGACACGCCGGTCCGGTCGCTCAGATCGGCCAGCCGGAGCGGTCCACCCTCGTGCAGCCGGGCCAGCACGGTGGTCTCGTTGATGCGGCGCAGCAGTGCCGGCCGTCCGGCGCCCGCGATCATTTCGCCGTCCCCCCCTTGACCTCGGCCTGAAGATCGCCGAATATTGCAATGTTCTTAACCAAATCGGATCCGCAGGTGGGAGGGACCGGGGGCCCCGTACACGCGAGGATGGTGGGAGCATGACCGAAGGACACGGACGCCGGCACTTTCTGATCGGCGCGGCCACCGTAGGGGCCGGGTACACGGCCGCGTCGGTGGCCGGGACCCCGGCCGAGGCCGCCGCGGCGCCGGAGGGCGGCGACGCGACGACACGGGTCTTCGTCAACAACGTGGGATACGCCCCCGGCGACCCCAAGCGCGCGGTGATCACGGCGCGGCGATCGCCCGGACGGTTCCGGCTCGTCGACGCCGGCACCGGCCAGACCGTCCACGGCGGGCGGCTCGACCGCGGCGGCACCGTCGCCGACTGGGACGACCGGGTCTACTGGACGGCCGACTTCTCGCAGGTCAAGCGGCCGGGCGACTACTACATCTCCGTCGGGTCGGCCCGGTCCGCGCAGTTCAAGATCGAGGCCGATGTGCTCGAGCGCTACACGCTCTCGCACGTCGTCCACCACTTCAAGGGCTGGCGGAGTTCGGGCCAGTTCGACAAGTTCGACCACCGGCTGCCGCTCGGGAACACCGGGAAGACCTACGACGCGCACGGCGGATGGTACGACGCGACCGGCGATTTCGGCAAACACTTCACCCAATTGTCGGCTCTCTCCTATTTCAATACGCTTCAGATCCCGCTGACGGCCTGGGCGCTGTTCATCTCCCACCGGGAACTGACGGCCCGCAAGAACGAGAACTTCACCCAGCTGCGCACCTGGCTGCAGGACGAGGCGCTGTACGGCGCGGACTATCTCCGGCGCGTCCACGTCGCCGGGGAGTCCTTCTACAGCTCCGTCATGCAGCCCGGCCCCCCGAAGGACCCGGTCAAGCGCACCCTCGGCACCGCCCAGGTCAACTACCGCGAGGGCGGGGGCGTCGCGATCGCCGCGCTGGCCATCGCGAGCACCCACGACGTCTCCGGCGACTACGACTCCGCCGAGTACCTGTCGGCCGCCAAGGACGCCTTCACCTATCTCCAGGCCAATAACGTCCGCCTCACCAATGATGGAAAAGAGAACATTCAGGACGACTACAACGCCCTGCTCGCGGCGATCGAACTGTACCGCGCCACGCGGGACGGCTCCTACCGGAAGGTCGCGGACGAACGCGCGGCGAACCTGGCGGCGCGGCTGGCGTCCTGGGACCGCTACCGCGACTTCTGGCGGGCCGACGACAAGGACCGGCCGTACTTCCATCCGTCCGACGCCGGGCTCCCGGTCGTCGCCCTCCTCACCTACGCCGGCATCGCCGAGGGCGAGGCGCAGAAGCGCGCGCTCGACGCCGTGCGCCGGTCGCTGCGGTTCGAGCTCGCGATCACCCGGGAGGTCCGCAACCCGTTCGGGTACGCCCGCCAGCTCGTCCAGGACAAGGACGGCAACCGCGCCGCCCGGTTCTTCTTCCCGCACAACGTGACGCCGCGGACCAAGGACCAGTGGTGGCAGGGCGAGAACGCGCGCATCGCCTCGCTCGCCACCGCGGCGCGGCTCGCCGCGCGGCAGTTCTCCGGCGAGCGCGCGTTCGCGGCGGAGCTGCGCTCGTACGCCGCGGACCAGCTCAACTGGATCCTGGGCGCCAACCCCTACGACGTCTGCATGCTGGACGGCTCCGGTCGCAACAACCCGCAGTACCTCTGGCTGGGTTCCTGGCAGTTCCTCCAGGCCCCGGGCGGCATCGTCAACGGCATCACCGGCAAGAACGAGGACGGCAGCGGCATCCTGTGGAACCACGGGTACGCCGAGACCGGCAAGGACGACGACTGGCGCTGGGGAGAGCAATGGCTCCCTCACACCAGCTGGTACCTGGCGGCCGCGGCCATCGGCTGACCGACGGTCCCCGGACCGGCGGTGAACGCGCCGGACGCCGTGGCGGGCGGGTGCGGGCCCGCCCGCCACGGCGGCTCGGTGAAAGGCACCGGGACGTGTTCCAGGAGAATTCCGGTGGTCAAAGTAATCCTCGCTGCGCGGCGTGGACGCCCGCCTGGAATCGGGTGCGGGCGTCGAGTGTGCGCAGCAGCCGGGCGACATGCCGGCTGACCGTCCGCGCACCCATTCCCGTGTGCCGGGCGACCGCCTCGTCCTTGAGCCCGGCGGCGAGCAGTGTGAGCAGATGCCCGTCGGCGTCGGAGAGCCGGGGCCAGACATTGCCGGCGCCCGCCTCGTCGCCGACGTGGAGCGGGGCGGCCTGTTCCCAGCAGGTATCGAAAACGGTGATGAGAACGTCGAGCAGCGTGGACGGGCGGATCAGCGCAGTGACACCGGGCTCGTCGCCCTGGAGCGGCATCAATGCCATTTCGTCGTCCACGATGATGAGCTTGGCCGGCGGATTCTCCATGACGCGGGCGCGTTCACCGAAACCTGAGTCGTGCCGGGTCATTTCGAGTCGCTCGGCGATGGCGAGGGCCTCGGGGGTGTAGATGACGCGATACTCGACGCCGTTCGCGAGCCGTTCCAGCTCGATCTCGTTGGGACGGGTCGGGTCGACGGCGTAGGGCGGTTTGTCGATGGCCTTGACCTGCTTGAGCGCGCCGCGCTGGACCTGTTCGAGGCGCTGGACCACGGCCTCCACCCCGTCGACGATCTCCACCACCTTCTCGGGGTTCGTGCGCTGCTCGGCGGCCAGCAGGTCACCGCTGAGGCGCTTGGCCTCCAGGCGCGCGCGGATGAACTCCGTCTCCCGCTTGCGGATGAGCGTCTCGACGACGGCGTCGGGCGGATAGGCGAAGTACTTGGGGACGGCCGAGGCGTCGACCATTCCGAGCGCCTCCAGCTGGATGAGGAGTCCGGCCAGCCGGAACCAGGGCTCGTCCGACAGCGTCACCAGCTCGCTCAGCGTGCTGCCGGGGTTGTACAACAACGTGGTGTAGAGGGCCTGCTGCACCGTGGTGACACCGAGCGCCGCGAATGGATTATCACCGGTGGCGGTCGCGGAGATCATGAACCGGATTATCCAGGAGTGGCGGGAGACGGCCAAGCCCCCGGTGGCCGGGCCTCGCCAGGCCCGGCTCCGGCTTCGCGTCCGGCCGTAGGTTCTTTCTCGCGGATCGGTGGCCGCGCCATCTTTTCATGATCTTCGAGGGTTCGTTGCGTTCCAAATACGGCAATGCGACATCCCGCCTGACCGGCCATCGGAGCCGGGCGCTCGCTGGCGAGTTGCCGACACCGGCGACAACTCGCCAGAACGCGGCACGATAGAGGGCTTCTCACCTTCTGAAAAGAGATCTACGTTTGCCGCACCCCCACCCCTAGGAGAGACCATGTCTCACAGACGCGGCTTGAGCGTCGCCGTTCTTTCCGTCAGTGCGCTGAGCCTGGCCGGATTCCAGGGCATCGCGGCCGCCCAGCCCAGTCCGTCCACGGCCGCGCACCCGGCGCCGTACTCGGCGGAGGCCGCCGCGAACGTCCCGGCGGTCGTCCTCAAGGCGATGCAGCGCGACCTCGGCCTCACCGCGGCCCAGGCGAAGGAGTCGCTGGCCAACCAGGTCAACACCGGCGCCACCGCCGGCAAGCTCCAGCTGAGGCTCGGCAAGAGCTTCGCCGGAAGCTGGGTCACCGGCAAGACCGGCGGAACGTTGCACGTCGCCACCACCGACGCCGCGAAGGCTGCGGAGATCACCCGCCTGGGCGCCCAGCCGCAGATCGTGGGCCAGAGCCTGGCCGGTCTCACCGCGACGAAGGCCAAGTTGGACCGTGCCGCCGGGAAGAGGGGACCGGCCCACTCCCCGGTCTGGTACGTGGACGTCCGCAGCAACAAGCTCGTGCTGCTGACCTCCGCGCCCGCGAAGGCCCGCCAGTTCGTCAAGTCGGCCGGGCTGACGGCCGCCGACGTCACCATCCAGCAGTCGAGCCTCCGGCCTCGCACGTTCCACAACATCCGGGGCGGCGACGCCTACTACATGGGCGGCGGCGGACGCTGCTCGGTCGGCTTCGCGGTCACGCGGAGCGGGCAGTCCGGGTTCGTCGACGCCGGGCACTGCGGACAGGCGGGCCAGAGCACCAGCGGCTTCAACCAGGTCCAGCAGGGCACGTTCCAGGGGTCCTCGTTCCCCGGCAACGACTACAGCTGGATCGCCACCAACAGCCAGTGGACCCCGACCGCCGCGGTCAACGGCTACGGCACGGTCCAGGACCGGGCCGTGAGCGGCTCGACCGTGGCGCAGACCGGCACGCAAGTGTGCCGCTCCGGCTCCACCACCGGCTGGCACTGCGGGACGATCCAGCAGCTCAACACGAGCGTCACCTACCAGGAGGGCACCGTCTACGAGGTGACCCAGACGAGCGTGTGCGCCGAGCCCGGCGACTCGGGCGGCTCCTACATCTCCGGGAACCAGGCGCAGGGCACGACGTCCGGTGGCGACGGCGACTGCTCGCGCGGCGGCACCACGTTCTTCCAGCCGGTCAACGAGCCGCTCTCGGTGTACGGCCTGACGCTCTACACCGGCAACTCCAACCCGCCGGACGACCCGCCCACCGGCGGCTCGTGGGCCGAGGGCACCGTCTACAAGATCGGGGACGTCGTCACCTACAACGGCTCCTCGTACCGCTGCATCCAGGGTCACCAGGCGCAGCCCGGCTGGACCCCCGCCGCCGTGCCGGCGCTCTGGGAGAAGATCTGATCAGTCTGAGCACGGAGGCCGACCGGCGTCCGTGAAGCGGCGCACCTGATCCGGTAAGCCGCCTCCCGGCCCTTCCCCCAGCGCCACCCGCCTGGGGGGAGGGCCGCTCCTCGTTCTCCGACCACGCCGCCGCCCGGTCAACAAGAGTCCATGCAAGCTCTGTGCTCATTCAAGCCCGGCGTTCAAGCCCGATGTTCATTCAATGGATAGAGGTTCGCTCAATGGACAGTGTCGGACGACGATCCCGCCGACGGGCCGCCCCCAACGGCTGCGCCCTCCAGAGCAGGGCCCCCGGACCGTGCCCGACAGGCCGCGCTCTCCGGACCAGTCCGTCCAGGCCGTGCCCGCCAGGCCGATGCCCCGCGGGCCGTGTCCCTAGAGACCGTCCGCCGTCTCGCGGATCCTGACCCCGGGGCGCCAGCCGAGCACGCGGGACACGCCCAGGCCGCTCGCGACCAGCGTGGGCAGCGCCGCCTGGTGGTTCACCGACCCCGAGCGCACCACGACGGACAGGGCGGCCACGACGCGGCCCTCGCCGTCCACGACGCGGGCGGCGATCGAGTCGGCGCCGGGGGTCAGCTCGCCCCGGACGACGGCGGTGCCGGTGCGGCGGCACTCGGCCAGCTCCGCCCGGAGCGCGGCCGGGTCGACGACGGTCTCGGGCGTGTAGCGGCGCAGCCCGCCCGCCAGCACGGCGTCGATCAGGCCGGTGCCGCCGTGCGCCAGGATGACCTTGCCGACGCCCGAGCAGTGCAGCGGAAGCCGGCCGCCGACCTGGGACACCAGGCCGGGCGCCCGGGGCGCGGACAGCCGCTCGATGATCACCGCTTCGGTGCCGTCGAGGACGGCCAGCTGCACGTGCTGGTGGAGCGCCGTGTAGAGGTCCTCCATGAACGGCTGGGCCTTCGTGCGCAGCGACTCGGTGAGCGGCGCCAGCGTGCCGAGCCGCCACAGCCGCAGGCCGATGGTGAAGCGGCCGTCGTGCCGCCGGCTGAGCGCGCCGGCCTCGGTCAGCTCCATGGCCAGCCGGCGGACGGTCGCGTGCGGCAGGCCGGTCGTGCGCACGAGGTCGGCGAGGCTGAGGACGCTCTGGCCCGGTTGGAAGGCGAACAGCACCTCCAGGAGCCGGGAGCTGACGCTCCTGCCGGGCTCGCTCGTCCGGGGCATGCCGTGGCCCTCCTCTCCGTGGTGGTGCGGGCCGCCTGCGAAGGGCCCGTCCTCGTGATGCTACCCACAGTGTTCATAGGATGGTCAACCACGCGCGTCGCGACCGAGGCCCCCGGCAGCATGACGCTGTCATGCCGGGTCACACCGGGGAGCGGGAACGACTGCGGGAGCCGAAGAGATGGTCGGGTCGAACACGCCGGAGATCGCGATTCTCGGGGCCGGGATCGGCGGCCTCGCGGCCGCCGCGTTCCTCGCCCGCGCGGGTCTGCGCTGCACCGTCTACGAGCAGGCGCCGGTGTTGAAGGAGGTCGGCGCGGGGCTCGTGGTGGCCCCCAACGCGGCCCGGCTGCTGCGCCGGCTCGGGGTCATGGAGGATCTCGCCGGACGCGCCGTCCGGCTGGACGTCGGGTGGGAGTTCCGGCGCTGGCGGGACGGGACGGTCCTGTCGGCCGAGGATCTCGCGACCGCCTGCGAGCGGCTCTACGGCGAGCACACCTACACGGTCCACCGCGCCGACCTGCTGGAGGCGATCCGGCGCGCCGTCCCGGCGGGGACGCTGCGGCTGGGCAGGCGCTGCGTCGGGCTCGGCACGCGCGGCGGGCGCCCGCTGCTGCGGTTCGCCGAGGGCCCGCCGGCCGGGGCGGACGTCGTGATCGGCGCGGACGGCGTCCATTCGGTGGTGCGCGCCGCGATCGCCGGGCCGCGGCCCGCCGCCGACTCGGGCGTGTGCGCCTTCCGGGCGCTGGTGCCGAGCGAGCGCGCACCGGAGTTCGCCCTGCGGCCCTCCCAGACGCTGTGGATCGGTCCGGGCCACCACCTCGTGCACTACCCGATCTCGGCGGGCGGGTTCGTGAACCTCGTGGCCTTCGCTCCGGCGGGCCACGGCTCGGTGGAGTCGTGGACGGCGCGGGCGACGGTCGAGGAGTTCCTCCACGAGTTCGACGGGTGGGATCCGCGGCTGGTCGATCTCATCCGGGCGGCGGAGACGCCGGGCCGCTGGGCGCTGCTGGACCGCGAGCCGCTCCCGCGCTGGAGCCGGGGGACGGTCACGCTCCTCGGGGACGCCGCGCATCCCATGTTCCCGTTCTTCGCCCAGGGCGCCGCGCAGTCGATCGAGGACGCGGCGGTCCTGGCCCGCTGCCTCGCGGAGGGGATCGGCGACCCGGCCGAGGCGCTGCGGCGGTACGAGGCGCTGCGCCGTCCCCGCACGGCCCGGCTCCAGTCGGCCAGCCACGCGCGGTCGGACGTCAACCACCTGCCCGACGGGCCCGAGCAGCGGGCCCGGGACCGTTCCTTCGCCGGGACCGACCCGCTGGTCGACAACGGCTGGATCTACGCCTACGACGCCGAGGCCGTACCGGGCCCGGGGGCCGTCGCGGGCTGACCGCGCCCACCGAAATTCGCCGCCAATTCCGGGGGCGTCCATTCAACGGACCAGGTGAGGCGCCCGCCGGTCACCGCGTCCTAGGCTGCGACGAAACCCGCCGGAATTACCTTCCCTTTCACCCGGCATATTCGCCGAACCATGGAAAACACAGGAGCAGGCAGCATGAAAGTGTTCAACGTACGGGACGTCCCGGCCGGGGTGGACGCGGCGCTCGCCGTCGTCGAGAACCCGAGGCATCGGCACATGCTGAAGAACTACCGCCGGCACGCGCTGCTGGAGGTGTCGGGGCTGTGGGAGGACATCCTGGTCCCGGAGATGATCGTCGATGATCCCGTCTACCGGCTCACCGAACGCGGCAGGACGCTGGTGTGCGACGGCATGGACGAGGTCCGCGCCTTCTACGCCGGCATCACCGGGAGCGGCGGGAACGTCTTCGGCGCGCTGGAGGAAGAGGTCGCCGTCTCGGACTACGGCGTGTTCATCGAGGCGATCTTCGCCCAGGTCGTGCGGGGCACCGACCCCGTGCTCGCGGACGAGGGCGTCGACCCGGACGGCACGTACCAGGTCTCGCACCGGTTCGCCTCCGCCTGGCCGTACCGCGACGGGCGCCTGGTCGGCGAGTTCATCTACGACGACACGGGCAGCTGGCACGTCGACGAGGTGGAGCCGGCGGCGCTCGTCTCGCCGGCCGGGGCCCGCGCCGCGCTGGCGCCCTACCTGGAGCAGAGCCCGCTCTCCGAGATCGAGGAGGGCCTGAAGCTGTTCGCGGGCTAGAACACTTCACGGACTGGACCTGTTCATTGCCGAGAAAGGCGTTCCCGCGACGCCACGGAACGAATGGAGGACGAACGGGATGGGGCCCGAGATGGCCGAGACGCAGACCCGAAGCGGCGGCCCGTATGTCGATGTACATGCGCATTTCGCGCCACCGAGCACGGCGGAGGAACGCGTACGCGCGTGGCAGGCCATGCTGGGGAGGGGAATCTATTTTCCGGAGCCCTTTGAATGGTCTTTGGAGCGGACCCTGGCGTACATGGACGCGTCGGGTACCGCGATGCAGCTGCTGAGCACCATCCCGAACGATCTGCCGCGCCTGCGCGCCTCGAACGACTACGGCGCGGCCCTCGTGGCGGATCACCCGTCGCGGTTCGGCCTGCTGGCCGCGCTGCCCACGGACGATCCCCGAGCCGCCGTGGCCGAGGCCCGGCGTGCGCGGGACGTCCTCGGCGCCGACGGGTTCGCGGTGACGACGAACTACAACGGGGTCCACCTGGGCGACGCGTCCCTCACCCCGCTGTGGAAGCTGCTCGACGAGTGGGAGGCCGTGGTGTTCGTCCATCCGGACGCGCGGCTGCCGCCGACCCTCGACCATCCCGCCCCGCTGTACGAGGTCGCGTTCGACACCGCGCGGACGGTCTTCGACATGATCTTCCAGCGGACGTTCGCCCGCCATCCGGGCATCACCTGGGTGATCGCCCATTGCGGGGGCGCGTTCCCCGCCCTGACCGGACGGCTCCGGCTGCTGGGGAACGAGTCGTGGGTCCCCCAGGGCGTGCCGGCGAGGGACGTCGACGAGCAGGTGTCCGCCCTCTATGTCGACACGGCGGCGACCGCCGCCGTGGAGTCCCTGCTGCCCGCGATGGCGGCCGTCGGAGCCGGCCACATCGTCTACGGGAGCGACTGGGGCGCCCCGTGCACCACCGAGTCGTCCGCCGAGCTGAACCGCCACGGCCTGCTGCGATGCGGTGCCCTGTCCGCCGCGGAGGCGGCGGGCGTCGGCGGCCGGGCGCTCGACCTGTTTCCCGCGGCGGCCCAGCGCGTGGCCGCCGCGACGGCACTCGCCGACGAACCCGCCGGCTAGGGCGGCCCGCCCTCACGCGGCCCGCCCTCACGCGGTTCGTGCTCCCCGGGAGTGACACCCCTGTCCGACCCTTCCCATGGGGAGTCACCATGCACGTCATCGAACCCTCCCGCCGCCCCGCCCCGGGCGTTCCCGGCGCGGCGCGGCAGAACACCCTCGTCGCCATCATGTTCTTCGCGGCCGGGATCGTGTTCCTCGACCGCTTCGGGATCACGTTCCTGTTCCCCCAGATCGGCGCGGACCTCGACCTCGACAACAGCCGGCTGGGCTCGCTCGTCTCGGTCACCGCCGTCGCCTGGGCGATCTCCAGCCTGATCTTCTCCGTCCTCGCCGACCGGCTCGGCGGCGGGGCCAAATGGATGATCGTCGCGAGCCTGGTCCTGTTCTCCTGCGCGGTCGGCCTGATCGGGCTGGCGCCGAACTACGGGTCCCTGCTGCTGCTCCGCGCGGTCATCGGGTTCTGCGAGGGGCCCGCGCTGCCGCTGATCCAGGGCGCGGTCGCCCGCGCGTCGTCGCCGGAGCGGCGCGGGCGGAACATGGGCATCGTCATCGCCGGGACGCTGCTCATCGGCAGCGCGCTGGCACCGGGCATCATGATCGGGCTCGCCACGGCGCTGGGCTGGCGGCTCGCCTTCCCGCTCGTCGCGGTCCCGGGCATCGCGGTGGCCGTGCTCGTGGCGGTCTTCATGCGCGAGGACGGCCCGGCCGCGGCGGACGCCCACCGGATCAGGGCGCGCGACTTCCGCCGCGTCCTCGCCGACCGCAACGTCCCGCTGGCGCTCGCGGGATCGACCGTCTGCATCGGATCGAGCATCGGCTTCGGCACGTTCGCCCCGGCGTTCCTCCACGACGAGGGGCTCTCACGGGGGACGTCGACGCTCGTCCTCACCGTGTACGGCCTCGTCATCGCGGTCGGGAGCATCCTCGCCCCGGCGGTGTCGGACCGGATCGGGCGCCGGCCGGCCCTGCTCGCGGCGGCGGTCTGCAGCGGGCTCGTGCCGGTGTGCTTCGTCCTGTTCGCGCACTCGCTCCCGCTGCTGCTGGCGTCGCTGGCGGCCGGCCTCATGGCGGGCGGGTCCCTCACGCTGATCACCTATGTGGTGCCCGGCGAGTCGGTCCCGCGCGAGCTGATGGCCACGGCCTTCGCGCTGCAGATCGCCGTCGGCGAGACGGTCGGCGGGGCGCTCGGCCCGCAGCTCGGCGGCGCGGTCGCCGACGCGACCGGCGACCTCGGCGACGCGCTGCTGCTGTACGGCGCGGCACCGATCCTGCTGGCCCTGGTCGCCGTGCTGCTCAGGGAGACGGCGCCCCGCGCGACCGGGCGGAAGGCCGTCCCGGAGGGGCCGCCCGAGGCGGGCGGCGAGGTCGTCCTCCCCTGATCCGGCGGCGTCCCACGCACCGGCGCGCTGCCGGTGCGTGGGACGCCGGACCGAACCGAGCCCGGAGAGGTGCGGCATGGAGCTTCACATCGCGGAGCCGCCGGAGTTCCGGACCGGCCCCCTGTCAGGTGTTCTCAGGGAAACCGAGGTCGAGCCCACCGCGGACGGGCTCCGGCCACCGGCTCGTGACGACCTTGCCGCGGGTGAAGAAGTGCACGCCCTCGGTGCCGTGGGCGTGCGTGTCACCGAACAGCGAGTCCTTCCATCCGCCGAAGCCGTAGTACGCCATCGGCACGGGGACGGGCACGTTCACGCCGACCATTCCCGCCTCGACCTCGTTCTGGAAGCGCCGGGCGGCGCCGCCGTCCCGGGTGAAGACGCAGGCGCCGTTGCCGTAGGGGCTCGCGTTGATCAGCGCCATCGCCTCGTCGAAGGAGCCGGCCCGCACGACCGACAGCACCGGCCCGAAGATCTCGTCGGTGTAGACCGTCATGGCGGGCGTGACGTGGTCGAGCAGCGTCGGGCCGAGCCAGAAGCCCCCTTCCGCCCCGTCCGGGCGGACCCTGCGCCCGTCGAGGACGACCGTCGCGCCGTCCAGCTCGCCGGAGCCGACGTAGGCGGCGACCCTGTCGCGGTGCTCCGCGGTGACCAGCGGGCCCATGTCGCAGGAGCGGGTGCCGTCGCCGGTCCTGATGGCGGCGGCCCGCTCGGCGATCCGCGGGACGAGCCGGTCGGCGACGTCCCCGACGGCCACCACGACGCTGACGGCCATGCAGCGCTCCCCGGCCGAGCCGAACCCGGCGTTCACGGCGGCGTCGGCGGTGGCGTCGAGATCGGCGTCGGGCAGCACGAGCATGTGGTTCTTCGCGCCGCCGAGCGCCTGGACGCGCTTTCCGTGCGCGCTCGCGGTGGCGTAGACGTACCGGGCGACGGGGGTGGAGCCGACGAACGAGACCGCCCGGATGTCGGGGTGGGTGAGCAGCTCGTCGACCGCCGTCCTGCCGCCTTGCAGGACGGCGAACACGCCGTCGGGCAGACCTGCCTCGGCCCACAGTTCGGCGAGCCAGATCGAGGCGGACGGGTCCTTCTCGCTCGGCTTGAGCACCACGGTGTTGCCCGCGGCGATGGCGAGCGGGAAGAACCAGAGGGGGACCATCGCGGGGAAGTTGAACGGCGAGACGACCGCGACCGGGCCGAGCGGCTGACGGATCGAGCACACGTCCACGCCGGTCGAGGCGTTCTCCGTCATCGAGCCCTTGAGCAGGTGCGGGATCCCGCACGCGAACTCGACGACCTCCTGGCCCCGGCTGATCTCGCCGAGGGCGTCCGCCAGGACCTTGCCGTGCTCGGCGGTGATCAGCCGGGCCAGCTCCGGCTTGCGCCGCTCCAGCAGCTCCCGGAAGCGGAAGAGGATCCGGGTGCGCCTGGTCAGCGAGAGGTCCCGCCAGGCGGGGAAGGCCGCCGCCGCCGAGGCGATCGCGACCCGCGCGTCGGCGGCACCCGCCAGCACGACCCGTCCGGTGACACGGCCCGTCGCCGGATCGGTCACCGGCGCAGTGTCCCCAACAGGCGCAGTGTCCGCAACGGGCCCGTGGACCTCCTTGCCGTCGATCCAGTGCCCTATCTCGCGGATCGGCGCGCTCACGCGTCCTCCCCCTTGCCGGAACCCGTGCCGGGTGAGGACGGCGCGGCGAGCAGGTCGCCGAGGAGACCGGTCAGCTCGGACACGGCCGCGCCCGCCGCCGGGGACAGGCCGGGCATGCCGAAGAACGGGTGGATGAGCCCCGGGTAGACGCGCAGGGCGGTGGGCACGCCCGCCTCCAGGAGCCGCGCCGCGTAGACGATCCCGTCATCGCGCAGAGGGTCGAACCCGGCCACCCCGACGACGGCCGGGGCGACGCCGGTCAGGTCCGGTGCCAGGGCCGGCGAGACGCGCGGGTCCGCCGCGCGGGCGTCGTCGCCGCCGGTGTAGAACCGCTTGATCGTCGCCAGATCGTCGCCGGTCAGGAAGTAGCCGTCGGCGTTCTCGGCGACCGAGGGGTACCGGACGGTGAAGTCGGTCACCGGGGAGGCGAGCAGCTGGCCCGCCACGGGGATCCCCGCGTCGCGGGCCCGCAGCGCCGTGACCGTCGCGAGGTTCGCGCCGGAGCTCTCCCCGGCGAGGCCGACGCGCGCCGGATCGCCGCCGAGGTCGGCGATGGACTCGGCCGCCCAGCGCAGCGCGGTCATCGCGTCCTCGACCGCGGCCGGGAACGGGTGCTCGGGGACGAGCCGGTAGTCGACGGAGACGACGCAGGCGCCGAGGTCGTGCGCGAGGCGCCGCGCCACGTCCTGCATGAGGTGCGCGCTGCCCATGACGAAGCTGCCGGGGTGGAAGTAGAGGACGGTGGGCACCGGGCCCGGCTCCTCCGCGTCCGGCTGGACGATCATGAGGCGCAGCCCGCCGACGACGGCGTCCTCGACGCTCTTGACCGGGGCGAACGCGGCGGGATCCCAGTTCGCTTCGATCCCGGCCCGCATGCGCTCGCGCATTTCGGCGGGGGTCCCGGACATGCCGGGCGGGACTCCGGCGGAGCGGAGCGCGGACAGGAACCCGGCGATGTCGGGGTCGAGTGACATGGTGGCCTTTCTGAGAGTGCTTTCGGAGAGTGGCGCGAAGGGGGTTCAGGCGCCGAGAAGGCGGCGGTGGGAGGCCAGCGCCAGTTCCCGGGCGCGGTCGATGGCGTCACCGGTGAGGGCGCCGGCCCGCTTGCGGACGACGCCGTCCACCAGGACGGTGTCGACGTTGCCGGGATGCGCGGAGCACACCAGGGCGGCCACCGGGTCGGTGACCGGGAAGAGGTTGGGATCGGTCGCGCGGACGAGGACGATGTCGGCGCGCTTGCCCGGGGTCAGGCTGCCGACCCGGTCGCCGAGCCCCAGCGCGTCCGCGCCGCCCTGGGTGGCCATCGCGAAGACCTCGCCGACGCCGAACGGCGCGAGCCGGTCGGTGAACCGGGACCGTCCGCCGGCGAGCTGGCTGCGGTGCGCGGCCAGGCCCGCGCGCATCTGGACGAACAGGTCGGCGGCCCCGGCGGTCTCGGTGTCGGTGCTCAGCCCGGTCGTGATCCCGAAGGCGCGCGCCCGGTCGAGCGGGGTGTGGCCGATGCCGGGGAGGGCCTGCTCGTGCTGCGGGGCGAGGACGAGCGCGCATCCGTTCCCGGCCATCATCGCGAACTCGTCGTCGGAGGACTCGCTGCAGTGCACGAAGGCCAGGTCGGGGCCGAGCAGCCCCGCGCGCTCCAGTTGCGCGATGGCCGCCATCGCGCCGTACTCGGGTCCGCAGCCCATGTGGATGGAGACGCGGATCCCGAGGTCGCGCGCCATGGCGAGATCGGCGCGGGTCGCCGCGAGCGTGGACAGCTCCGGGCCGCGCCCCGCGAGCTGCAGGGTGACCAGGGCGTCGTCGTCGGGCAGCAGGTCGCGGCGGATCCGGCGGACGTCCGCCGTGTGCGGCCGGTCGCTGCCCGCGATCCAGCCCGTGAGGTCGGTGAGCGGCCAGCCGTGCCCGAAGACCGCGCGGATCCCGCTGTCGCGCAGCGCCGCGACGGCCCGGTCGGCGTGCTCGGGCGAGTTCTGCACGTGCGACCAGTCCATCAGCGTGGTCGTGCCCGCGTCGAGGGCGGACAGGGCGCCGAGCAGGTTCCCGGCGTACACGTCCGCGGGGCCGTAGCGCGGGCCGAGCCCGGCGAACATCTCGCCGAAGTAGGTCCGCAGGTCCATCCCGGCGCAGCGGTGCCGGACGGCGGACTGCCAGGTGTGCTTGTGCGCGTCGACGAGCCCGGGGATGACGATCATGTCGCGGGCGTCGATCACCTCGGCGCCGGTGCCGGGCAGGTCCGGGCCCACGGCGGCGATGAGGCCGTCCTCCACCAGGACGTCGCACCCGGTGAGGGTGCCGCGCGACGGGTCGCCGGTGACGACCCAGCCGTTCTCGATGAGCACGCGCCGTTGCGCGGTGCCCCTCATGTCCGTCTCAGCCGTGTCGGTCTCGCTCATATCGGTTCCTCCTCTCACGCGTGCTCGGGCTGCCGGGGCGCGGCGGCGACGCCCGCCTCCGGCGGTTCGGGGTTCTCCTGGCGGGTCGCCGCCCGGTAGGCGTCCGCGACCTCCACCGCCGTGGGCCGCGCGGCCCACGCGCGCGCCACATAGGCGTCGGGACGGATCAGGACCGCGGCGGCGCCCGCGAAGGCGTCCGCCAAGGCGGCGGCAGGGGCCGTCACGACCGTGACGGCGTCCGGCACCGCGCGGAGCCCCTCGGGACCGGAGTCCTGGGAGCCGAGCTCCTGAGAACCGAGCTCCTGAGAACCGGGCTCCTGGGAACCGGGCTCCTGGGAACCGGTGGCCTCGGCGAGGACGAACCCGGCGCTCCGGGCGACCTCCGTGTAGCTCGTCGTGGAACTCGTCCCGGACGGGGAGGTGACGGGGAAGTCGCTCACCCGGGTGCCGTCCGCCGCATGGCCGTCGGAGTCGCGGTGGTAGGACGTGCCGAAGCCGCTCAGCCGGTCGCGGAGCACGGCGTTGACCTCGGGGATCGGGATCAGTTCCCGCTCGACCAGGTCCTTGAGGGCCATCCCGGCCGGAGAGAAGTCGAAGTGCAGGCCGCACTGCGCGGCGACGTCGTCCATCAGCGCCCGGAGAACGGGGTGCCGCTCCTCGTGGTAGCCGTCGAGCAGCGCGTCCGGTGCCCGTCCCGTCGCGACCCAGCCCAGCTTCCAGCCGAGGTTGAAGGCGTCCTGGATGCAGTAGTTCATCCCTATGCCGCTCGCGGGATAGTGGACGCGGGTCGCCTCGCCCGCGAGCAGCACCGGCCCGCGGCGGAACTCGGGGACCATGCGGTGCGCGTCGCCGTAGCGCGACAGCCAGGTCGCCGATCGCACCCCGAAGTCGTCCCCGACGATCAGGCGCAGGGACTCCCGGACCTCCTCCATGGTCACCGGCTCGGTCTTGTGGACGTGCCGGCGGTGCTCGGCGACGATGATGAACCGGGTGATCCCCCGGCCGAAGGGGTAGGCGAGCACCCAGCCGTGCTCGTTGCGGCGCATCCGCATCGACGCCTCCCAGGGGAAGGACAGGTCGGCGTCCACGGCCACGGCGGTCATCCGCGTCGGGCGGCCCTCGAACGGGATGCCGGCGACCTCGCGGACGAGGCTGCGCGCGCCGTCCGCGCCGACCAGGTGGCGCGCGCGGAGCTCGTGCGCCGCGCCGGCGGCGTCGCGCACGGTCACCGCGACTCCGTCCGGGGTCACCTCGTGGACGAGGTAGGTGAGGCCGCGGCGCAGGTCGGCGCCCTCTTCCACGGCCCACTCCGCGAGCAGGTGCTCGGTCGTCATCTGTGGCAGGATCAGCGCGTACGGGAACTTGCTGGCCAGCTGGTCGTAGCGGAGCCCGGTCAGGCCCGCGTAGATGTAACGCGGCACCTCGAAGTCGGGCCGCCACCGCCGCGCCGCGTCCCGGAACCGGCCCATGAGCCCGCGGGCGTCGAGCAGCTCCAGCACGCGGGGCTGGATCACCCCGGCCCGCGAGTGGGTGTCCTCCGTGCGCCGCTCCACCACGATGACGCGGGCCCCGGCACGGGCGGCCTCGGCCGCGACCGTCAGTCCGGCGGGGCCGCCGCCGATGACGATGACGTCGGCTGACATGGCGCTGGCTGACGGGGCACTGGCTGACGCGGCACTGGCTGACGGGGCGCTGTTCGACATGTGCTTGCCTCCACTGAAGCGACCGTTGTACGGCTACTTGACCGAAGTACGGTCAATCAGGCCGGGTACTGGCAGCATTGAACGCGCCTCCGGGGCGGTCAAGGGACCCGTTCATTGATTGCACTACCTCTTGACCTGCACACCTGAGATCACCGAGGCGAAATCCGGCTGAACGGTCACTTGACCGGAGGACGGTCAGATCTCCTATGCTGGGTCGAGAGCCGGCGGGCCGCGAGCCCGCCGCCGGGAGGGAGCGACATGCCGCGCGACGACGCCGGCCCGGACTTCATCGAGGCCCTGGCCCGCGGTCTCGACGTGCTCCGCTGCTTCGGCCCGCACCGCGCGCCGATGTCGCTCACGGAGATCGCGACGGCGACGGGGCTGGCCCGTCCGACGGCCCGCCGGATCGTCCGCACGCTCGAACACCTCGGGTACGCGCGCACGACGCCCGAGGGGGTCGTGCTCACCCCGCGCGTGCTCGAACTCGGCGTGGCCTACACGCTGTCCGCCGGTCTGTGGGACGTCGCGCTCCCCCACCTGCGCGACCTCGTGGAGGAGACGGACCAGGCGGCCTCCATCGCCCAGCTCGACGGCTCGGACATCCTCTACGTCGCCCGCGTCGAGGTGCCCAAGGTGGTCGCCGTGAACGTCCGGGTGGGCGCGCGCCTCCCCGCCGCCAGCACCGCGCTCGGCAAGGTCCTGCTCGCGTCCCTGGACGCCGCCGCTCTCGGCGAGGCGCTGCGCACGCCGCCGCGCTCGCCCGTCCGGGCGCACCGGCCCCGGCCGCCCGGCGAGATCGAGGCCGAGCTGCGGGAGGTGCGCGCCCGCGGCTGGGCCGCGACCGACGGGGAGGTGGCGCCCGGGATCCGCTCGGTCGCCGCGCCGCTGCGCGACGGCGACGGGCGGACGGTCGCGGCGGTCAACCTCACCGTGATCGCCGCCGAGGTCGGCCACCGCGAGCTGATCGACGACCTGCTCCCGCTGCTGCTCCAGACGACCGGCGTGATCGGGCGCGACTACGAGCTGATCCACACCGCGCCGCAGCGCGCGGTGCGCGGGTCGTGACGACCGCGGACCCACACGAGAGGCGATCATGGACCTACACCCCGTCCCCGACCCCGACCCCGCCACCTCCCCAACGGGCACCTCCCCGTCGGGCGCCGTTCCCCCGGCGGCCGAGCTGTTCTCCGAGGAGCGGTCGGCGGAGGTGGTCGCGGCGAGCTTCGCCGCGACCGCGGACCCGCGCCTGCGGCGGATCCTCACCTCCCTCGTCCGGCACCTGCACGACTTCGTCAAGGACGTCGAGCTCACCGAGCGGGAGTGGGCGGCGGCGATCGAGTTCCTCACCGCGACCGGGAAGACGTGCTCCGGCACCCGGCAGGAGTTCATCCTGCTGTCCGACGTCCTCGGCGCCTCGATGCTGGTCGAGACCATCAACAACCGGGCCGGCGGCGGGCTCACCGAGTCGACCGTGGAGGGGCCCTTCCACATGGTCGAGTCCCCGGCCCGCGAGCTGGGCGCCGACATCGCCGAGGACGGCAAGGGCACGCCGTGCCTGGTCACCGGCAGCGTGAGGGGCTCCGACGGACGCCCTGTCCCCGGGGCCGTGGTCGACGTGTGGCAGGCCAACGCCGAGGGCTTCTACGACGTCCAGCAACCCGACGTGCAGCCGCCGCGCAACCTGCGCGGGCTGTTCACCGCGGACGCGGAGGGCCGGTTCTGGTTCCGCTCGATCGTCCCCCGGTACTACCCCATCCCGCATGACGGCCCGGTCGGGCGGCTGCTGGACGCGACGTCCCGGCATCCGAACCGGCCCGCGCACGTCCACTTCGAGGTGTCCGCCCCCGGATACCGGACGGTGACGACGCATCTGTTCGTCGCCGGGACGCCCTACATCGACTCCGACGCCGTGTTCGGCGTGAAGCCCAGCCTGGTGCGCGAGTTCCCCGAGGTGGACGACCCGCGGCGCGCGGCCGAGGCCGGTCTGTCCAACCCGTTCCGCACGGTGAACTTCGACATCGTCCTGCGCGCCGACGACGCCCAGGAGGTGTGAGCATGTTCCAGACGTCCTTCTCCTACGACGCCCTCCCGATGCGGGTGCGGTTCGGTTCCGGCACCATCGCGTCCCTCCCCGAGGAGGTCGCCCAGTTGGGGGCGCACCGTGCCCTCGTGCTCTGCTCGCCCGAGCAGCGCGCGACCGGGGAGGCCATCGCGGATGCGTTGGGCGAGCGGTCCGCCGGAGTGCTCGCCGAGGCGCGCATGCACGTCCCGGTCGAGGTGGCCCGGCGCGCCCGCGCGCGCGCCGCCGAACTGGGCGCCGACGCCTGCGTGGCCGTCGGCGGCGGGTCGGCCATCGGGCTGGGCAAGGCCATCGCGCTGGAGCACGACCTGCCGGTCGTCGCCGTCCCCACGACCTATGCGGGCTCGGAGATGACCGCGGTGTGGGGGCTCACCGAGAACGGCCGCAAGCGCACCGGCAAGGACCGGCGGGTGCTGCCCGCGCGCGTCCTGTACGACCCGGACCTCACCCTCGGGCTGCCGGTCGCCATGTCGGTGACCAGCGGCTTCAACGCCATCGCCCACGCCGCCGAGGCGCTGTACGCGCCGGACCGCTCACCGGTCATCTCGCTGATGGCCGAGGAGGGCGCGCGGGCGATGGCCGGGGCGCTGCCCGCCGTGGCCGCCGACGGCGGCGATCGCGCCGCCCGGGAGCGGGCGCTGTACGCGTCCTGGCTGTGCGGCGCGTGCCTCGGCGCCACGACCATGTCCCTGCACCACAAGCTGTGCCACGCCCTCGGGGGAACGCTCGACCTCCCGCACGCCGCGACCCACACCGTCGTGCTGCCGCACGCCCTCGCCCACAACCTGCCCGCCGCCCCCGACGCGGCCGAGGCCCTGTCACGGGCACTCGGCTCGGACGACCCGGCGCGCCGCGTCTGGGACCTCGCGGGCACCCTGGACGCGCCGCGGTCGCTGCGCGACCTCGGTATGGGCGAAGGCGACATCGATCCCATCTGCGACCAGGTCGTGGCCGCCCCGTACGCGAATCCCGCGCCCGTGACCCGCGAAGGCGTGGCACGACTGCTGCACGCAGCCTGGAACGGCGACCCCCCGCTCAAAGCCGCGCCCCACTAGAAACCGGCCGGTCTAAAACCGCGCCAGCCTAAAACCGAGCCGGGCTGCGCCCCACCAGGCAGACGTCTCCGCCAGGAATCGCGACCTCATGCAGGACGTGGGCGAGAGGTGCCGCGAAGCCGCCCCTCCCCGGCCCGCCTGTCCTAGCCGTCGAACGCGCCCCTGTGGTGGGTCTGGAATCCTGGCGTTCGTCCAGTGCAATGGGTGGCGAGTTGAGCGGGGAAGTGCAGGCCATGTCCGAGGACGCGGATGACGACGATCTGCTACTCGATGCGAACCTGCGGCGATACGGGCTCGGCCCGGACGGTGACCTGCTCGCCGAGGTCCGTGAGAATCTGCGAGAGCGCATCGCCGCGGAGCATCGCGAGCAGGGGCTCGGGAACACCGAGCTGATGAGGCTGTGCTGTGTTCAGCTGTTCAACGCCGGGGATCTGGAGGACGTACTGCTCATCTGGCAGGCGAAGACGTCGAGCTGGGACGCGCAATGCTCGGTGGACGTCCAACTCCTGTGCGGAGCCGGGCTGCCGGAAACGAAGGCGTTCCTCGCCGGACGAGCCCATATCGAGGAGGCTGGCGAGGCGTTGACATGGGTGAACGAGTGCGAGGCGGCGGGCGATTTCGACGGTTTCTCCGTCCAGGAGTACGCCGAATTCCAGGCCGCCTACTATCTCGGCGGGCCGTCCGATCCCGGAGAAGGGCTTAGCTGATCTCCAGGGACACCAGGTCGACGTAGGCGTCGTTGTACACCCCGGACTTGCGGATGAACTGCATGCCCACGAGCGCGTAGGTCACCCACGGCGGCACCGGGCCGGTGACGCCCCGGCGCAGCAGGCCGGTCCTGCCGTGGCGCTCCGCGGCCTTCACGAACCTCAGCGTGTGGGCGGCGAACCTGACCTCGCCGCCGTCGGTCCCGATGAACTCCAGGCTGATCCCGGCGTAGTCGTCCTGGTGTCCCCACCCTCCGGCCAGCGCCGAGAACGCGTACTGGGCGGTCCCCCCGCGGATGAAGTCCCGGAGCCCGTCCAGCATGATCGCCTGCTTGCACGCGGCGAGTTCCACCCCCGGGCCGCCGGCGAAGAAGTTGGTCCCGCGCTCGGACGGGCCCACCTCGTCGGGTTCGGGGAACGGAAGGCCCCGCGGGTCGACCGCGCCGTACTGCACGATCACCGGCAGCGGGTAGCCGTCACTCTCCCAGCCCGGCACCGCGCCGGACCCCTGCACCCGCCCGTCCGGTGAGCCGGGGCCGCCGGCCTCGGCGTCGCCGTTGACGATGAGATTCGCCATGTCGCTCTCCTGTTCCCGGCCGCATCGGACCGGACCTCGTGATGATCGGACAGGGCCGTCCTGATCGGACGCCCGTGTCCCGGCACGCTCGTGATCAGTCGCGGCGCGCCCGCGCGGACGCGGCGGGCCCGCCGCCGGGGCTGGTCAGCGGCGGGTCGGTGGGGGCCGGTTCGGTGTGGTGCTCGGTGGTGTAGAAGCGGATCTCGTGCCCGTCGGGGTCGTGCAGCTGCGGCAGGATCCACCCGATGGTGGCGTGGTGGACTCCCGCGTGGTCCTCGCCCAAGGCCGTCAGGCGCGCGGCGAGCCGCTCGATGGCGGGCCGGTCGGGGACGCCGATGGCGAAGTAGTCGAACCCGGCGGAGGCGGCGGCGCGCTCGGCGTCCAGCCGCAGGGCGAACCGCGGCCCGCCCGCCGGGTGCCGGAGCGCGTACCCCATCAGCGCGCCCTGCTCGACGAACTCGATCTCGATCTCGTATCCCAGCCGGGTGCGGTACCACTCCAGCGAGCGGCCCAGGTCGGCGACCGGGAGCTTGACGTGGTGGACACCGTCCAGGCGCGGCGGCCCGGGGTCTTCCGGCGGACGGGCGGGCGAGGGGGCTCCGGCGACGCGAACGTCCGGCATGGGATCTCCTTGCAGTTCGACTGCATCTATGCAGTTATACTGCAACGCATGACCGACCCCGTCAATCCTCCGGCCGAATCCGGTCCCCCCGCCAAGCCCGACCTGCGCGCCGCCCGCGTCGCCGAGACCGAGGAGCGGATCCTGCGCGCCGCCACCGAGCTGTTCGTCCGGGACGGCTACACCGCCACCACGCTGACCGCGGTCGCCGAGCACGCCCAGGTGGGCGCCCGCACCGTCTACGTCCGGTTCGGCACCAAGGCCGCGCTGCTCAAACGCGCGGTCGACGTGGCCTTCGCCGGAGACACCACCGAGATCGACATCCGCCACCGGGACTGGTACACCCGCGCCGGCACCGCCCCCACCGCCGCCGAGCGCATCGCGGCCCTGGCCGGCGGGACCCGCCAGATGATGGGCCGCGCCGGCGACATACTCGCCGTCGCGCTGCAGGCCGCCGCGGTCGAGCCGGAACTGGCCGCCGCCTCCCAGGCCGGCCGCCGCGCCACGCACGACAACATCCGCGCGTTCTGGACGAAGCTCGCCGGCGACGGCCTCCTGCCGCCCGGCCGGGACGTCGACCGGCTGACCGACACCGCGGCGCTGCTCGTCCACGCCGAGACCTACCTGCTGGCCCGGAACATGATCGGCTGGACGCTCGACGCCTACGAGGACTGGCTCACGCGCACGCTCATCGAGCTCGTCACCCCGTGAACACCGAAGGTCCCCGGCACGCGCCGGGGACCTTCGGGCGCGATCAGGGGGCGGCGGGCCCCAGCGGAGCGCGTCCGGCCGGCGCGGGGGCCGGACGCGGCTCCTTGAGCTCGATGAAGATCGAGTGGGTGGGGGTGTCGCCGATGTTCTCCCCGGCGTGCTCCTGCGCGTCCAGCCACCGCGCCTGCCCCGCGGTCAGCCCGAGCTCGACCGTCCGGCCGCCGGACGTGAGCCGCCGGGTGAACGAGCTCAGCGTGACCATGACGCTGTCGGGGTGGCCGTGCGGCTCGGTCCTGTCGCCCGGCCCGTCCCTGTACTCCAGGACGCGGACGCGGTCGTTCTCGAAGAGCACCGTGTAGAGCTCGGGGTTGGTCGCCGTTGGATCCCGGTACGCCGTTGGGTTCTGCTGCATGGCCGCGCCTCAGGCTCGCCGTCGAGATGGGACTGCAGTCCCATGGGACGAAGGTACCATGATGGAAATGTCAGTACCATATGAAGCGTCCGGACGCCGGGAGCAGAAGGCCCGGACCCGGGAGGCGCTGGTCGCCGCGACCCAGTCGTTGATGGCGCGCGGGGTGACGCCCACCGTGGAGGAGGCCGCGGCCGAGGCGCGGATCTCCCGGACGACGGCCTACCGCTACTTCCCCAACCAGCGGGCGCTGCTCCTCGGCGCGCATCCGGAGACCCGGCGGAGCTCACTGCTGCCGGACGACGCCCCGGACGACCCGGAGACGCGCCTCGACCTCGTCATGCGCTCGTTCACCGACCTCACCGTCGCCTGGGAGCCGCAGCTGCGCGCCTCGCTGCGGCTGTCGCTGGAGCCCGGCGCCGAGCAGCCGCCGCTGCGCCAGGGCCGCGCCGTCGGCTGGATCCTGGACGCCCTGGACCCGCTGCGGACGAGCCGCCCCGGCCTCGACGTCCACCGGCTCGCGGTGGCGATCCGCTCGGCGACCGGCATCGAGGCGCTGGTCTGGCTCACCGACATCGGCGGCCTTCCCCGCGACGAGGCGACAAGGGTGATGCGCGAGTCGGCACGAGCCCTCCTGCGAGCGGCACTCGCCGACCCCTCCTGAAGCAACACCGACCGAGCAGCACCAACTGAGCCCCACGAACCAAGCAACGCCCACCCAGCAGTGCCGACCGAACCGTAACCACCCACCCGCGCACGCCCAGCCCGCGCACGCCCAGCCCGCGCACGCCCAGCCGTCCCAGCAAGCCGCGCCCACTCAACCGTGCCACCCAGCTGTGCCACTCAGCTGTGCCACCCAGCTGTGCCACTCAGCTGTGCCACTCAGCTGTGCCGACAAACCGCGCACGTCGGACCGCGCCCACTCAACCGTGCCAGCCAGCCGTGCCCATTTAGCCGTGTCGGCCGGGCGTCTCGCTGGGTGGGCGTCGCGGGGGGCGCGTCACCAGGCGACCGGGAGTTCCTCGGGACGGCGGACGAAGCGGTCGACGAGCCAGGAGACGCTGTCGGCGGGTTCGGCGAGGCGCAACCCGGGGAGCCGCTCGGTGAGAGTCTCCAGGGCGACCTGGAGTTCCATCCGGGCCAGGGCGGCGCCGAGGCAGCGATGCATGCCGTAGCCGAAGGCGATGTGCGGGTTCTTCTCCCGGGCGAGGTCGAGCGTCTCGGGGTCGTCGAAGACGTCCGCGTCGCGATCGGCGGCGGACAGCTCGACGAACACCTGGTCGCCCGCGCGCAGGGGCACCCCGCCGACCTCGACGTCCGTCAGGACGAACCGTGTCAGCGACCCCTGGGTGAGCAGCGGCAGGTACCGCAGCAGTTCCTCCACCGCCGCCGGGATCAGCTCCGGCTCCGCGACCAGCCGCGTGTACTCGCCGCTGACCAGCAGCACGAAGACGAAGTTGGGGATGTGCGCGGCGGAAGTCTCGTGGCCCGCTCCGTGCAGGATGCGCAGCAGGTTCTCCACCTCGCCGTCGGTGAGGTGGTCGCCCTCGATCCGCGCGTTCACCAGCGCGCCGATGAGGTCGTCGGTCGGCTCCCGCCGCCGCTGCGCGGCCAGGTCCCCGAGGTAGGCGTTCATCTTGTCCAGGCCGTCCATGGCCTGTTCCACCGACGCCGTGCCGATGAGCAGGTCCTCGGACCAGACGCCGAAGCGGTCCCGGTCGGCGAGCGGCACGCCGAGGAGGTCGCAGATGACCTGCAGCGGCAGGCTGAGCCCGAGCCCCCGGAACAGGTCGGCCGGCGGCCCCTGGGCGATCATGTCGTCGACGATGCCGTCGGCGATCCGCCGTGTCCCGGGCCGTAAACCCTCCACGCGGCGCGGGGTGAACGTGCGGTACACGAAGCGCCGCAGCCGCGTGTGGTCGGGCGGGTCCACCGCCAGGAGGGTCTGGGTCGTCGGATCCACGGGCGTCGCCCGGGCGACGCGGTCGCCGGGGATTCCCACACGCTCGCAGTCGCGGCTGAAGGCGGGGTCGCTCAGGACGAACCGCGCGTCCTCGTAGCGGGTGACCAGCCAGGCGGGATCCCCGTACTTGAGCTGGACGCGTACGGGTGCCCCTCCTTCACGGATGGCCGCGAGCTGGGGCGAGGGACGCAGGGCATGCTCTGCGGGGAAGGGAAAGCTGGCAGGAGAGGGCACCACGGACTCCAGCCGTTTGGGGATGTATGTCACACAATGCCCGCGCCCTCCGGCCCTAACATCACCCGTGCGTCAGTCCTCACTGGCGACCACACCACGTCACATTCACCGGCTCGCGGCCACCACCGCGATGGCCTCGCCCAACGGCACGTCAGAACGCGGCGTGCGCTGGCCCGGTGCACCAGGGCGACGCCGCCGCGGCCACAGGTGACCGTCAGGGGACGCGTGAATGCCCCGGCCCTGGACCAGCATTCCGATCGCTCCCGCGACCGAGTTCACCACCCAGCCCAGCCCCCGAAGCCGCCTTACCGCCCACGTGCCCTACCGCCCATGGAGGGACCGCAAGAACCCGCATGCCCGCGCGTCCGCGCGCAGAAGAAGATCGGGGTCGGCCTGACCGACCCCGATCACACGACGCGCCCGAGCGCGCGGGGCACCGGCGACCCCGTGGTCGTATGCGGGGTGTCCGCGACCACGGGATCGACGTGCGCTCGGCGAGCCCTCGTCAGGCCCTCGTCAGGCCGGTATGGGGGTGAGCCTGGGGAGGAGGTACTCGCCCACCCGGTACGCCTCCTCCAAGTGCGGCCAGCCGGACAGGATGAACTCCTCGATCCCGAGGTCCGCGTACTCCCGGATCAGGCCGGCGACCTCGTCGTAGGAGCCGACGAGCGCCGTCCCGGCGCCCTCGCGGACCAGGCCGACGCCGGCCCACAGGCCGGGCGAGACCTCCAGGCTCCGCACGTCCGCGCCCTGCCCGCCGTGCAGGGCGGCCATGCGGTTCTGGCCGGTCGAGTCGAACCGGGCGAACCGCTTCTGGGCGGCCTCGATCCGGGCCGGGTCCATGCCCGCGAGCAGGCGCCCGGCCTCGGCCCACGCCTCCTCGGAGGTGTCCCGGGCGATCACGTGCAGCCGGATGCCCAGCCGCAGCGCCCGGCCCTCCCCCGCCGCCAGGGCGCGCAGCCGGGCGGCGCGCTCGGCGACCGCGGCGGGCGGCTCGCCCCACATCAGCGCCACGTCCGCGTGCGCGGCCGCGACCCGCTCGGCGGCCGGGGACGCGCCGCCGAAGTAGATGTCCGGGACGTCCGCGAGCGGGACGGCCAGGCCGCCGCCCTGGAGCCGGTAGTGCTCGCCGTGGAAGTCGTACGGCTCGCCGGTCCACTGGCGGCGCAGCACGTCCAGGAACTCGGCGGTGCGGCCGTAGCGGGCGTCGTGCTCCAGGAAGTCGCCGTAGGCCCGCTGCTCCACCGGGTCCCCGCCGGTGACCACGTTGAGCAGCAGCCGCCCGCCGGAGACGTCCTGGAACGCCTGCGCCTGCTGGGCCAGCAGCGTGGGCAGCGTGAACCCCGGCCGGAACGCCACCAGCAGCTTGAGCCGGTCGGTGTGCTGGGCGACCGCCGCGCAGACGATCCACGGGTCCGGGCATCCCGCGCCGACCGGCGTGAGGGCGGCCTCGAACCCGGCGTCCTCCGCGGCCCGCGCCACCTGGGACAGGTAGCGCACGCTGCCGGGCCGGTCCGAGGGCCGGTGCGCGTCGGTGCTCATGATCGCCGTACGGACGTCGTGCCCGTCGCCCGTGGTGGGAAGGAACCAGTGGAAACGCACGGAAACACCTTTCTGATCAGCGGGGATCACGCTGTGGGGGCTCACGCTGTGTTGATCACGCTGGGGAGATCACGCTGTATTGATCACGGGGGTACGGATCACGCTGTGTGGACGGTCTTTCCGCCGACGATCGTCCGCAGGACCCTGATGTCCTTGATCTTCTTCGGGTGCGCGGTGACCGGGTCGTCGGACAGGACGACCAGGTCGGCGAGCTTGCCGGGCTCGATGGAGCCGCGGCTGTGCTCCTCGAAGTGCTGCCAGGCGGCGTCGATGGTCACGGCGCGCAGCGCCCGCAGCGGGGTGATCCGCTGCTCGGGGCCGAGCACCCGGCCGCTGCGGGTGATCCGGTTGACGGCCGACCAGACGGCCTGCAGCGGGCTCTGCGGGACGACCGGCGAGTCCAGGTGCACGCTGGAGCGCAGGCCGCGGCGCTGGGCCGAGCGCAGCGGGCTGATCCGGCTGGCGCGCTCGGGGCCGAGGAAGATGTCGCGGTGCTGGTCGCCCCAGTAGTAGGTGTGCGAGACGAAGAAGGACGCCTGGACGCCGAGCCGCCGCATCCGGTCGAGCTGGTCCTCGCGGGCCGTCTGGGCGTGCTCGATCCGCAGCCGGTGGTCGCGTTGCCCATGCTTCTTGATCGCCGCCTCGTAGGCGTCGAGCAGGTCGTCGATGGCCGCGTCGCCGTTGCCGTGGATGCGGATGGCGTACCCGTCGGCGTACAGCCGGTCGACCCGGGCCTTCAGCAGGTCGGGGCCGTAGTTGGTGTAGCCGCGGTAGCCGTCGGGCAGGCCGTCGGCCAGCTTGTGGTACGGCTTGGTGAGGTAGCCGGTGTAGCCCTGGATCGACCCGTCGTACACCGATTCCCCGTAGCCTGAGACCCGGACCCACTCGTCCCCGGTGCCCTCGGCGAGGGGCAGCCCGGCGAGCGGGTCGCCGCTCAGCATGAGCAGGCTGCGGAAGCCGATGACGCCGGTCTTGTGCCAGGCGCCGAGCGCCGCGTAGAGGTCGGCGCCGCCGCCCGCGATGACGCTGGTCGTGACCCCGGCGGCGGTGAAGAGCTCGCTGGTGGCGCGGGCCCCGGCCGTGAGCTGGTCGGCGCCGAAGGCGGGCTGCAGCCTGTTGACCAGGTTCTGGGCGGACTCCTGGAGGAGCCCGGTCGGCTCGCCGGTCGCCGGGTCCTTGACGATCACGCCGCCGGCGGGGTTCGGTGTGTCCTTGGTGATCCCCGCGAGCTTGAGCGCCACCGAGTTGGCGACGCCCATGTGCCCGTTGGTGTGCGCCGCCCAGATCGGCAGCGTGGAGCTGGCCCGGTCGAGGTCGGCGGCGGTGGGGTGGCGGCCCTCCGCCAGGAGCGTCTGGTCGTAGCCCCAGCCGCGCACCCAGCCGCCGGGCGCGGTGCCGTCCGCCTTGGCCTTCAGCGCGGCGACGAGGGACGCGACGTCGGTGACGGTCCCGACGGGCGGGCTCGACAGGTCGGCGAAGTACAGCTTGACGAGGCCCGGGTACGGCGCGTGGCTGTGCGCGTCGATGAAGCCGGGCAGCACCGTGCGGCCCTTGAGGTCGACCAGCTCGGTGCCCGGTCCGGCGAGCCGGCGGATGGCGTGGTCCTTGCCGACCGCGACGATCCGGCCGCCCTTGACGGCGATCGCCTCGGCCCTGCGGTGGCCGGGCCCCATGGTCAGGACCGCGCCGCGGTGGTAGATGGTGTCGGCGGCCGCGCCGGGGGCGGTCCGCTCACCGGCGGCCGCCGGGAGCGCGGGCAGCATCGCGGAGGCGACGGCGGCCAGCGAGCCGCCGATGAGCGCGCGGCGGCCGACGTCGCCGCACAGGGTGCACATGATCGTTTCTCTCCTGGGTTCGGGGGTCAGGCGGCGGCCGCGCGGACGGTGGCCGCGACGCGCTCGCGGCGGCCGGGGAAGTCCGGGTGGGTGTGCGGGTCGTCCTCACCGGGCAGCGTGGACGTCTCGTCGAGGACGATCCGCCCGGGGCGCCTGCTGAGGGCGATGATCCGGGTACCGAGGAAGACGGCCTCGTCCACGCTGTGGGTGACGAACAGGATGGTCGTGCCGGTGCGCCGCCAGATCCGGCGCAGTTCCTCCTGGAGGCGCTCGCGGGTGAGCGCGTCGAGGGCGGCGAACGGCTCGTCCATGAGCAGGATGCGGGGGCCGGGCGCCAGGGCCCGCGCGATGGCGGCGCGCTGCTGCATCCCGCCGGACAGCTCGTGCGGCAACCGCCCGGCGGAGTCCGACAGGCCGACGAGGTCGAGCAGCTCGTCGCTGCGCGCGCGCCGCTCGGCGGCGGAGGCACCGGCCGTCCGCAGGCCGAACTCCACGTTCCGCCGGACGGTGAGCCAGGGGAAGAGCCGGGGCTGCTGGAACACGACGCCGCGGTCGGGGCCGGGCCCGGTGACCGGCGCGCCGGCCACCGCGACCTCGCCGCCGGTCGGCCGGGCGAAGCCCGCGACCAGGCGCAGCAGCGTGCTCTTGCCGCAGCCGGACGGCCCGACGATCGTGACGAACTCGCCGCCGGGGATGTCGGCGTCGACGTCGCGCAGGGCGTCCACCGGGTCGGCGCTCTTGAACGCGCGCCCGAACACGCCGCCGCCCCGCCGCTTCCCGCCGTAGGTCAGCGAGACCTCGCGGAGGGAGACGGCCGCGGCACGCTCATCCGCGGCCCGCTCGTCCGGGGCCCGCTCATCCGGGGAAGGCATCGGCGAGCTCCTTGGCGGCCAGGCCCTGCTGGAAGACCGTCTGCTCGGGCACGGAGGGGATCTTGTTCTGCGCCTTGAGGAACTGGGCGGCGCTGAAGAGGTTCTGCGCGAACGCGCCGGGACGGCCCGGCGCGCCGATGTACTGCGGGCCCGCCTGCTGCCGGCCGTCCAGCAGGACGAGCTGGTCGATCTGCTTGCCGGCCTGGTCCGGGGGCAGGTTGAGCTGGCGCCCGACCGCGGCCGCCGCGGTGGCCTTGTCGGAGCGGATCAGCTTGATCGCGCGGTCCTGCTGCTGGAGCCACAGGGTCAGCGCCTTGGGGTACTTGCCGGCGAAGGCCGTGCGGACGACGGCGAGGTCGGCGGTGACCTTCCCCTTGGCGGCGAGGTCCTTGCTGGTGACGAGGACCTTGCCGGTCTTCTCCAGCTCCGACAGCACGGGCGTCCAGACGTAGGCGGCGTCGATGTCGCCCCGGGTCCAGGCGGCCTGGATGTCCTGCGGCTCCAAGTCGACGATCTTCACGTCGGACTCGGTGAGCCCGCCGTCCTGGAGGGCGGCCAGCAGGCTGTAGTGCGCGGTCGAGGAGAACGGCGTGGCGATCTTCTTGCCGCGCAGCTCGGTGATCTTCGTGGCCTTGCGGGCCACCAGGGCCTCGTTCTCGCCGATCACGTCGAAGATCCACGGCACCTTGTAGGGGATGTTCAGCGGCGCCGACAGGCCCTTGGTGACCGGGCTCGACCCGGCCAGCCCGATGTCGAGCGATCCGGCGATCATCGCGGTGTTGACGTCGCCGCCCGAGTCGAACCTCGACCAGGTGATCTTCGTCTTGGGCAGCGCCTGCTCCAGCCACTTCTGGTCCTTGACGACCAGGTCCCCGTTGGGGATGAGCTGGTAGCCGATGCGCAGGGTCTTCGGGGTGCCGTCGGAGTTCTCCCCTCCGCCGGACGCCTTGGCCGCCCCCGTGCCCGAGGAGCAGGCGGCCAGCCCGAGGCAGAGCACCGCGCCGAGCGCCAGGCCGTACGTCTTGTTCATGGTTCTTCCTGTTCTTCGGGGTCGTGCGAGGTTTCGCGGGTCGAGCGGCGGGGGGAGATCAGGACCGGCCGCGCCACGGGACGAGGCGGCGTTCGGCGAGTTGGAGCAGGGCGTCGATGAGCAGGCCGGAGGCACCGATGGTGAGCAGCCCGAGGACGACCACGTCGGTCTGGTTGTAGCGCTGGGCGTCGCGGATCATGCCGCCGATGCCCGGCACGCCGTTGACGGTCTCGGCGGCGACGACCGTGGTGTAGGCCACGCCCACGGCCACCCGGACGCCCGTCATGATCTCGGGAAGTGCCGAGGGCAGGACGATCCGCAGCGGGATCTGCCAGCGGCGCGCGCCGAGCGAGCGGGCCGCGAAGACGTAGTCCTCGTGCACCCCGCGGACGGCCTCGGCCGTGGCCACCGCGACCGGCGGCAGGGCCGCCACGAACAGCAGGATGACCTTCGGCGACTCGTCGATGCCGAACCAGATGATCAGGAGGCTGAAGTAGGCCAGCGGGGGCAGCGTGCGCACGAACGTCACCAGCGGGCCGAGGAGCGCCCGCACGGTCGGGACCAGGCCGATGACCAGCCCGAGGACGATGCCGCCGACCACGCCGTAGAGGCTGCCGAGCAGGATGCGGCGCAGGCTCGCCCACAGGTGCTCGTAGAGCAGGTGGCCGGCGTAGCCGCGCTGCCCGTCGTGGGTGGTGGAGGTCTGGAGGAGCTGGTGCCAGACGGACCCCGGCGAGGGGACGAAGACCTCCGACCACAGGTGCGTGGCCGCGACGGCCCACCAGATCGCGAGCAGGGCGAGCACCCCGCCCGCTCGCAGCGCCACGGCACGCAGCACGCCGCACCCCTCTCCATATAACCGACCAAAATAGTTGGAATAGGAAGAGTAAGTGCCGATGTGGTTCCGTGCAAAGAGCCAGTTTCCGCCGATCGGCTGGTACCAGCCGCCTAGCCGAGCATCCTCTTCGTCTCGTCGGCGATGACGGCGACGCCCTCGGAGATCCGCTCCGGGGCCAGCGCGCCGAACCCGAGCTTGATCCAGTGCCGCGGTATCGGGCCGCCGCCGGTGCCCGGCGAGGCGAAGAAGAAGGTGTCGCCCGGCTCGATGAGGACGCCGCGCGGCTCCAGCCGCGCGGCCAGCTCGCGGGTGTCCAGGCCGTGCGGGCCGCCGATCCAGACGCTGACGCCGCCCGCGCGGGGGCGCATCGCCCAGTCGGGCAGGTGCAGGCGCACCGCCTCGACCGTCCGCTCCCAGCGCCGCCGCATGGCGTCGCGCAGGTGCCGCACGCCGCGCCGGTACTCGCCGGACGCGATGAGCAGGGCCAGGGCCCGCTGCTGGTGGCCGGACGGGTGCCGGATCGTGTACCGGCGCAGGTCCCGCAGGTGCTCGATCAGGGCGGGCGGGCCGGACACGAAGCCCAGCCGCAGCCCCGGGGCCAGGAACTTGGAGAAGCTGCCCAGGTAGATCACGGCGTCGGGGTCGAGCGAGGCCAGCGCGGGCGAGGCGCGCCCCACGAACCGCAGCTCGGTGTCGTAGTCGTCCTCGACCAGGACGATCCCGCGCTCGCGGGCCAGCGCGACCAGCCGCTGGCGGCGCTGCCCGCTCATCGTGACGTTCGACGGGTAGTGGTGCGTCGGCGTCGTCACGGCCAGCTCGACGTCCAGGAGCCGCTCGTCCACGATGAGCCCGCCGTCGTCCACCTCACCGGGCACCAGCGCGGCTCCGGCGCGGGCGAGGATGTGCCGGGCGTCCGGGTAGCCGGGGTTCTCGACCAGCACCCGGCTGCCCTCGCGCACCAGCGCCCCGGCGACCAGGTGCAGCCCCTGCTGCGACCCGACGGTGACCAGCACGCGGTCGGGACCGGCGGCGATCCCCCGCGCGGCGAGGATCTCCCGGCAGATCACCTCGGCCAGCAGCGGGTCGTCGGCGTCGATGCCGTCCTGGAGACTGAACCGCCGGTGCTCGCCCTGCAGCGCCTCGCGCAGGGAGCGCAGCCAGGCGCGCTCGGGGAACGCCTCGGACGGCAGATGCCCGGTCACGAACGCATAGGGGTAGCCGTCCCAGTCGGTCGGCTTGCGGATGTGCGGCAGCTCGGCGGCCCCGGGCGGCGGCTCCAGCCGGGCGAGCCACCCGGGCGCGTCCGGCGCCGCCGGGTCGGTGACCCGGCGCGCCGTCAGCTCCTCGTTCACGACGTGCCCGGACCGCTCCCGGGCGATGACCACCCCGTCGGTGATCAGTTCCTGGTAGGCCAGGTTGACGGTGTTGCGCGACACCCCGAGCTCGGCCGCGAGGTCCCGCGACGACGGAAGCCGCCGCCCCTCGAACCGCCCGGCGAGGATGGCCTCCTCCAGCCCGCGCCGCACCCTCCGGTACAGCGGCTCGTCCCCTTCTTCCCCGACCGGGAACAACAAGCCCACGCCCGCAAGCCTAAGCGCCCCCGCACACCGCTCTGACCTGCCATCACATCCCACCACCGCCCGCGCCCGTTCCCGGACGACGTCCGGGGTCCCTCGGCCCCCGGCCGCCTTGGCGAGGCTTAAGACCCGGCTGCGATCTTGCTTTCAGCGATGGCGCGGCCGTACGCACCGGGTCGGACCAGTGACGACGCCCCGCGTACCGCCCCGGACCATCGTCAAAGGGAGAGGTAGGGAATCATGCGCAAGCTCGCCATGATCGCGGCAACGGCACTCACCATCGGCGGACTCGGAACCTCGGCCCTGACCTCCGCACAGGCGTCGGCTCCTCCGGCACCCGCGCGGAAGGCGATGCACTGCACCGTGGTACTGAAGAAGCCGCGTCCGGGCCAGGCGTCCTCACCGGTCGTCTCGCAGACGTGCGGCGACACGAAGAAGGACCTCCGTGCCCTCGATGACACCCTGCTCATCACGCTGTACCAGCACGCCGACTACGGTGGCGCCTCACTGGAGGTCAAAGGGCAGGACGGCCCCTGCGACAAGGCGGGGTACAAGTTCCCCGTTGTGCCGTGGCCATGGTTCGAGATGGTGTCCTCGTTCCGGGCCACCAACGACTGCCACTGGACGTCGGCTTGGAGCGAATTCAACTTCGGCGGCGGGACGGACGGGTGGTACGCCCAGAACGTGCCCTATGTCGGCATCTTTCTGAACGACAACTTCCGCTCGTTCACCATCCGCGGTCTTCCCTAGCCGCCCGCCAGGCCTGACCGTCCGTCAGGCGACGGTCCCGGTGGTCTTCAGGAGTGCGCGCGCCGCGGCGCGGTGCTCGGCGGCGGCCACCGGGTCCGTCTCGTCGAGGACGGTCGCGATCCCCTCGTGGGCCAGCGCCTCCTCGTTGCGGTGGCCGAGCCGCGGGGCCAGGTCCAGCGCCTGCCGGTGCAGGCGCAGGGCCTCCCCGGGCAGGCCCGCCGCCCGGCAGGTCTCGGCGTAGCCGTTGAGGAAGTGGATCTTCCAGTGCTCCTCGAACAGCTCGTCCAGCAGCGCGAACGCCTCCCGGTGGCTGTCCAGCGCCTCGGCGTGCCGGCCCATCCGCCGCAGCGCGACTCCCAGGCAGTTGAGGCACCACGCCTCGTTGTGCCGGTGCCCGTCCTCGCGGGCCAGCGCCAGGGCCCGGCGCAGGTGCCCGGTCGCCTCGCCGGGGTCCTCTCCCGCGATGGCCACGCCGAGGGTGATCCGGGCCGTCATCGCGGGCGGCCACGCGGGGTCGGGGTGCGCGACGTCCAGCGCCTCCCGGGCCAGCCGCGCCGCCTCCGCGTGGCGCCCCAGCTGGAGCATCGCCCACCCCTCGTAGGCGGTCGCATGGGCCGTCCCCATCGCGCATCCGGCGTCGGCGTAGAGCCGGCCCGCCCGCCGGAAGAGGTCGAGCGGCTCCTCCACCTCGCCCTCGTCCCAGCGCAGGAAGCCGCGGCGCATGGTCAGCTCGGCCTCGGACCTGCTGTCCCCGGCCCGCGCCAGGAGGGGCGCCGCCTGCTCGTACGCGGAGTCCGCCTCCGCCATCCGGCCCGCGTTGTAGCGGGCGAAGCCGAGGTCGCTGTGCGCCTCGGCCAGCCGTAGCGGATCGCCCAGCCGCCGCGCGGCGTCCAGCGAGCGCTCGAACAGGACGTTGAGGTGGGTCGTCCCGCAGCGCCGCGCGAAGAAGGCCCGCATGGAACGCGGCAGCTCGCACACGTGAACGTCGGCCCCGGCGGCGTCCGCCGCCTCGAAGGCCGCCATCAGGTTGGTGTACTCGGTGACGAACCAGAACAGCGCGGCGTGCTTGCCCGCGAACTCCGGCAGCGCGGCCGGCGGCGGGCCCGCGGCGAGCTCCCGGCCGGACGACGGGTACGACATCGCGGCGTCGGCGGCGGCCGCCGCGTGCACGTAGTAGCCGAGCACCCGGCGCAGGGCCCGGTCCGGCTCGGCGGGCGGGTCCTGCTCGGCGGCGGCCCGGCGCGCGTGCTGGCGCACCAGGTCGTGCAGCCGGTAGCGGCCCGCCGCGGGCTGCTGGACGAGGTGCGCGTCCAGCAGGTCCTCCAGCATCGCCCGGACGTCGCGCAACGGCAGGTCCGCCAGCGCCGCCGCGACGTAGGCGTCGAAGGTCGAGCCGGGCAGCAGCCCCAGCAGCCGGAACAGGCGCCGCTGGGCCCGGTCGAGCTGCCGCACCGACATCGCGAACGCGGTGTGGAACTCGGTGTCGAGCTCGGTGGCGCCCTCCGCCATCCGCTCGACGAGCACCCCCACGGTCCAGCCCGGCCGGTGCCGCAGCCGGGCCCCGGCCAGCCGCAGGGCCAGCGGCAGATGGCCGCACAGCCGCAGCACCTCGGCGGCGGACTCCGGCTCGCGGGCCAGCCGTCCGTCGGCGCCGCTGGCGCGGGCCAGCAGCTCGGCGCTCTCCGCCGGGGACAGCACGTCCAGGGACACCGGCGGGACCTCGTCCAGGCCGAGCAGCCGGTTACGGCTGGTGATCAGGACGACGGACGGGCCGGCGCCGGGCAGCAGCGGCCGGACCTGCTCGGCGTCCGCCGCGTTGTCGAGGACCACGACGGCCCGCCGGTGCGCCAGCTCCGACCGCCAGCACGCGGCCAGCGGCTCGACGCCGCCCTCCTGCGGGATCCGCTCCGACGGCGTGCCGAGGGCCGCGAGCAGGGTCCGCAGCGCCGGGTCGGGGCCGAGCGGCTCCCGCCCGGCGGTGAACCCGTGCAGGTCGACGTAGAGCTGGGCGTCGGGGTACTCGGCGGCGAGCCGGTGCGCGGCGTGCACCGCCAGGCAGGTCTTGCCGACGCCCGCCATGCCGTCGACGGCGACGACCCGGCCGCCGTCCACCGCGGCGAGCACCGCGGCGAGCTGCGCCTCACGCCCGGTGAAGTCGGGCACGTCGCGCGGCAGGTCGTTGCGGGGCGGGAGCGGCGCCCCCGGCGGCGGGGACGGCGGCTGAACCTGGCGGCTGGTCTTCGGCGGCGCGGGCAGCGGCGCCATGGCCCGCTCCCACAGGGGACGCAGCGGACGGGGGTCGCGCTTGACGAGCCGGCACAGGGCGATCACCGCGCCCCACGGCGGCACGGTCCGCCCGGCGAGGTAGCGCGACAGCGACGACGAGCTGAGGCCGGTGTCGCGGGCCAGCGCCCGCACACCGAGCCCGGAGAGTTCCTGCAGCAGGCGGAGCCGGCCGGCCAGTTCCTCCCGCGGATCTGCCGTGCCCTCCCGCCGGGCCTCCCGCCCAGCCTCCCGCCCAGCCGCCCGCCCGGCCGCCTGCACAGCCGCCCGCCGCTGCTCGACCACCGTTCCCGTTCCTCCCCGTCCCACCCGGCCGGACGTTTCCCGGCCCGCGTCGTCGCTGCTCAAGGGTGTTGCAGCTGTCCCACGGTGTCCCATCGCCGTCGCCATGGCAAGCCCGTCCGGCTGTGATGGAGTCACGCCCCGGGGGAACGGGGCACTGGCTCACGAAAGAGGAGAACACCGAGATGCAGGCTCGTATGCAGAACCCCGCCTTCGTCCTGTCCGGCGCGATGCAGCCCATCCAGGAGATCTTCAAGGCCGTCCACTCCGGCGGGGTGGACGCGCAGACGCTGGAGCTGGTCCACCTGCGGGTCAGCCAGATCAACGGGTGCAGCGCCTGCGTCGACGCGGGCGCCAAGACGGCCCGCAAGTCCGGGGTGAGCGACGAGCGGCTGGCCACCGTCGCCGCCTGGCGGGAGGCCCCCTACTTCACCGACGAGGAGCGGGCCGCGCTCGCGCTGGCCGAGGCCGCGACGCGGCTGGCCGACCGTCCCGACGCGGTGAACGACGAGATCTGGGACGGCGCCGCGGCCTTCTTCGACGAGAAGCAGCTCGCCGCGATCGTCCTGATGATCGGAGTCACCAACCTGTTCAACCGCCTCAACGCCACGACCCGCCAAATCGCCGGCGCCTGGGGCTGAAGACCACGGGCCCCGGCGAGGAGTCGCCGGGGCCCGCTCCGTCCCGCCGTTCAGGGGCATCGGCGCAGGCCGCGAACGGCGGCGAAGCCAAAGGGCCCGGAGCCGTAACCGCGCGCACACTCATCGCAGCAAAGTGGCCGCGCCATTCAAAGGGACGCCACACCCCTTTGTCAATCCATTTAAAAGTCAAGTGTGATCTACATCTACAAAAAAGTAGATCTTCTTCTCTTGCTCTCACGTGGCCATTGGATGAAGCTTTACAAAAGCCTTGACAGATGAGGTGAAGAACACGCATCCGCCCCAGTGGTCCCGAGAAGAAGGAACGTCAAATCCATGGGCACACGTTCGCTATGGCGTACGCACATTACGCTGATGGCACTGCTGGTCTGCCTGGCAGCGCTCATCGCGTCACCGCCGGGCAAGGTCGGGTCGGCCGGAAAGGCCCACGCCGATACCGGTGGTGACTCCCAGTTCCACACGATCACGCCCGCCGTGCTGGCCGACACGCGCAGCGGCACGGGTGGCGTCCCGACGGCCAAAGTCCCGCCCGGAGGATCGATCACCTTCCAGGCGGCGGGAACGGCGGGAATACCGGCCACCGGAGTCTCCGCGATCGTCACCAACGTGTCGGTCTACGCCGCGGACGCCTTCGGCTGGATCAACGCCTACCCGTCCGACCAACCGACAACGATCAGCACATTGACCTACGCCGCCGGTGAGACCACCAATACCGAAGACTTCACGCGCCTGACCGCTACCGGCCAGATCACCGTGAAGAACAACGGCAGCGGCACGGTCGATATCGCCGTCAGCGCCCGGGGCTACTTCCTCGACGCGGCGTCCTCCAACTCCGGGAACGAGTACTACCCCCTCGACAGCGCCTTCCTGTACGACACCCGAGCGGGCAAGGTAACGGGCTCGCCCGCGCACAGTGCCGCCCCCATTCCGGCGAACTCCTCGGTGACCGTCGATGTCGCCGGACAACTGGAGATACCCGCGACCGGCTCCACCGCCGTAGCCCTCAACGTGGCCGCCCTCAATCAGAAGGCGCAGGGGGCATTGACGGTGAGCCCGTCGGATCAGACCGACACCGGGCTTCCGGTGGTCAACTACAACCCGAACGAGACCGACAGCAGCTTCGTGGTCGCACAGCTCACCGCAACCGGCAAGCTCGTTTTCCATAACAAGGGGACGACTCCCGTTGATCTCGCGGTCAGCGTACGGGGGTACTTCAAGGGAGCGGCGGACGGGGACGGCTCGACCTACAAGCCGACTCCCACCGGTCTCCTGATCGACACTCTCGCCGGCACCAACACCGAGGGCGGAAGCACCGCGGCTCTCGCGGCCGGCAAGACCCTCACGTTCAATGCCGTCGAACTGGCCGGGCTCGGCACCCTGGACACGGACGTCTCGGCTCTGGCCCTGAACATCGATGCTCGGCAGCCGACGGCTCAGGGATGGCTGTCGGTCTACTCGGCCGAGGACGGCGACCCCGGCGTCAACAGCGTCAACTTCGACGACAACGGCGAGAGCGCCAACGGCTTCGACCTGGTCATGCCGGACTCACACGGCAACGTGTCCATCACCAACCACAGCGGCGGCACCGTCCACCTCCAGGTCTCCCTGCGCGGATACTTCACCGGTACCGCCCCGCCGGCGGAGACCGCGGAGAGCGTCGACGACGAATCACAGGAGATTCCGGAAGGCGGAGTGCAGGCACAAGGGGGCCGCTACATCCAGCTCGTTGACGTCGTCCTCAACCGGCAGCGCGGCCAAGGATGGGGCTGGCTCTACTGGGGCGGCAACGCCCCCTACAGCATCTCCACCAAGTTCACGGTCCAAGACCAGGATGCGGACGGCTACTGCGTGGCCATGGTCATATACGGCGACGGCAAGAACCTGACCAACAAGAACTGGGCCATTTGCGGGAAGGCGCAGCAGCGAACCTTGTCCTACAGCATCGGCCGCCGGCTCTACAACGCCGGAATCAGACTCTGCCGGGCCAAGTGGAGCAAGAGCATAAACAACTACAAGTACAGCGGCTGCACGTCGCCCGCCTAAGCATCAGATGAGCTCGGTTCGCCCGGTTCCCTTTCCGGCACGGGAACCGGGCGAACCCATGTCCCTATGGCCGCTGTCCGGCATCCGGCCCGGTGTTGAGTGATTTCGGCACGAGGCTGCTCGCGGGCTTGTTGGTCCACTCGGCGGTCTCGATCACTTCGTAATACCAGCGAACACTCGCCGGCAGCCCCGCGTTGAGCCGTCCGGGAGCGACGAGGATCTGCTGACTCGCGGTAAGCCTTCCATTCCGCGGATCTATCAACAGTTGCCAGTCCACCGTTCCGGACGCGCTGGACGTCTCGCGCATCGATATGGCCTTTCCGGAACGCCCCCGAGCATCGGTCGCGGTGCCGAGGCGAACGTTCTTCAGGCTCGCCAGGAGCCGATAGGTCGCGATGCGCACCTTGTCACTGACAGGCGCGTCCACCAGCAAGAAGGACGCGCTCTGGAACAGGAACAGATCCGGGTCGCGCAGGCGCTTGTGGTCGGTCCGGGTGGCATGGTTCAGCAGCCAGGCGCGGAGTTCGGCGGGATCAGTGGGGAGCCTGCGCGCCGTCTCATCGCTGACGTCCAGCACCGTCCCCCCTCCCATGGCCGGGCCGATCGACCTGCCCGGGGCCTCGACGCCCAGTTCATCAGGCTCGGGCCGGAGGTCGGTGTTCCATTCCTTCCGTGCGGCGGCGGTCGCCGGACGGCCCCTCAACTGATCACCGGGCCACTCGAGATGGGTCGTCGGATGAGCGGGGGCGCTTCCGGTGAACGGCTTCGAGGACGCGACGAGGAATTCGTCTCCCTCGATCTCCATCGGATACGTCACGCCCTTGCGATAGGGCGACTTCGCCATGACGGTGCCACCGGCCACGGCATGTCTGTACCACACGGCTCCCGCACCGCCTTCACGCGCGCGCGCATCCGCTGCGGCGAGCAGAAAATTCGCCGCCGGCCCACTGTAACCGGCCAATGGCTCGGGAGAGTAGAGCGGGCGGTTGTACCACGAGATGACTCCCCATCCGGCCACCGCTACCACCGCGGCCGTCAAGCCGGAAACCAAAGTCACCCGCCATTTCTTTGCCGACGGCCGCCCCGCTCCCGGACGCCTGAGCCGGGGCCTTCCAGGGCGATTCATCTCGGACATCAGCCGGGCGCGGGCCGTTTCCTCCGTCTCCGGCGATGGTGACCTGTTCGCAGTGTGCAGCTCGGCAATCCGATCGTTCAGGTCAGGCATCAGGCTCTCCCCCGTGAGATGACGCTGCCGCCGCCTGTGGCAGTGCGGCCTTCAGTTGGCGGCGTGCACGGTTGAGACGTGAACACACGGTGCCGTAGGCGATTCCAAGGGCCTGCGCGACCTCGACGTAACTCAGGCCCCCCAGAACATTGAGCAGCAAGGCGTCCCGGTCGCCATGTTTGAGCTTGGCCAGCGCATCGCTCAATGGCCCGTCCACCGTATTGGACGCGCTGAGCGCATCGTCTTCGTACTGGTCTGATGACGTTCGCGCCTTCAGCCGCACGATCGCCTTGTACTTGCGCATCTCGCTTCTGCGATGCCGGCTTATGAGATGGGTGGCGATGCCGTACAGCCAAGGCCGCGCCGTACCGGTGCCCGGATCGAACTTCCGGCGAGAGCGGAAGGCGATCAGGAACGTCTCCGCCGCGATGTCGTCGGCGATGTCGGGGCCGAGTCGCCGGTCCACGTACCGATGGATCTCCGCGTAGTACCGGTCGAAGATCACGGCGAAGCTCTCCGGGCGGCGCCACGACGCGACGATCGGCTCGACGTCCGATGGCGGCGCCGTGGTCAACTCCGCCCCGGGGCTGTCCAGAGTCTGATCATCGACGCTCCTTGCGAGGGTGCGGGAGGGCTTGAGCACACTGTTGATTGCCCGCTGCGACCTCGATCCTTCTCGGCGGCCTCATCTTCGAGGAAGCCACGCCGCGACCTCAGCACCGAGCGGCGCTCGGGGATGCGACGCCAGGACACCCACCACTACCCTGAAATGGGAATTCGTCCTCAGACTCACCGAGCACCGAGGACTGCCCACACACGCGATGTGATGTACATCACCCTTGCCATGCTTTAACCCGGTCCCCGATGAGCCACGACACCGAGGTGGCGCGCCGCCTGGCTGGCCCACGTCGGCGGCCTAGGCTGAGCCTCGGGCGGACCGGCTTCGCTATTGGCGTTGCCCGTCGTCGGCCTTTACATCGAGCGATTTCGGCAAGAGGCTGCTCGCGGGCTTCTCGGTCCACTCGGCGTTCTCTATCACTTCGTAGTACCAGCGGACGCCTGGCGGCAGCACGGCGTTGCGCTGTCCCGGGGCGACGACGATCAACTGACTCGCGGTGAGCGTTCCGTTCCGTGGATCGATCAGGAGTTGCAGGTCCACGGTTCCGGCCCCGTTCGATGTCTCTCGCATCGATACGGCCTTTCCGGAACGCCCCCGAGCATCGGTCGCATTGATGAGGCGAACGTTCTTCAGGCTCGCGAGCAGCCGATAGGTCGCGACGCGCACCTTTTCGCTGACGGGCGCTCCTCCCAGCAAGAAGGATGCGCTCTGGAACAGGAAGAGATCCGGATCGCGCAGGCTCTTGGGACCGGTCCGGGTGACATGGTTCAACAGCCAGGAGCGGAGTTCGGCGGGATCAGTGGGGAGCCCACGCGCCGTTTCATCGCTGAAGTCCAGCGCCGTTCCCCCTCCCATGGCCGGGCCGATCGACCTTTCCGGGGCTTCGGTCCGCAGGCCGTCAGCGCTCGGCCGGCGGTCGGCGTTCCACGCGCTCCGTGCGGCGGCGGTCGCCGGACGGGCCCGCAGCCGCTCACCCGGCCACTCGACACGGGTCGTCGGGTGAGCGGCATCGGATCCGGCGAACGGTTTCAGCGGGGACGCGAGGAGGAAATCGTCTCGGTCGAGTTCCATCGGGTACATCACGCCCTTGCGATGGCGCGACTTCGCCATGACGGTTCCACCGACGGCGGCGTCGATACCACACGGCTCCCGCGTCATTGTCACGCGCCCGTGCGTCCGCTGCGGCGAGCAGGAACTTCGCAACCGGTCCGCTGTAACCGGCCCATGGCTCGGGTGAGTCGACCGGCCGACTGTGCCAAGAGAACAGTCCCCACCCGGCCACCGCCACCGCCGTAAAGCCGGCGGCAACATGCACACGCCATTTCCTTGCCGACAATCGCCTCGCACCCGAACGCCTGACCCGAGACCTTCTCGGAGCACCCGTCTCGTACATCAGCCGAGCGCGGGCGCTTTCCTCTATCTCCGGCGACGGCGACCGGTTGGCGGTGTGCGGCTCGGCACCACGGTCGCTCAGGTCATGCATCAAGCTCTCCCCGTGAAGTGACGCTGCCGCCGCCTGTGGCAGTGCGGCCTTGATTTGGCTGCGTGCACGGTCGAGACGCGAACACCGGGGCCATAGGCGAGATCCCGACGACCCGTGCGATCTCGTTCGGGTTCCTCTCCCACGAGAACATGCGCGCTTGCAGGTCGGCGGCTCTTCGTTGACGGCCCGGGGTCGCCCGGTCGCTGCCTCGGCCACCTCGCGGCCCCGCCCTCAAAGCCCGGCCCCCGAAGCCCTGCCCTCAAAGCCCCGCGACGAGGGGCCGCCGGGGGTGGCTCGGCGGCCTCATCACCTGACCGGGGCGGGCGGTCCGGATGCCGGTGCGGGACGGCACCCGGACCGCACGGCCCCCGACCCTCAGGTCAGTGGAACGACGGCGGCTCGGCCGGCAGCACCGGCTTGGCGTCGGTCCACTTCGCCGAACGGAGGGCCTGGTACTCGATGATGAAGCCGGGCTTCATCTCCGCGTAGCGTCCGCCGGGCTTGACCAGCTCCTCCTGCCGGGACAGGAGCGCACCCGTCTTCTTGTCGAAGATGAGAACTGCGCGGGTGCTGTAGGTCCCCTGCTCCTCCTTGGGGTTGCCGAATTCGCCCGTGGCCGTGATGGTCTGGGCATCGGTCGCCAGCGCGATGCCCTGCCGGCCCAGCGGGTCGGTGTCACGGCCGATCTCGTGGATTCCCGGCTGGGCGGCCAGCGCCCGCATCAGGGCCGCCCTGGCCTTGGACGGGATGGGGCTGCCCAGGATCGACGACACCCTCGAGACCTTGGCGGCGGGGGTGTAGGGGAGGCGCGCGGCGCCCGCGCGCTGCGCAGGGGTGAGGTGCTTGAGGCCCGCCGGGTCGCCCCTGTCCGACAGGTACAGCCTGGTGAGCTCGGCCGGGTCGGTCGGGAACTTCTCCATGTCCTGGGCCGACCGCCCGTCCAGGAAAGTGCCGCCGCCTCGAGAGTCCGTGCCGACCTCCGGGCCGGTCACCCGCCACTTCTGCGCCTGCGTGGTGAAGGTCAAGTACTTGTCGCCCGACCAGACACGGAGAGTCGACGGCGACCCGGCCTTGCGCCACAGTGCCGCGTCCTGGGCGGTCAGCGGGTGGACCGGCAGGTCACGGATGTTGAACGACTCCCCCATGCCCTTTTTGGCACCGGACCAGTGAAACGACTCGCTGGCGGCACCGGTGACCGCGTAGGTCCCGGTCTTGGCCCGGATGATGTACGACTGGCCGGAGACCACGTTGGCGTGCCAGTAGTTGCCGGTCGGCTGGCGTTCGGCGTTGTACGCCGCGACGAGGAACGCCGACTTGCCGTCGAGCTTCACCCCGCCGGGCCCGGACGGCGAGGGGCTGTTCCCGCCGACGGTGGCGATCGCCACGGCCGCGGCGGCACCGGCGGCGACCAGACCGCCCATCCCCCACAGGCCCCAGCGAACCCGGGGCAGCGAACGGCCCTTCGGCCCCTCCGTCAGCGCCGCCTTCGTCTGGGCGATCTCGCGGGCGATCACCTGGGCCGACGGTGGCGCGGGCTCGGGGTAGAGGTCGCGGACCATCTGAATCTCATCCATGCTGTTTCTCCAGAGTGAGCATCGGGTTGGTCCCGCCCAGCGCCTTGCGAAGTTTGGTTCGGGCACGGCTCAGCCGGGAGCCGACCGTGCCATAGGAGATCCCCAGCGCCGCGGCCACTTCTTCGTGGCTCAGATCGGCCAAGGCCACGAGCAGCAGGACGTCGCGCTGCCCGCGCGGCAGCGAGGCGACGGCCCCGGCGAGCTCGCCCCGCAGGCTCTGCGCGCTGACCCGGTCGTCGATCCGGTCGGCGTGCTCGTCGCCGTCGCGGTCCGGCCCCACGCGGGCGCGGGCCCGCAGCGCCCGCGTCTCGGTCCGCAACTGCTTGCCGATCACCTTGGTCGCGATCCCGTACAGCCACGTGCGCACGTGGCCGCGGTCGGGGTCGTACCGCCGGCGCTGCCGGAACGCCTCCAGGAACGTCTGCGACGTGGCGTCGGCGGCGGCCTCGGGCCCGAGCCGCCTTGCCGCGTACCGGCGGATCTCGGCGAAGTAGACCTCGATCACCTCGTCGAAGTTCTCGGCCGGGCGGGGTGGGGGCTCCCCTGTCATGTGGTGCCTTTCCATGGCGTGGATGGCGGTCACATGGGTATCTCCCAGATCCGGCTACCGCTTTCCCTTTTTCTGGCGCATGCCTGACAGACGCCCGCCGCAGCCGAGATTACTGCGAGACCCCCCAGGTCAGCCCCGCCTCACAGCGGCCTCAGCAGGGAACGCGAGCGCGCCCCCTGACCGGCGGGGGCGACGCCGAAGGCGAGCCCCCGTCGGGAAGATCGCGAAGCGATTCGCGGTCGCACAAGCCCGGTCACGAAGCGAGCGCCAGCGAGCGCAGTGGGCCGGGATTGCAATGAACACAGCGCGCTCGCACAAGCCCGGTCACGAAGCGAGCCCCGGCGAGCGCCGTGGGCCGGGATTGCAGTGAACACAGCGCGCTCGCACAAGCCCGGTCACGAAGCGAGCGCCGGCGAGCGCAGTGGGCCGAGCTTGCAATTCAACACAGCGACGCGCTGCGGACCAGGTCGCGGATCGCCTCGCTCATCGTGACCGGATCGATCTCTCCGAGCGGCACCGAGTCCGTGGGGGTGGCGGCCGGCGCCGGGCCCGCCCACAAGGTGTTGATCTTCTGGTCCTCGCCTTCGCCGTACATGTAGTGGCCGAGTCCGGGGCTGAGGTCCGCGACGACGTACAGGCCCGCCGGGTCGCGCCGGGCGAGCCAGCCGCCCGCGAACTCGCCGTCCGGGGTCATGGACTCCCAGCGTCCCTGCGAGTGGCCCTTGGCCTTGCCGTAGGGCAGGACGAGTCCCTCCACGCGGGCGAGGCGGTGCGCGGCGCGCTCGTCGCCGGTGAGCCGGTGGACGGACCGTCCGAGCTGCTCGAACGGCTGGAGGATCTCGTAGTCGGCGAACAGCTCGGCCCAGGCGGCGAGGTCGTCGCCCAGCTGTAGCGGGTGGGCGACTCCGACGCGGTCGTCCGGCGCCGGGGTGAACGGGTCGTCGCCGAGGTCGGCGTAGGTGCGGTCCTCCGCGACGCGGAAGGCGGTCCCGCCGCCCGTTATCCACACGAGCCGGCGGCCGACGTGCCCGAGCAGCGGGTGCTCGACGAACAGGGCGCGGACGTCGCCGGGCGTCCAGCTCCGCCGGGTGATCATGGCGAGTTCGAGGCGCTTGATCTCGCGGTCGGCGACGGTCCGCACGTCCTTGCGCAGGCCCGTGAACAGGGCGTGCGCGGCGGGGGCGAGGGCGGGGTCGTCCTTGGGGCCGGGCTTGGGCGCGCTCTTGCGGACCTTGCCACCGGCCTCCACGACCAGCGGGACGAGCTGCTCGTCGAACGTCACGGTGAACCGGCGCGGCCCGTAGTCCAGGACGAGGGCGCCCCGGTCGTCCAGACCGAAGTCCGGGACGGCGCGGTCGGCCAGGGCCTCCCGGGTCATGCCGCGCGCGGCGGCGATCTCGTCGATCTTCTGGGCCGCCCGGGATTTCAGGCCCTTGTACCTGCCGCCGCGGGTCAGCTCGAACAGGTGGGTGAGGGCGACGTCGGAGCCGATCGCCGCGTAGACGTCCAGCGCGGCGTTCGCCCGGCTCGCGCCGCCCTCGCCCGGCCAGGCGCGGACGAGCGGGCCGAGCCGCCGGACGGTCGTGTCGTCGCCGATCAGGCCGAGCTGCGCCAGCGCCCAGTTGTGCCGGGAGGGCGCGCCGAGCGCGTACCAGCGCTGGAAGAGCGCCCAGGAGAACTCGGCCAGCGAGTGCCGGTCGCAGATCTCGCGGACGTCCGCGACCTCGGGGGCCTTCGCGGCCAGCAGGTTCACCAGGTTCAGGGTCGCGTTCGCGGGCAGGGCCCGGTCGCCGCCGCGGGTAAGGATCGGCGGGAGCAGCGCGGGATCGGCCCAGGCGACCTTCGCGCTCTGGGCGGGCCGTCCCGTGAGCGGAGCGGGCAGGTCACCGGCCTCCGGGACGGCCGGTCGCGGCAGCAGCGCCTTGATCTTGGGCGGGAGGCCCCCGGACGACAGGTCGTCCGCCAGGCCGGGGTCGGCGTACAGCAGCGCCCGCAGCAGCCCGGCCGCCCGCAGGCCGCGCGTCGTGCCGTCGTCCGCCAGTGGTGCCAGCGCCCGGACGGCATGGGCCGGGTGCCGCGCGGCGGCCTCTTGGAGGGCGGCGGGCACGCCCTTCTCGGTCATTCGGCCGAGCAGGAGAGGAAACACCGCCTCGTCGGGGATGCGCGTAAGAGCCGTCAGCACGGCCGGACGCATCTCATCGGGATCGCGGGACCACAGGAGCGCGTCGCGAAACAGTGGAAACGCCGCCGCGCCCATCCCGTCGAGAAGGGTGGCGATCACGGCGAGGCCGTCCGGCGTCCAGTTGACGTGGGTGAGCTGCGCGGCGGTGGAAAGCGAGGAGAGCACATGATCCCCGCCGAGGATCCTCAGGTTGAGGCCGACGAGCGACTCGTCCGCCCAAGCCGTTTCGGTCGGGACGAGATAGGAGACGACGGTGCGCCGCACGGCGTCGCCGCGATGGGCCGAGAGGCGCTCGACCGCGGCCCTGTACTCGGCCTCGGGCGCCGCGGCCAGCAGCGTCCGGAGCCGCTTGACCACCGCGTCCGCGGCGACCCAGTCGCTCACGAAGAAGAAATCGTCGGCGGTCACGCGCCGCATCTCGCCGCGCCATCCCTGGGACGGCTCGGCGAGGACGTAGTACCCGACGCGCCCCCCACCGGCGGCGGGCAGCACCCGCGCCGCCGGGCCGAGCTGGACCGACGACGCCTCGGTGACCGCGCAGGCGGCGAACGCCAGGCCGTGGTCCAGGACCCAGGCGTCCAGGAAGGCGGCGGCGTCGGCAGGGCCACCGGTCGCGCGGTCGGCGATCTCGCCGTACTTCACCGCGACGGTGGCGACGGCCGCCGCGCCCACCGAGTCGGGCTCGCCGTCCAGCCACGCGCGGACGGCCCCGCCGAACTCGGGGGCGGCGTTCACGTGCGCCGCCATCTCCTCGGCGATCGGACGGGCCGCGCGGTCCCACTCCCGCGCCCGCCGCGCCGCCTCCTCGTCGAGGACGACCTCCGGCCCGGAGACGCCGCCCCACCGCGGATGGATGTGCTCACGCCACTCGACCGGAAAGTCCACCGTCTCGACCATGGCACCGGAAATTAGCCCCCGCACCCGACAGTTTCAGTACCCCGTGGCCGGCCCTCAGGGCAGTGTCCTCGGGGCCGATCCCGCCGGGCGCGGGGCCTTCAGGGCTACACGAAGCCGGCGAAGTCCGCGTTCGCGAGCTCCAGGTTGGCGGCCATCGACCCCGCTTCTTCGAGGGGGATGCGGGCGGCTTGACCGGGGGTGTCGTACAGGTCCACCACCAGCAGGGGATGAGCCGGGTCCGCGAAGGTGACGGCGTCGGCGAGCGCCACCATGACGGCGTGCTCGTCGGACGGCACCAGGGCCGGAACCTGACCCGGCTGAAGGTGCTCGAACGCCCTGTCGTCGACCACCGTGGCGGGCAGGTCGACGATGAGGAGACCTTCCCGCCGGGCCACGGCCGCCGGGCCGGGGTCGTTCAGCTCGGCGAGCGCCTCCAGCAGGTCGCACCACCGCTGGTCGTCGCCGAAGTCCGTCCGCACGAGCAACGTCACGCGAGTCGCCGGGAGGGACGGGAACCCGGTGCGGACCACCGCCGTCGGCGTGGTGATCGCCGGAGCGCCGTGGTCGCCCCGGTAGATCCCGAACGTGTCCATGCCGCTGACGAGCTCGTCGAAGCGAACGGACCCGTCCCGCAGGTCGCCGAGGACCCGGCCGAGGTCGCCCGGCTTGATCCGGACGCCGCGCCCGGGGACGTCCTTCAGGTCGACGGCCAGGAGAGGGGAGCCCCCATATGCCACGGGGATGTCGGCCAGTAACACGACCGCCGGAGCCGGACGTTCCTCGACGAGCGCGGGGAAGTTCCCTCCATGGAGGAAGTTCCAGCGAGGGTGCTCCACGGGACGAAGCCGTACCTCGCCGCCTTCCAGGACGATGATGTCGCCGTCTCGCCGTCCGTCCAATGTCTGAAAGACGTCGCCCCAACGGGCCTTGCCTTCCTCATAGCACGTGCAGACGAGCAGCACTTCACCCGGCGCTGCCACGGGAAGCTTCGGATACGGCATGGGCACTCCGTCTCGGCGGGGGGCTGACAAGGGAGCGACGCCGGGGAACCTCCCCGCCCGTCACGCCCATCCTGACAAGCCCCTCTGACATCGAGAGCACCCCAGAGTTACGCCACTTCCGGGATCTCTCCGCCGAGCGTCGCCCTGATTCTGGCGAGCCCCTCCGGCATCGAGGACGTCCCGACACTTACACTCTCTGTAGTTGATCACTTACGTATCGTCCTGAGGAGCCGGTGTGAAGATCTGGACTCGAACCGTGCTGTGTCTGGTGGCCGCGTGCGCGGTGTCGCCGGGGGCCGCCGCGGCGGCCTCGGCGCCCGAGGCGGCCGGGTACGACGACTGCCCCCAAGGCAGGATGTGCATCTGGCACGAACGGGACGGTGGCGGCGCGCGGCTGTCGTTCGCCCACAAGGCGCGGGACCTGACCGAGCTGGAAGGACATATGAACGACCATGTGCTGTCCGCCTGGAACCGCACCAAACGGCGGTGGTGCTTCTACGAGCACGCCCGTTTCAAGGGTGACAGGCGCGCGGCCCAGCCCGAGCCGCTGGTCTGGTCGAAGGGGAACACCAACGAGTTCGGCTACAAGATCAGTTCTCTGAAGCCCTGCTGACCTGGCCCGCTCCGCGCCGCGCGCGTCCGGCCGGGCTCACGCCACGCGGTTGGGGGGCTCCTCGCCCCTGAGAAAGGCGTCGAGGTTGTCCAGGACGAGCATGCCCATCGCGGTGCGGGTCTCCAGGGTGGCGCTGCCGAGGTGCGGGAGCAGGACGGCGTTGTCCAGCTCGCGGAGCGTCTCGGGGACGCACGGTTCGTCCGCGTAGACGTCGAGTCCGGCGCCCGCGATGGCACCCGATCGGAGGGCGTCGACCAGGGCGTCCTGGTCGACGACGTTGCCGCGCGCCGTGTTGATCAGGAACGCGGTGGGTCTCATCCGCGCCAGCCGGGCCGCGTCGATCAGCGGCTCACCGCCGCCGGGGACGTGCAGGGAGACGAAGTCGGCCGCCTCCAGAACCTCCTCGACGCTGCCGAGCCGCGTCGCGCCGGGCACGTCCCCGACATCGCTCCGGTTGTGGAAGACGACGGGCATGCCGAACCCGAAGTGCGCGCGCCGCGCCACGGCCCGCCCGATCCGGCCCATCCCGATGACGCCGAGCGTCCGCCCGCCGACCTCGGAGCCGAGCAGGTGGGTGGGCCCCCAGCCCGCCCAGCGACCGGCGCGCAACTCGCGCTCACCCTCCCCCGCGCGGCGGGCGACCATGAGGATCAGCGTCATGGCGATGTCGGCCGTGGACTCGGTGAGGACGCCCGGCGTGTTCGTCACGACGACGCCGCTCCGGCGGGCCGCCTCGACGTCGACGTGGTCGTACCCGGCACCGAAATTGCCGAGGAACCGGGCGCGCACCCCGCCCTCGAACAGCGCGGCCGGAAGCCGGTCCGACACCGTCGGCAGGACGGCGTCCGCCTCGCGCAGCGCGGCGCGCAGCCCGTCCGGGCCGAGGGGCCGGTCCGCCTCGTTGAGACGCGCCCCGGGGTGGCGTTCGCGCAGCGCGTCCTGCACGGCCTCCGGCCACCGCCGCGTCACGACGATCACGGGTTCCTCACTCATGGCCCTCCTCCGTTCGGCACGGCACCGGCGCACGCCTCCAGGACGCCGCATCCCGGCACGACATCGCGGCCGACCACCCCGGCGGGACCGCGACCTGTTTCACCGGCGCCCCCAGTGTGCCCATGAACGTCCGCAGCACATCCAGCACCACATCAAGACGCAGTGCAACCCCACGCAGCGATCCGGCCGCGCGGCGCTGGGGCGGGGCTGGTCAGGGGGTGGGGGCGCTGGTCAGGAGGATGCGGTCTAGGACGGGGAGGGGGACCAGGCCGTAGGCGTAGTAGTCGACGGTGTCCGCGCCCGAGGTGCGGGCGGCGGCGGCTTTGGCGGCCAGGTGCTCGGCCGAGGTGGTGTCCGGGAGGCCGGGGCGGAGGACGGCGCGCAGCGTCGTCTCCGCGCCCAGCGCCGCGCGGTAGGCGGCGACGTCCTCGGCGATGCGGGTGGTCTCCTGGGCGTAGCAGAGGATCGCGTACGACGGGACGGCCGCCGCGAGGTCGGCCGGGGCGACGCCGATCCGCCAGGCGTCCTCGGCGGCCGGGGCGCCGGTGGGGAGCCCGTCGGCGTAGCCCTTCACGGCGCCGCTCAGGTCGAGGAAGGTCAGCAGGGAGCCCTCGGCGGCGACGGCCTCGGCGACCTCGGCGGCGAGGGAGGTGACGACGGGCGTCCGCGCTCGGGCGTAGTCGGCGAGGACGCCGGGCAGGTCGCTCGCGGGCGGTCCGCCGTCGAGGACGGCCCCCACCAGCCGGGACGCGGCGGCGCGTGCCGCCTCGGCGTCCGGGACGCGGGCGCGGCAGTGGTCGCAGAAGCACAGGCCGAGGGCGAACTCGGCGGCGGGGCCGAGGTCCACGAAGGACCGTTCGTGGTGGTAGCCGTGCCCGAACGTCCCGAAGTGGAGGGACTCCGCCACGACCGAGTCCACTCCCTGCCTGGCTATGGCGCGGCCCAGAGCGACGGCGTAGGCGCGGACGTCCGGGTTGGACGGGCACAGGTCAGCGGGGGCCGCGCGGTCGCCGAAACAGTTCTCCTGCGTGACGTCCGGGAAGGCTAGGCCGAGGGTCGTGTTGTGCAGGAAGACCCCCCAGCCGTGGAGGGGAACCCCAAGGTCGCGGGTCTGCTCCCGGAGCGCGCGCAGCGGCTCCCGGTCGGCGCCATCCTGGACGGGCGGGACGAGGCGCAGCCCGTCGAAGAGGTCGCCCAGCGGGAAGTGGACGCCGTCGCGGCGCAGAGTGACGCGCGTCCGCCCGTGGGGCGTCACGTCGCGGGCGCGGTGGTAGGCGGCGCCGAAGGTGAGGGACGAGACCCCATGGGAGAGGATCCGCGCAGCGTCCACGCTGTGCCCCTCAACGCTGTGCCCATCCACGCTGTGCCTATCCACGCTGTGCCCATCCCGGCTGGGCAGATCCTCCGCCAGGACATAGAGCGAGGAGTCCATCGGCTGTCACGTTCCCTTCAGCGGGTGACGGTGTCGTCCGCGGTCTGCAGCAGTTCCAGGTCCGAGCGGCTGGGCAGGCCCTCCCAGTCGCCGCGGACGGTCACGGCGTAGGCCCCGGCGGCCGTGGCGGTCGCCAGGCGGTCGGCGACCGGCCGGCCGCGAACGAACTCTGCCAGGTATCCGGCGGCGAAGGCGTCGCCCGCCCCGACGGGGTCGACGACGTCGACGCGGTGGGCGGCCCGGACGTGCGGTTCTCCCTCGCAGAGCGCGACCACCCCGGCGGCGCCCCGCTTGACGAGGACCTCCCCGGGGCCGAGCGCGGCCAGGGACGCGGCGAGCGCGGCGGCGTCGTCCCCGGCGGCGACCAGCCGCGCCTCCTGCTCGGTGGCGAAGACGAGGTCGGCGCGCTTGACGAGGTCGCGCAGGTGCTCACCGGCCTCGGCGGGCGTCCACAGCGCGCGCCGGTAGTTGAGGTCGAGGGACACCGGGACGCCCGCGCCGCGCGCCGTCTCGATCGCGTCGTCGAGGGCCCGCCGGGCGGTGTCACTGATGGCGGCGGTGATGCCGGTGACGTGCAGGACGCGCGCGGAGCGGACGAGGTCGTGCGGGACGTCGGCCGGGCCGAGCCGGGAGCCCGCGCTGCCCGTCCGGTAGTAGCGGACCCGGGTGAGCGTGCCGGAGCGGCGCTCCTTGAACAGCAGCGCGGTGGGGGCGGCGCCGTCCACCACGGCGTGGTCGAGGCGGACGCCCTCCCCGGCGAGCGTGGTGACGATCAGCCGGCCGAACTCGTCGTCGCCGACGCGGCCGAACCAGGCGGCGGTGCCGCCGAGCCGGCGCAGCCCGATCGCGGTGTTCGACTCGGCGCCGCCTACGCCGAGGTCGAGGGTGCGGGCGTGCCGCATCGGCCCGACGACGGGGTTCTCCAGCCGCGCCATGGTCTCGCCGAAGGTGACGAGATCGACGCCCGGCCCGGTCATCGCGCGGCCGCCACGGCCGCCAGGAGCCGTCCCGCCCGGTCGGCCAGCGCGTCGAGCGGGCCGCCGTCGAGGGCGTCGCCGATGAGGGAGCCGCCCGCGCCGACCGCGACGGCGCCGGCCGCGATGTAACCGGGGGCGGTGTCGGGGCCGATGCCGCCGGTGGGCAGCAGCGGGATGTCGCGGAACGGCTCGGCGAGGGCGCGCAGGTAGCCGGGACCGAACGCGCTCGCCGGGAAGACCTTGACGGCGGTCGCGCCGAGGTCCCAGGCGCGGGCGACCTCGCCGGGGGTGAGGGCGCCCGGGTAGTAGGCGAGGCCGCGGTCGCGGGCCGTCGCGGCGACCTCGGGTCCGCAGTCGGGCGAGACGAGGAAGGTGGCGCCCGCGTCGGCGGCGGCGGCCGCGCCCTCGGCGGTGCGGACGGTCCCGGCACCGAGCTCGACGTCCGCGGGCAGCCGGTCGCGTGCCGCGCGGAGCCCGTCCAGGGCGCCCGGGGTGTTGAGGGTGATCTCCAGGCAGCGGACGCCGGCCGCCACGAGGGTGTCGAGCACGCCGGCGAGGCGGTCGGCGCGGGTGCCGCGCACGACCGCGACGACTCCGGTCGCCGTCAGCGCGGCTCCCGGCGCCAAGCGGGGGATCATGGTCGTCCTCTCAGAAGTACGGGGGGCTCTCAGAAGCTCAGAAGTACGTGCGGATCAGGTCGGTCACCGTGTGGTCGTCGTCGACGACCGGGATGACCTGCCATTTGTCGAAGGCCGTACAGGGGTGGGAGATGCCGAAGCAGACGAGGTCGCCGGGGCGCGGACGCGGCCCGGCGGCGTCGACGGCGAGGTAGGCGTGGTGGTCGTTGACGGCGGTGACGCGCAGGCCGTCCGCTGAGTGGAGGGTGCCGGCCCGCCCGTCCGGTCGCGGTCGCCGCAGCCGCAGCGGGACGGGCAGGCCGACGTCGTAGGGCGCCTCCCGCTTGCCCATGCCCACGATCGCGAGGCCGGGTTCGGGGACGGAGGTGACCTGCGCCCAGATCTCCAGCGCCGCGTCCAGCGAGCCGGGGACGCGGGTGAACGGCGTCCGCTCGGTGTAGAAGCCGTCGTCGTGGGAGACGTAGGCGCCGCTGCGCAGGATCACGGTCAGCTCACGGCCGGGCAGCCAGTCGCCGGCCAGCCGCTCGGCGACCTGGTCGAAGTAGCTGCTGCCGCCCGCGGTGACGACGACCTCGCGGGGCAGCAGCCCGGCCTCGGCCAGTTCCACGGTGGCGGTGCGCAGCGTACCGAGGTAGGCGCCCGCGGACGCGACGTCCGGCAGCCCGCCCTCGTACCCGGCGACGCCGGCCAGCTCCGTGCCCGGGGCGTCCGCGACGGCGCGGGCGACGGCGGCCAGTTCGGTGGTGGTGCGGCAGCCGGTGCGCCCGCCGGGGTGGCCGAGCTCGACCAGGACCCGGAACGGGCGCGGGCCCGCCGCCGCGGACAGCACGGCCACGCCCTCGGCCGAGTCGGCGTACAGGAGGAGGTCCAGGCCGTCCGCGACCTCGCCGCCGAGCCAGCGCAGCGCCGCCGCGTCGAGCAGCTCGTTGGCCAGCAGGACGCGCGGGACGCCGAACCGCCGGCAGGCGAGCACCTGGTTCGCGGTCGCGGCCGTGATCCCCCAGGCGCCCGCGTCGAGCTGGGCCTGGAACAGCGACGGGGCCATGGTCGTCTTGCCGTGCGGCGCGAACGCCAGGCCGTGCCGGGCGCAGAAGGCGGCCAGCTCGGCGATGTTGTGCTCCAGCGCCGGCCGCCGGGCGACCATGACCGGCCAGGTGAACGGGCCGCCGAACAGCGGGTGCCGGGCGGCGGCGAACTCCGCCAGGGGGACGGGCTCGCCGGGCACCCAGAAGCCCTTGGTCCGCCAGTCGACGTGCTCGGCGGGACGGGTCAGGCCGCTCACGGACGACTCCCTTCGGATCGGCCGCCCGCGCGGCGGTCGGGTCGGCGGCGGGGGTTGGCGGAGCCGAGGACGCGGGAGATCTCCAGCCCGGTCCGCTCCACGAGCGGGCCGACCTCGCGGACCCGCGCCGGGGTCATCCGGGACGTCAGCCCGGACACGCTGAGCGCCGCGACGGCCCGGTCGTTGTGATCGAAGATCGGCGCGGCGACGCAGCGGACCTCGGGCTCGTTCTCCCGGTCGTCCACGGCGTACCCGGCGACCCGCACCCGCTCCAGCTCGGCGGCCAGCCGCACCGGGTCGGTGATGGTCCACGACGTGCGCGGTTCCAGACCCGCGGCCACGACCATGTCGAAGTCGTCGTCCCCGAGCCAGGCGAGGACGGCCTTGCCGACCGCCGTCCGGTAGGCGGGCATCTGCATGCCCACCCGCGAAGCCATCCGGACGTTGTGGTCGTTCTCCACCTTGTCGACGTAGACGACGTTGGGCGCGTCGTAGACGACGAGGTGGCAGGTCTCCCCCACGGTGTGCTGGAGGCGGCGCAGCGGGTCGGCGGCGACGGCGCGGAGGTCCAGCGTGGACAGGTACGCCTGCCCGAGCCGCAGCGCGCCGTGCCCGAGCCGGAACCAGCCGGTCTCGCGGTCACGGGTGAGGAGGTCGCCGTCGACGAGCGGCGCGGCGAGCCGAAGCACGGTGCTCTTGGAGATGCCGAGGTCCTCGGCGATGCGGGTCAGCGAGACGCCGCGCGCGTCGGCGTGGTCGCGGACGTGGTCGAGCACGGCGAGGGCGCGGCGCAGCGACGACGACTGGTTACGGGCCGGCGGCCGCCCCCGCGCGCCGCCGGCCGTCCCCCCCTTCGCACCGGGAGCCGCACCCGCCCCGACATTCCCGGCCACGTTCCCAGCGCCGCTAGCGCCCATGTTCAAGACCGCGTTCCCAGCACCACTCTTGGGGACGCCCACAGCAGTGTCCCCAGCCGCGTTCACGTCCGCGTTCCCGACGTCGCCTTGGGGGACGCCCGCAGCAGTGCTCCCAACCGAGTTCCCAGCACCGCGCTTGGAGGTATCCCCAGCCGCGTTCCCGGCGCCGCCCTTGGAGGCGCCCGCAGTGGTGCTCCCAGCCGCGTTCACCGCTGCGTTCGCGGCGGCGCTCTTTGGGGCGCCCGTAGCGAGGTCCCCAGCAGTGTTTCCGGTCGTGTTTCCGGCCGTGTTTCCGGCCGTGTTCGCGGCGCTGCTCTTCGGGGTGGCCGGGGTGGTGTTCTCAGGGGCGCTCGCGGTGGTGCCGCGGGTCCGCCCGGCGGCGGGGTTCTCTTCGGCGCTCATGTGGTGCTCTCCGGAAGAAGGCCGCGGGACAGGACGTCCCGGGCGGCGGCCAGATGGCGGCCGCCGCGGGCGAGGGAGATCTCGTGGTGGCCGGGCAGCAGCGCGTCGACGTCCAGGCCGGCGAGCCGGACGAGGCTGGCGGCGTACTCGGGGACGCGCGCGTCGTGCAGGTTCTGCAGCGAGATCCGTCCGCCGGTGAACACGCAGTCGCCGGAGAACAGGGCCCGCCCGCCGGGGGCGTCGAGCAGGTAGCAGGTGTGGCCGTCGGCGTGCCCGGGGGTGGCGACGGCCCGCAGCGCGACCCCGCCGCCGAGGTCGACCACCTCGCCGTCGGCGATGGGACGGACGGCGGGGCAGGCCGGGAACGCGTACTCGGGCGGGTAGACCCCGGCCGCCTTGCCGCGGTCGACGCTGAGCTTGTCCTCGGCGCCGCACGCGATCCACCGGTCCGCCGGGGACCCGGCGCGGACGGCGAGCCCCGGCACGAGCCGGGCCAGCTCCGCGGCGCCGCCGGCGTGGTCGGCGTGCCCGTGCGTGAGCAGCAGGTGTCGTTCCCCATCGGGCCCGGCCGCGGCGAGCAGCTCCCGGGCGAGCGTCCCGGCGGAGGCCCCGGCGCCCGCGTCGATCAGCGCGGCGCCCCGGGTGCCGCGCACCAGGTAGACGTGGCAGTCCAGCGGGTCGGTGAGGTCGAAGCCCGCCGCGCCGCTGCCGACGAGGTCGACGGCCGGTGTCAGCCTCATGCGTCCTCCCCGGGGGCCTGCCCGGTGCCGGCGAACAGCGTGCCGACGGACGGCGTGCCGGCGGGCAGCGTGCGGACGGTCTCCACGATCGCCCGCGCCGCCGCCACCACGTCGTCCAGCGCCACCGACTCGCCCGCCGAGTGCGCGTTGGCGATCGAGCCGGGCCCGAACACGACCGAGGGCACGCCGGCCAGCGCCAGTTTGCTGGCGTCGGTCCCGAACGGCATCCCGCGGACGGTCCCGTCCCGTCCCGCCGCGGCCAGCGCCGCGCACAGGGCGGCGGGCACGGCCTCGCCGGCGGGGGTGTCGAGGGCGTGGTCGACGGTGAACGGCTCGTCCACCTCGATCCGGCCGGGGATCAGCGCGGTCAGCTCGGCTCGATCCCGCCGCCAGACCTCGATGGGGTCCTCGCCGGGGAGGGTGCGGCGGTCGACGTCGATCTCGCAGCGTCCCGGCACGGTGTTGGGGCCCTCGCCGCCGCGGATCCGGGTCACGCACCGGGTGGCGGCGCCGAGCAGCGGGTGCGCCGGTGGGCCCGGTACCGGGCCGGCGAGGTGGCCGACGACGCTGGCCATGAGGGTGACCGCGTTGACGGCCTCGTCCGGCCGCGAGCTGTGCCCGGCCTCGCCGAGCACCCGGACCGTGTAGCGCACGCAGCCCTTGTGCGCGGTCGCCGGGACGAGCCCCGTCGGCTCCCCGACGACGGCGCCCACGACCCGCGTGCCCACCAGTTGCTCGATCAGGCCGAGGACGCCGCGGTAGGCGTGCTCCTCGTCCACGACCCCGGCGACGACGACGCCGAACGGCGGCGGGCCGCCCGCGGCCAGCTCCGCCGCCGCCAGCATGAACGCGGCGAGCGGCCCCTTGGCGTCGCAGGCGCCGCGGCCGTACAGCCGCCCGTCCCGGATCGTCCCGGCGAAGGGGGCGACGGACATGCCGCCGGTCTCGACGGTGTCCAGGTGCGATTCCAGCAGCACCGCGCGCGGGTCCCGGCCCGGCACGGTCGCGACGACGTTGGGCCGTCCCGGCAGGACCTCCCGCAGCTCGGCGCGGATCCCGCGGGCCGTGAACCACTCGTGGACGTACCGGGCGACCGCCGCCTCGCCCAGCTCCCGCGCGGCGCCCGGGCCGACGGGCCCGCCGCGCGGGTTGACGCTGGGCACGGCGACCAGGTCCCGCAGCAGTTCCCCGGCCTCCTCCGCCGTCGCCATCAGGACCGCCGTTCCCTGGCGTAGGCCAGCAGCAGCGCGATGATGAGCAGCCCGAGCGTGATCTGCCGGACGCCCTCGGACATGTTCCATGCCGCGAGCAGCGCGGTGAGCAGCGTCAGCAGCAGCGACCCGGCGACCGTGCCGAGCACGTGCCCGCGCCCGCCGAGGATCGACGTCCCGCCGAGCACGACCGACGCGATCGACAGCAGCTGGTACGGGTTGCCCATGGTCAGCGAGCTGGTGGAGGTAAAGCCGAGCAGCACCAGCCCGGACACCCCGGCGAGCAGCGAGCAGGTGCCGTAGGCGATGAACGCGGTCCGGGCGAGCGGCACGCCGGACGCGCGGGACGCGCGCTCCCCGTTGCCGAGCGCGAACACGTACCGGCCGACCCGGGAGGCGTGCAGCAGCCAGGCCGCGACGGCGGTGATGCCGATCCACAGCACGAAGGCGAGCGGCACCCCGGCGACCCGGTCGTTGGCCAGCGCCCCGAGCAGCGGGATCTTCGCCGACTTCGGCGACCCGTCGGTGTAGACGAGCAGCGCGCCCGCGACGATCGTCCCGGTCGCCAGCGTCATCACCATCGGCGGCACCCGCAGCCAGGTCACCCCGGCGGCGTTGGCGAGCCCGACCAGGACGCTGGCCGCGAGGGCGACGGCGATGCCGGCCGTCCCACCCGCGCCGGAGGCGACCTGCGCGCACACCACCGCCGAGAGGGCGACGACGCCCGACACCGACAGGTCGATCCCGCTCATCATGATCACGAGGGTCTGGCCGACGGCGACGATGCCGAGGAACGCGGCGGTCTGCACCAGGTAGCGGACGCTGGAGACGCTGTCGAAGCCCTTGGCGAACAGGATCGCGGCGATCCAGGTGACGAGCAGGACGCCGAACGCCAGCGCGGCGCGGTTCTCGCCGAGGGCCCGCGGCAGGGTCGCCGCCGGGCGCGCGGGCGCGGTCTGCGATGGGGCGGTCATCAGTCCGTCCTCTCCCGGGTCGCCAGAGTCTTGACGGTGATGGCCACGATGAGCACCACCCCTTGCACGATGAGCTGGTAGAAGGGCGACATGCCCGTGAACAGCAGCAGGTTGGTCAGCAGCCCGATGAGCAGGGCGCCGAGGACGGTCGCGCGCATCTGCCCGACGCCGCCGAAGAAGCTGACCCCGGCGAGCACCGACGCGGCGATGGAGTTCAGCGTGTAGGGCGCGCCGATCGTCGCGTCGCCGGACCCGGTCTGGATCGCGAGGCCGATCCCGGCGAGGCCGATGAAGACCCCCGCGAACGCGTAGGTACCGATCTTCACGGTGCGGGTGGCGATGCCGCTGGCGTAGGCGCCGTGCTCGTTGCCGCCGACGGCGTACAGCGACAGCCCGAACCGGGTCGTCCGGACCGCCTTCCACAGCACCAGGACCAGCGCGATCGCCACGAACGGCAGCGCGATGCCGTTCCAGCCGTTGTTGTAGGCGTTGACCAGCCCGGACGGCACGGCGCCGCCCGGCTTCGGCAGCACCACCAGCGTGACGCCGCCCCACACGAACGACGCCGCCAGTGTCACGATGATCGGCGGCAGTCCCGCGTAGGCGACCAGGACGCCGTTGGCGGCCCCCGCCGCGACCGCCGCGGCCAGCGCCAGGACCCCGGCGAGCAGCACCCCGTCCTCGGCGCGGACGGCGAACACCGCCATCGCGAGCGCCAGCACCGAGCCCAGTGACAGGTCGATGCCGCCCGCCAGCATGACGGTGCTCTGCGCCATCGCGGCCAGGATCAGCGGCAGGAACTGCGCCGAAAGGATCGTGATTGACGCCGGGGTGAACAGCTCGGAGTCGTAGTGGGCGTACACGGCCAGCAGGACGACCAGCAGCGCGCCGAGCCCCGTGACGTCCAGGTTGCCGCGCAGGACGCCGGTGAGCCGGTCAGGCATGCGACACCGCCCCGATGACGGAGGCGCGGACCAGCCGCTCCTCGGTGAGGCCGTCGCCGGACAGCCGGTCCACGACGGCGCCCTCGTACATGACGGCGACCTCGTCGCACAGGCCGACCAGTTCCATGGTGTCTCCCGAGGTGACCAGCACCGCCACGCCGCTGTCGGCCAGCCGGCGGAGCAGGTGGTAGATCTCGCGCTTGGTGCCGACGTCGATGCCGCGGGTCGGCTCGGCGAGCAGCAGGATCCGCGGCCGGGACGGCAGCCAGCGGGCCAGCGCGACCTTCTGCTGGTTGCCGCCCGACAGCCGGCGGGCCTGCTGGCCCGGCCCGGCGACCTTGATCCGCATCCGCTCGACGAGGTCGTCGACCAGGCGCGCCTCGGCGCGGCGGTCCACGGTGAGGAGCCGCCGGCCGGGCGTCACGACGTCGAGGTTGGTGAGGGCGAGGTTGGCGCGGACGCTCTGCCCCACGTGCAGCCCCTCGACCTTGCGGTCCTCGGGGACGTAGGCGATGCCGCCGCGGATCGCCTCGCGCGGGGACGCCGTCCGCGCGGGCCGCCCGTCCAGCTCGACCCGCCCGGTGTGCCGGACGAGGCCGAACAGGGCGCGCAGCACGGCGCGCTGCCCCTGCCCCTGGAGCCCGCCGAGGCCGATGATCCGGCCGGGCTCCAGGTCGAGGTCGACGCCGGCGCACGCGCCGGGGACGGTCAGCCCCCGGGCGCGCAGCCGCGGCGTCCCGGGCGGGCCGGCGGCGATGGCCGGGCCGGGCTCCGGGCCGGACGCGGCGGCGGGGATCTCCCCGTCCGCCGGGCCCGCGACTCGCCGGTCCCCGGGCAGTCCGCCGTCCGCCGCCTTGGGCGGGAACAGGTCGGAGAGCTCGCGCCCGATCATGAGGTGGACGATGTCGTCGTGGCCGGTCTCCGCGCGGGCGCGGGTGGCCATGACCGCGCCGTCCTTGAGGACGGTCAGCCGGTCGGCGATGGCGAACAGCTCGGCCATCCGGTGGCTGACCGTGATCACCGACGAGCCCGCGTCGCGCAGTTCGTCCACGACCGCGAAGACGGCTCTGACCTGGTCGTCGTCCAGGGCGGAGGTCGCCTCGTCCAGGATCAGCAGCCGCGGCTCGGAGGCGAGCGCCTTGGCCAGCTCGACGAGCTGCTGCTGGCCGAGGGGCAGCTTGCCCGCCCGGGTGAGCGGGTCGACGCCGAGGCCGACGCGCTCCAGCAGCGGCCGGGCCCGCCGGGCGAGGTCGCGGCGCGTGATCAGGCCGCGGCGGGACGGCCACTGGCCGAGGAACACGTTCTCGGCCACCGTCTGGTGCGGGTTGAGGCTGAGCTCCTGGTGCACCGAGCCGATCCCGACCGCGCGGGCCCGGTGCGGGGACCAGGCCCGCACCGGCTCGCCGTCGTAGACGACGCGTCCGGAGTCGGGCGCCAGCAGTCCGGTGATGAGCGAGAGCACGGTGCTCTTGCCCGCGCCGTTCTCGCCCACCAGGGCGAGCACCTCACCGGCGCGGACGTCGAAGCTCACCTCGTGGAGCACGCGGTTGCCCGCGAAGGACTTGGAGACCTGCTCGACGGCCAGGAGCGTCATGGCTACTTGCCGATCAGCTTGTCGATCTCGGCCTGGGGCAGCTCCTGGATCGGGTAGGAGTCGTCCGGCTGGTCGGCCTTGACGTACTCGCCGAGGTTGTCGTCGGTGATCTTGGGAAGCGGCACCATGATGCTGCTCGGCACCGTCGCGCCGCCCGCCTTGGCCACCGCCGCGCGCAGCGCGATCACGCCCAGGTAGTTGGGCTGCGCGGTCGACAGCGAGGAGAAGCCCTTCGCCTTGTTGTCGTTCCACATCTTCAGGAAGCCGTTGTAGTTCTCCCCGGTGATCGGGACGAGCTTCTTCTTCTGCTTGACGAGCGTCTGCAGCGCGGCGGCCGACAGCGCGCCGCCCTGGGAGAAGACGCCGTCGATGTCGGGGCTGGCGGAGTAGGCCGAGGCGAACGCCTGCGCGGCGGGCGCGAGGTTGTACTCGCTGTGCACGTTCGCGGCGATCTTGATGCCGGGGAACTTCTTCAGCGCCTCCTCGGCGCCCTGCCAGCGCTCCTCGCTGACCGCGACGCCGGCCGGCCCGTTGAAGGCGATGATCTTGCCCTTGCCGCCGAGCTTCTCACCGAGCCACTGGCCGGTCATCCGGCCCCACTCCTTCTGGTCGGTGCCGACGCGCACGACCTTCTCGGAGGTGACCAGGCTGTCGAAGCTGACGACGGTGATGCCGGCCGTCACGGCCTGCTCCAGGGCGGGGTTCAGCGCGGTGGACGAGCCCGCGTCGACCAGGATCACGTCGTACTTCTGCTGGATCATCGCCCTGATCTGGGCGATCTGCTGGGAGGTGTCGCCGTTGGCGTTGAAGACCTGGTACGAGCCGATCTTGCCGTCGCTCTTCAGCTTGTCGACGTCGGCCTTCATCATCTTGTCGGTCTGCTGCATCCACGACGGGGTGAGGTAGATCGTGGACCAGCCGACCTTGAGCGCCTTGGACTTGCCGGCGTCGCCGGACGAGCCCTTGTCGTCAGAGTTGACGCCGCACGCGGTCGCGGCGGTCAGCGCGCCCAGCGCCGCGGTGGCCACGACGGCGCGCGAGAACCTTCCGATCATGGAGGGACTCCTTGTGACGGTCCGGGCCCGGGAGGGCTCCGGCGAACGGGGTGGGAAGGTCGGGGTGGGAAGGAACGGTCAGGCCGGTATGAGGGCCCGTCCGGGTGGGCGATGCAAGGCGGACCCGCCGGTAAGCACTCCACCGGTAAGCACTCCGCCGGCAAGCACGGGGACGCCGTTGACGAGGACGTGCTCGATGCCGTCCGCGGGTGCCCGTGGTCGTTCGTAGGTGGCCCGGTCGGTGATCGTCGCGGGGTCCGCGACGACCAGGTCGGCGGCGCGGCCGGGCTCGACGCGGCCCCGGTCGGCGAGCCGGAACCGGTCGGCGGCGCGCCCGGCCAGGTGCACGGCCGCCTGCTCCCACGTCCAGTCGCCGAGGTCGCGGACGTGCCGGGCCAGCAGCCGGGCGAACGCGCCCCAGCCGCGGGGGTGCGGGTGGCCCCCCTGGTAGATGGCGTCGGAGCCGGCGGTGTGCGCGGGGTGGCGCAGCAGCGTCCGGACCGACTCGTCGGTGTTGCCGGGCGGCTGCGCGAACACGCAGCCCGCCTCCAGCCGGGTGGCGACGAGCAGGTCGCAGCAGAACTCGCCGGGGGTCGTCCCGGCCCGCTCCGCCGCGTCCGGAAGGGTCATGCCCTCGGCCCACCGAAGATCGTCGGAGGGCACGTGGGACAGGGTGATCCGCGGCCAGATCTCCGGCCGGCGCGCGAACCAGTCGCGCTCCAGCCGGTTCCGGACGGCCGGATCGGCGAGATCGTCCAGCACGGCGTCCAGGTCGGCGACGGGGAGCCAGTCCGGCAGCGTGACGAGCGTCAGCGTGCTGGATCCTCGCAGGTAGGGGTAGCTGTCGAAGGTCAGGTCGATGCCTTCGGCGCGCGCGCCGTCCATGAGCGCGATCAGCTCGTCCGGCGGGCCGTGCAGGTGCGAGACGTGGGGGGCGGCACCGCTCGCGCGAGCGATGTCCAGGACCTCGGCCATCGCCCCGGCCGCCAGCGACTCGTACCCGCGCATGTGGGTCACATAGGGCAGGCCCGCCGCGCCCACCGGGGCGCACAGCGCGGCGATCTCGTCGGCGGCGGCGTAGGCGCCGGGCACGTACTCCAGCCCGGTCGACAGCCCGGCCGCGCCCTCGGACAGGCCGCGCTCGACCCGCGCGCGCATGGCGGCGATCTCGCCGTCGTCCGGGGCACGCCGGGCGCTCCCCATGACGCCGTGCCGGATCGTCCCGTGCGGCAGCAGGTAGACGGTGTTCAGGGGGACGCGCCGGTCGTAGGAGGCCAGGAGGTCCGCCACCGAGACCGGGCCTCCGTCGAGCCCTGGGTGGGTTCCGTTGACCGGAGCGAAGTAGCGGCTGACGTAACGGAGCGTCTCCGGGTCCGCCGGAGCGTAGGAGACGCCGTCCTGGCCCAGGACGAACGTGGTGACGCCCTGGCGCAGCGCCGCGAGCTGAACGTCGGGGTCGAACACGGCCGCGTCGCCGTGCACGTGGGTGTCGATGAAGCCCGGCATCACGTACCGGCCGGTGGCGTCGATCTCCGTGACGGCCCGCGTCCCCTCCGGGACGCCCACCGCGGCGATGCGGCCCGCCGAGACGGCCACGTCGGCGCGGCGCGCGGGGGCGCCGGTGCCGTCCAGCACCGTCCCACCGCGAACCAGAAGATCGTACATTGGACCTCATTCACCCCAGAGAGTGCGTTACCGGACTTCCGTGCCGGTAGTCGTGGAGGTTATGCGGTGGACCGAGCGCCGCACCAGATTTGCAACACATGATTTTGCAGTGCACAACAGCCCTCTGACCTGCGGATCTTCGCCTTAGGCCGCGTCATGGCCCCGCCCGGAGGCTTCCCGGCGGTCCCGCGCGGGCGCGGAACGCGGCCCTGGCCCTTCCCCGTCCGGTATGCGATCTTCTAGGGGCCGACCGCCGTGATCACGGTTGCTCCCAGGCTCGGCGGACAGAGATGGGAGGTCCGAGGAACGGTGACCGACTTCGACGACCTGGTGTCGGCCGAACGCCGCGGAATCGACGCGCAGGCCACGGCCGACGGGCGGCGGCGAGCGGCCGAGGCGTCCGAGCACGAGCTGTGGGCGCGAGACGAACAGGCCGCCTGGCGGGCCGCGATCGACCACATGAACGGCCTCTTCGCCGACTCGCTGCGGCATCTGCGGGACGCCCGGGTCGCCCCCCTTCCGACGCTGGAGTCCCGCAAGCCGCGCCCCTTCCAGAGCGTCGACCGCGTGGTGATCACGGGCCACCGGTGGCAGTTCGGGTCCTTCGCCCTGGACGGCGACGGCCGCGTCTACCTGGCCGCCGGCGTCACCACCCTGATCCCCAAGCACCCGAACGACCTGGCGACCGACCCGTTCATCCGCAAACAGCTCCGCAAGGCGCGGCTGCGCACCGGCCTGAAGGCCGACGACCAGGTGATCTGGACGGGCACAGAGACGCTGCGCACCCCCCTCGTCCTCGACCCGGCCAAGGCCGTCCAGACAGGCCGCATCCACTGTTTCGGCAAGGCCAACGACGGCACGCCCCTTCTGCTGTCGCACGACCCCAACGGGCGGCCGGAAGAACTGGAGCCCTACCTGGCGAGGACCGTCGCCAGGCGCGTGGAGGAGAACAGGCGGCGCTGACACCGCCCCCCAGCCCTACTGATCCCGAAATACTGGCTGATCCTGAGATACTGGTCGTGAGCCATCGGACTGTTCTGACGGGGAGCAGCTGTGGGCCCTAAAGCCAAACGCGGAGTCGCCGCAGCGGGCACGGTCGTCCTGGCGGCCCTGACGAACGTGACGACGGGCATGCTCACCCAGAAATGGGACCTGGCGTGGTGGGCGTTCACCGGTGTCGTCGTCCTGGTCGGCGGAGGGCTCCAGGCGTGGCTGACCGTGGCGGGCGGGCCCGCGCCCACCGCGCACCAGAACGTGCGGGGGACGAAGGTCACCGGCTCGGTGCGGCAGACGTTGAACCGGCCCGGCACGCAGGAGGTCACCGACTCGGAGATCGGCGCCGACCTGGACCAGCGGCAGGATGGGTGAGCGGCCGGGCCGCCGGTGGCCCCGCCTCCGGCGGCGCCCCCTGGTGGAACTGACCGTCCGCGACACCCAGGTCGGGGGCGACCTCCGGCAGAGCGTCACCATCGCCCCCTCCGCGCACGGCCTCCTCGACCGCGACCGGCTGGAGAACAGCCGGGCGGAGATGCTCAACAACCTGGAGACCCTCGCCGAGGGCCTCCTGCGCCAGTCGGTCTACCGGCGGGTCCTCCTCGATCTCGGCCTGGAGGACCGGCCGGACCTGGTCGACAGCTCCTGGGACGTCCTGGTCGAGGAGGGCGAGCGTGAGCCGGTCATGCTCGCGCCGGACGAGACCGCGACCGCGATGGTCGAGTCACGCAAAGGCGTGCTGATCCTCGGCGAACCGGGCGCGGGCAAGACCACGATGCTCCTGGGAGTCCTGCGCGACCTCGTGGACAGGGCCAAATCCGAACGCACCCGTCCCATCCCTGTCTACTTCCACCTCGGGACGTGGTCGGGACAGAAACGGCTCGACACCTGGCTGGTGGACGAGCTGACCGGCCCCTTCTACGGAATCCACCGCGACGTGGCACTGGCGTGGGTCCAGAAGGAACGCATCGCCCCCCTCTTGGACGGCCTGGACGAGCTGGCGCTGAACCGGCGGGCCTCCTGCGTGGAGTCGATCAACGCGTTCTCGGCCGCCCACGGCGTCCTGCCGGTCGTCGTCTGCTGCCGGGTCGCCGACTACCGCGCTCTGGGACGCGTCCTGCGGCTGCGGACCGCGCTGCTCATCCAGCCGCTCAGCCGCGCCAAGGTCCAGTCGCATCTGGAGCGGTTCGGCAAGCGGCTGGCGGGCGTCCGCGGCGCGCTGCGCGCCGACCCGACCCTGTGGGAGCTTCTCCGGACGCCGTTCCTGCTCGGCATCGCGGTCCGCGCCTACGAGGGCCTTCCGGCCGAGGAGATCTCCCTGGAGCGGGGCTCGCTGTACGAACGGCGTGACCGGCTGATCGCGGCCTTCGTCGAGCGGACACTGCGGGCCCGGCGAGGCAGGAGAAAGCTCGACAAGGGCAAGGTCGTCCGATGGCTCACTTACATGGCCAGGGCGCTCGCGTCGAACCTGGAGACCGCCCTCTACGTCGAGTCCATCACTCCGGCCTGGGTCCCCGAGCGCACGCGCCGCTCGGTCGCCAGGACGGTCGCCCTGATCTCGGCCCTGCTGACCGCCGCGACCGCGTGGCTCCTGGCCGGCCTGTACTTCTCACCTTGGGCAACGCTGGCACTCAGCGCCGTCTCCGCCTCGATCACGGGCCTGGCCATCCTCGGAGCCGAGAACCAGTTCAGGAAGCCGGACGGACGGAGCAGGCCGCGCCGCGTCACCTCCGCGCTGGCCAGCATCATCAGCACCGGTCTCGGCGTCGTCGCCCTAACCGCCATGATGACGGCCAGCTTCGGCGGGTTCGCGCACGACATCGCCGAACAGTTCGGTGCCGCGGCATGGACGTTCTCCGACTTCGTCCATGTCGTGACACCCGTCGTCTTCGCCGCCCTCGTCCTGGGCTTTCCCCTCGTCTTCGCGGTGACCGCGAGCCTGGACAGGCTCACCACCCGCGAACTCCGCGAGCTTCCGTACGGCGGCGGGCGCAGGGCCACCTGGTGGCTGAGCGTCGATCTCACCTTGGCCGTCGGCGTTCCCCTGGCGGCCGGGCTGTGGACGATCACCGGTCCGCGCGGGCTGCTCACCGGCGCCCTCCTCGGGTTCTGCGCGGGCTTCCTCAGCTCGGGCCGCAGGCTGCTGACCTACTGGTGCGTCCGCGCGGTCCTCGCCCGGAACGGGCTCGTCCCCCTGCGTCAGCGGGCCTTCCTCGACATGGCGATGTCCAGGACGCTGCTGCAGAAGGTCGGCGGCAGCTACGCCTTCGCCCACCGGTTCCTGCTGGAGTACTTCGCCCGGCTGGACCTCGAAGACACCCCGGACCGCTATCGGAGCGGCGGCCTGCAATCGGCGGACGTGCGCCCCGAGTTCCTTCTCGAAAAGGCGGGGGAGGTCGCCCACGACGCCCCGTCCTCGGCCCTGCGTTATCTCCGCTACGCGGGCTCGCATCTGCCCGCCGAGACCTTCGCCCCGGCGGCCTATGCCGCCGCGAAGGCCATGAAGGGCGGACCGGCCGGATACGCGGTCGACGTCCTCAAACTGGTCGTCGACGCGGGGCACACCAGCCTGTCCCCCGCCGCGGCCGTCGACGTGGCCCGCCACTTGATCAGCGACAACCGGGACGGCGAGTTCTACAACCCGGGCGACACCTGGTGGGACACCGCCAAGACCTACCTCCAGCTGGCTTTGGACTCGGGCGACCCCGAATCCGCACAGCGCGCCGCCGACGAACTGTCCACCATGCCACCGAAGCCGCCACCCCCGCCGCCCCCGCCACCCCTCGACCGCAGGGACACGAACTACCCGCCCCACTCCCTCTTCTGAGCCGAACACGCTCCGCTGTAACGAACACGCTCTTCTCCTACGAACACACTCTTCTCCCACGAACACGCTCTTCTTGAAAACGAACACGAGGGGGCCGAGGGAACCGGTTCCGGACGGGGCGCGTCGGGATTCTCGTGATCGTTGCGGGGAGGACATCATGAGCGGATATCCGGCGGAGGCCGTCGCGCTGTACGAGCGGGGACGGGAGGCCGAGGGCGAAGGCCGGCTCGCCGAGGCCGAGGAGCTGTACACGCGGGCGTACGAGGCCGGGCATCCGGGCGGCGCCCACCGGATCGGGGCCATGGCGCTCGACCGGGGCGACAAGGACCTGACCGAGCGGTGGTGGCGGCGGGCCGCCGAGAAGGGGCACCCCGAGAGCGCCTTCGAGGTCGGCTACATCGAGGAGAGCGGCGGCGACCCCGCCGAAGCGGAACGCTGGTACCGGGTCGCGGCCGAGGGCGGCGACCGCGGCGGAATCCTGAACCTCGCGACCCTCATCGAGAAGAGCGCCCGCGACGAGGCCATGGACCTGTACCGCCGCGCCTGGGACATGGGCTCCGACCGGGCGGCGTTCAACCTCGGCCGGATCTACGACGCCGACGGTAAGGGCGACCTCGACCAGGCCGCGACGTGGTACTCGCGCGCCGCCGAGCGCGGCAACGGCGGCGCCGCGTTCAACCTCGGCTTCGTGCGGATGGACCAGGGCGACACCGAGGGAAGGCTGGCGTCGTGGCGGCTGGCCGCGCGGCTGCGCCACCCGAAGGCCGCCTTCAGCCTCGGCGTCGCGGCGGTCGAGCGCGGCGACGAGGACGAGGCGATCACCTGGTTCCGCGCCTCGGTCCAGGACGTCGGGTCCGAGCACGCCGCGCGCCGCCTCGCCGACATCTACCGGCGGCGGGGCGACGCGCGCCGGGCCGGATACTGGAGCGGCTACACCGCCGGTCTCGGTGCCTACAGCACGGAGTTCGAGGCTTTCGCCGCAGGAGGATCCGCCGCCGCGATCCAGCGCCAGGACCTCCTGGACGAGGTCGTGGGCCTCGCGTACGCCGAATGGGACCTGGACGCGCGGACCCTCACCACGGACGGCCGCACCTACCACGGCGTCACCCTGCTGGGCAGTTTCTCCCACCTCAGCAAGACCTGGCTGTGGGCGTGGGACAACGCCAACCTCTCACCCGACCGGCCGGCCATCGCCCCGCTCCGCGCCGTCCGCGACTTCGGCGCGGAGCACACCGTCCCCGAGCTGATGGCGGGCGGGCTCGACCTGTCCCGCTTCCCGGACCCGGGCGGCGCCGCCGACACCCTGGCCATCGCCGCCGGGACGCTGCTGGGCGGCAACGGCGTGCGGCGCTACTCCATCAACGGCGGCGACGGGTCCAGCTACTTCCACCTCGACGACCCCGCGCTGCCCGCCGCCCGGTTCGACCACACCACCGCCGCGCGGCTGCTCATGCGGGCCGCCGAGGTCTTCCCGGCCGCCCAGCGGGCCGTCGTCCGCGGCCTGCTGGCCCACTACGGCTTCGAGATCAGCGAGTCCCCCGACGCCATCGAGGGCCGCTCCCCCACGAACGGCCGCCTGGCCGCGGCCTTCACCCCGGACAATCTCATCAAGGCAGTATCGGCTGAGAGAAACACTTCCGCTGAGAGAAACACTTCGGCTGAGAAAAACGTCTCCACCGGAGAGGACTTCTCCACCGGGCAGGACGCCTGACCCCGCACTTCAGAGCAGAGTGGCGGCACGAATCCGATGGAGGTGGATCAGCACATCGTGTGAAGCCCCCAAAACGATGGGCCTGGGCTCGTCCGGGTAGTCGGTGCCGATGTCGCGGGTGGGACGGACCCGGCTGAGCCAGTCCCGCAGCAGAGCGGGTGCCGTGCGCATGTCGAGCACGTAGTCGCGATACCGGGACTGATCGAGCGTGAACTCGTTGCTCCCCCTCTCGGGGGCACCGACCGTCACGGGCAGCAGGTCATCGCCACCGGGCGGCGCGGCGTTGAACGAGCCATGGTGGAAGGTGAAGCCCACGCTGACATAACCGCGCCCCAACTGCTCGCGCAGAAGGTCTCCCTGAATGCGATAGGGATAGTCCGGACGCGAATTGAAATACGTGACATGGCCATTGTGAGCCGACAGCAGCGTGCGCCCGCCGGTCCGCCGGTTCCACCACACGGTGTTGTCCGCCATCGCCTGCTCGCGATGCTGGAGCGCCTTCAGCAACTCGGCCCGGTCGTCCAGATCATAGGAGTACAGCGTGGCGACCTGGGAGATGAACTCGGCGTACTGCACGACCATGTCCTCGGCCCCGTGACGCCTCAGCAGCGCCACGACCTCCCGCGCACGCGAAGCAAGGGTTTGCCGCTCGGCCAGGGGTTTCCGCGGGTAGTGCGTCGTCCACACGTCCATGCCCGCGGTGGGACGCAGGCCGGTGTAGAGTCCCCCGACTACCGGCACCAACTCCGGATAATGTCCCCGCAGATACCCATCCACCCGGACGAACAACTCCTCGCCCGGATAGTCCACATCGTTGCCGACGTACCGCAACTTCTGCCGATGCCGCGCATTGTAGGCGCGCATCCACTGGAAGAGCCCGAGGTATTCGCGAGTGTTCCACAGACGCGTGGCGCTCTGGAACTCCTCGTCCATGATCTGACGGATATCGCCCTGACCACTGACGACATAGTCGTCGATACGCAGTGCCGCGCCGACGTGCACCTCCTGGGCAAAGGCACGGAACCCCTTGGCACGCACCAGGTACTGGAAGACCCGGTGCTTCATGGTGAAGAACTCGTGCGAATTGTGCGTCGCCTCCCCCAGCCCCACCACGCTCGCCCCGTCCACCATCTGCCCGAACGCCCGCAGATCCCCCAGATCCCCAGACGGCTCGGTCGACCGCAACGGCCGGGCATGGGCGTCAATGGCCCGGACCACCCCGCCCCCGCCGCTCGCCTGCGCCGCCCGAGGCAGCGCCGGAAGCAACCCCGCGCACAGCACCGGCACGGCCGCCTGCCACACCTGCCGCCGCGTTGGTCTCATGAGCATTGAAGCCACCCTCCCCGCGTGATCGGAAGCCCAGCATCACGCACAGACGACCCCCCGCGCAGTACGGCCACCCCCAAGACCGCCCTACGGCAAACCCCACGTCCGCCCGCGGACCCTGGAGAACCACACGCCCGCGATACCGGAGGTCAGGCCGCAAGGGGTGACGCCGTTGGGCCGCAGCGATCGGAAGACGGCGCCACCCCAGCTCATGCGGCGAGCGGACCCTACCCGCACAAACAGGCGGCGTGCGACCACCCATCCGCTGGATGGAACGTCCCGCGGGCCCGGGGTCGGCGCTCTCGTGACGGCGCAGCAACGGCAGCGTGCCCAGCCCCGCACGTGTAAGGCAGCTGCGGCAGACGGAAAGGCGCGGCGGTGCGAGGACTCTCGGGGGCGGCGTCAACCCGCACCACCGCGCCGGTCTTAGCGGCCCGCGGATGCTCAGGCGAGTGGCAGCCCGAGCACTCGCCCAATCTGCTCGGCGGCCTGCTCGGCCGTCGCCCCGAGCTGCGCCCCATGATCAGGCCCGCAGTACCAGAGGAACGCCTCCCGATGCCGAGCCCACACCACATAATGCGGCCCTTTCCCGGGCCGGATGAGATGCAGAATCTCCGTCCCGTGCGGCAATATCGGCGCCACACCCGAAAACCGCCGGCTCACCAGCAACGCCAACTCGGCCAATCGCTCACCCGGTGAAGCGAACGCGGGGGGCTCTGCCGCATCACCCGTCCCCCCGCGCCCACGCCCGAACTCACTCACCGGCACACCCATGATCGGTCGGCGCGCCGAGAGCGGTGGCCACGACCAACGCCGCGTCCACGATCCGATCGGCCTCGGCGATCGGCTCACCCCACGAAGCGAAAGAACCACAACCGCCCACCGTCCTCCTCACGCACCTTGCACGTGACCGTGTCCGCCGGATGCGGCACCTCCGCACAACACCCCGCCACCCTCGCATTGACCACGATCAACCCGCGCGGTTGAAGATCGGTCTCCAGCCCATAGGCGTGAAGCCGGGACATCAACGCCCCAAGCCGCCCAAAAGCATCCGGACGCTCACCATCATCAGGCCGTTCACTCATTCCCACCTCGTCTGCCAACTGAGCCAGCCCATAGCCGGACCTACCTTCCGATAGGCCCCGTAACCCCCGGTGTTGACCCACCAGACCGGAGCCGTTTCATGTCACGAATAGTGAATCCGCGGACACGTCACGCAGGCAGAGGCATGATGAGGAGCGCAGTGAAGCAGCACCGGAGCAGCGCGAACCGAAAGGCATCCGCCAATGGCCACCGACGCCCCGCAACCCGAGGACCGCCCACTCTCGACACCGGCCATGCGCCTCCGCGCCGCCCGCAAAAGCCGAGGCTGGTCGTACGCCAAGACAGCCGATCGACTCGCCCGCCACGTCCCCGACCAATGTCCCGACCGCGACACCCTGATCTCCTACATCAAACGCTGGGAAGCGGGCAAAGTCACCCGTATCTCCGACCGCTACCAGTACGCCCTGGCCGCCACTTTCGACACGACCGAAGAAGCCCTGTTCGCCCCCATCGCACCCCCCACGTCCGACCCGCCCCCCGGCCCTACAGGTACCGTGGAGCGCAGTCCTACTACCGGATCCTGGGACGACGATGTGAAGCGTCGCGAACTCATCGGGAACAGCGCCGCCGTCGGCGTGAACGCCGCTCTTGCGCCCGTGCTGGCCGCACTCTCCAGCTCATGGCAGAAAAGCCAGCCCCGGTTACCAGGCGCCAGCGTCTCCCAGGCCGTGATCGATGACTGGGAAGACGCCTACCCAATTCATGTGCGCAGGTATGTGAACGCCGCTCCCAGCATCACCTTGACCGGACTCACGCGGGACTGGGTCGAGATCGCACCCCACCTGCCCCGCCGACAACCCGAGGGTGTCAAACGCGACATCGCCCACGCGGCGGCCAAACACGCAGGGCTCATCGCGGCCACAACGGTCCAACTTGGAGACGAGCGTCTGGCAAGGCGCTGGTGGCTCACGGCACGCAACCTGGCCGACCAATCTGGGGACCGTCATCTGTCCGCCTATGCCCGAAGCTGGGAAGCCACAAACCGGGTCGTCAATGTGAGCGAACACCTCCCCGAACTGGCCAGGCTCGCCCGAGAAGCACGAGAACTCGCAGGGAGCAAGCCCACCGGAACGCTCGTTTACGCAACCCTCACAGAGGCAGAAGTCCTTGCATCCATGGGCAACCACAGCGCCGCAGTCTCAGCGATTCGACACGCCGAGGAAGTGTTCAGCCGAATCCCATCGAGTCAATCCGACAGGAAAAAGAACCTCCACCTAGCCCAAAGCCTCGTCTACTCACTTGCCGGTTCAACCAAAAACGCAGCAGAAGCCCGGCAAGCCGCACAACACCTTCACAACCCTGCCACACACTTCTACTCGTCAATCCAACTCAAATTGCACGAAATCGTTCTTCACACTTCGACCGACCCGTCTAACGCACTCAAGGAAGCTGTGACGATACTGGGAGAGCTTCCACAGGAACGGCGGATCGCACGGGTACGGGTGAACGCCCGGCGAGTCATCAACGCCCTGCCCGAGCCAGCGCGCACTCTCCCCGCCGCACAAGACCTAAGCACCCTGATCTCCACATAAAGCCCGACCGCCCACCCATGACCACGCGGACTCGCTCGATCATTGACTGAGGCGCCTGCGTGAATCCGACAACCCGTGCGGCACGGTCGGCAGCGACGGCGAGTCACAGGCACACGGCTCGCTCACCCCGCACCTCGGACGCATCTGCGAGTACCGCAAAGCAGACTCCTACCTACTCCCAGACCATGGGACGACAATGTGAAGCGTCGCAAACTACTCGGAAACGCCGTAGCCCTGGGCGCGAGCGCCACTCTCACCCCCATGCTCGCCGCACTCTCCAGCGCACGGCAGAACAGCCGATACCGGCCACCAGGCGCCAGCGTCTCCCAAGCCGTGATCGATGACTGGGAAGTGGCATACGACGCCCACGCACTCAGCTACCGACTCGATCCACCTGCGGCCGTCCTCACAAGCCCTACTTCGGATTGGCTAGAACTAGAGAGCTTCAATAGTTGGGGTTATCGACTGTGTCTTGGTGGTGACTGGCCTGTCGGGTGTGGGCGGGTTTCCCTTGGTGGATGCGGTATGGCGAGGGCGGCGGGTTGACCGCTGTGGAGCGGGCGCGGCGGGAGGCGCTGCGGCGGGAGGCGGCCGGGCTGTTCGATGTGGGGTTGTCGGATGCGGAGATCGGGCGCCGGTTCCGGGTGTCGCGGATGTCGGTGAACCGGTGGCGGCG
>NZ_CAACVB010000004.1 GCF_900659635.1 Actinomadura roseirufa | reverse complement strand
GGGCCGCCTCGACCCGGGCCTTCCACCTCTCATTGCCCAGCAGCCAGTCGAACGAGTTGGTCTGCAGAGCAAGGAGGTCCGGGACTTCGAGCGGCTCCTTGATGCGCGCGAAGGAGACGCGGTTCGGACCGGTTGCGGTATTCGAGGCGTTGCGCGAGGCTGCCAAGAGTGGTCCTTCCGAGGGCTCGCGGCGTAACTGACGACACGCACGCCAGACGATCCACGTCCGAGACCCGCGCTTTGGGGTCCCGAAGGGGCCCCGGCGGGGGAGCTCTCACACGTGGATAGTCAGAGGGCAGCGCAAAGGGGCAGTGTAGCCGACCACCACACCGCTCGCAACTCTACCGCCGCAGTATGCATCACAGTTGCCATGGAGCATCGCCCCTCAGGGGCGCGGAGTCAAGAGCGGACTTGGACTTTTCGGGCTCTGACCTGCAGTGAGGAAGGCCATAGTTTAGGATCCCGTCACCTACCCGATGGTATGCCCCGCGAAGGGGCCCGGCGACCGCCCCACGGGACGGCCCCGCGGACGCCCGAACCCCCTGCGGACCAGTGGTTTCAGGAGATCACCACGAGCTCCGAGGCGAGCCATCTCCCGTGCCTCGGAACCATGGTGATCCTGATGCGCAGCGGCTCGGGCAGGCGCCTGTCCTTGTCGGCGCTCGTCGCCGAGGACCGGTTCGCGTACACCAGCGCCACGACCTTCTCCGGCGTGGCGCTCACCGCCCCCGCCTTCATCACCGTCGTGGTCGACACGGCCTGCTGGCGCGGGGCGAGCGCCTTCAGCTGCTCGGCGAGCTTGTCGAACTGCTCGCGGAGCGTGCCGGTCGTCAGCGCCGAGGCGGCCCTGAGGTCGGCGTCCAGGCTCCGGTAGTCGTAGGACGACAGGGCCTGGACCGCGCGGGACGCGGCGAACACGCCGTCCCTGGAGGCGGTCTCGGTCGCGTTCTGCTCACGGACCTTCAGCGCCAGCACCGTCGTACCGGCCCCGAGAGCGATCACCAGGGCGACCAGGATCCCGATGACCACCGGGCCCCGGCGCGCCCGGCTCCGCCGCCCCGCCCCGTCCGCGCCGTTCTCGGCTTCCCGCGTGTCCCCGGCGTCCGCGTCGGCCGAGACCTGAGCGGACTCGGTCGCCGCCTTGGCCGGTCGCGCCGGTCCGTCTGGTCCCCCGCTCTCGTCTCCGGTGCCGTCTTCGACGGTTTCGCTGGTTTCGCCGCCGGGCTCGGCGGGTTCGGGCTCGGCCGCTTCGGCTTGCTCGCCGGGCTCGTCGCCCTCAGCGGGGAGCGAATCGCCTTTGGCGGCCCCTGATTCGGCTTCTGTGGCGCCATTGGCGCTGGACGCGACTTGAGACGCCTCCTTGAGGAGTGAGGTCCTCTGGGGCGATTTCACGGCCTCAGGACCGGTGGGCCGCTCATCGGAGTCGTCGTCCTCGCCGGGGCCGTCCTCCGCCTCGGCTGCCGCCGCCTCCGCCGCGATCTGAGCCAGCCGCGCGGCCTCACGAGCCCTCGCCGCGGCCTCCTCGGCGAGGCGCGCGGCCTCGGCGGCCTCCTCCGCCTTGGCGGCCTGGCGGGCGGCCCGGCGCGCCTTGGCGGAGCTCGTGGTCGAGCCCGTGTCCGAGTCCGCGGGGGTAGCCGCTTCGGACCGGCCCTCCCCCGGCCTGGTGTCATCGCGCCTGATGTCGTCCAGCTTGGTGTCGTCCGGCTCGGCTGTCACGGGACCATCTCCAAAGTGGACACCAGCCAGCGGTCATGGACGCGCGACAGGCCCATCAAGTACCTGTAGGCCCGGGGAGCACCGTCCTTCACCTTGGCGTTCGTGACAGTTCCGTTGAGGGACACCATCACCTCGGCGGAGTCGTCGTCCATGGAGACCACGGCGGCGTCCACCTCGCTGACGGTGGACTTGGCGCCGGTCTTGGCCAGCTGGTTGAGCAAGGTCTTCGCCTGGGCGCCCAGGGTGTTCTTCAGCTCGCCGGTGGTGCCCGCCACGATGCGGTCGATGTCGCGCTGGGCGGTGGCGTTGTCGAGCGTCATCAGGTTGACGCCCATCTGCCGCGCCGCCTGGACGGCCTTGGCCTGTTCGTCGGCATGGGCCTTCTTCTGCATGGTGACGACGCCGAGCCAGCCCGTGGCTACCAGGAGGCCCGCCACGAGGACGCTCAGTCCGATGGTGACCGCGTTGCCCCAGGGGACGCGCCTCATGGGGTCGGCCTCACTGGCTCAGTGGTCCGAGCAGAAGCCACTTCCACGAAGAATCTTCTCCCAACTGACGGCTGCCGGCGCTGCGGGGCATGACGTATCGCTTGCCGTCGGGCCCGTAGACCGCACCGGTCGATGGATCGTATCCAGCGAATTCGACTGAACTATCGGGGTATGAGAGATAGAGCTGTCCATCCGACAGCCGCCCCGTCGGGGCCGCCACGGCGGCGCCCTTACCTTGCTTGCCGCTTTTACCCTGCTTACCGCCCTGTTGCGCACCGGCTCCCCCGGCGCCCGAACCGGACCCCCGCGTGCCGTACGCGCCGCCGGCCGGGAAGCCCGCGCCGTCCGTCGCCCCCGGGGGCACCCGCGGGGCGGGCACGAGGGCGTCGCGGGGGAAGTTGCGGGCGCCGCGCACCGCGCTGGGCGAGTCGTGCGCGTCCTTGCACCCCACGTTCAGGCTGGGCTTCTTGGGGGAGGTGTCCTGGGGCCAGCGATGCTTGACCCCTTCGTAGCCCTTGGTGCACGGGGGCGGCGAGTCGATGTTGAGCGCGAGACCGAGGTGCTGGGTCCCGTCCCCGGGGGTGACGGTGAACGCACCGGCGACCGTGACCGGGTACAGGATGAACAGCGAGCGCAGCCCCGCCTGCCGGGTCGCGACGATCTGCCCCGTGGTGGTCAGGTTCGCCAGCAGGACGGGCAGCGTGGGCGCGAGCTGGTCCAGGGCCTTGTGCGCCTCGTCCGCCGTGCCCGGGACGGCGTCGATGGTCCGCCGCAGCGCCGGGTCGTCCTTGCGCAGCGAGGTCGTCAGCTCGTTCAGGTTCCGGGCGAACCCCTTGATGTTCGCGCCCTGGGAGCGCTGCGTGTCCAGGACGGTGACGCTGTTGTCCAGCAGCCGCTTGGTGTCCGGGTACGCCCGGTCGGCCGTCTTCAGCAGCCGGTCGGTGTCGTCCAGGATCGACTGGAGGTCGGACGCCGACCCCGAGAACGCCTTGTCCAGCTCGTCCACGATCGTGCCGAGGTCCTTGGTGTTCACCGATCCGACGAGGGAGTCGACATTGCGCAGCAACTCGGCGGTGGACACCGGGAGCCTGGTGAGCCGCCGGGGGATCGTGTACGGCTCGCCCTCGTCCAGATAGGGCCCGTTCTTCTTACCGGGCTGCAGGTCGATGTACTGCTCCCCGACCGCCGACCGGTTGGCGACGATCGCGGCCGTCCCGTCCCGCGGGATCCGCTTACCGCGTTCGAGCAGCAGCTTGACCCGGATGCCGTCCTTGGTCAGCTCGATCGGCCCGACCCGCCCGACGGGCACGCCGCGGTAGGTGACCTCGGCGTTGGTGAACACCCCACCGGAGTCGGTCAGGTCCACGTACGCGGTGTACTGCTTGCCGAGGATCCCCCGGCCGAGCCCGATGTAGTTCACGGACACGACCGTCACGCCGATGACCGTGATGAGCGCGAAGGCGATCAGCTGGAGCTTGACGCCGCGCTTGAGGATCACGAGAGGCCCCCCATCGTCGGGGTCCGGAGATCACCGGACCGCGGCGCGAGCGCGCCGGGACGGCCCGGCTTACCGGTGCCACGCCCGCCCGGACTCGGTTTGCCGGACGGTTGCCGGCCTGTGCCGGGGGTACCCGCGGACGGGGCGGGCGTGGCCGCGCCGCCCGGCAGGCCCGGCAGTCCCGGCAGGCCGGGCGGCCCGCCGCCGGGGGCCGCCCGCGGCAGCACGCCGAGCGGGGGCTGCGGCAGCGTGACGTTCGGGACCTGCAGCATGGACCGCATCTGCTCGCCGCCGCCGAGCAGCCCTTCGAGGTCGGTGCCGCCGAGCAGGTTCCGCGCGATCGACTGGAAGTCCAGGTCGATCGTCAGCCGGACGTTGCCGTAGTCGCCCTCGATGACGTTGCCGAACGTCGCGGGGAAAGGGAAGGTGATCAGCGACTCCAGCGAGCGCGGCAGGTCCGAGCCCGCCTTGTTGAGGTTGACCAGGATCGTGTCGAGGTCCCGGAGGTTGGCCACGAGGTCGGCGTGCGAGCGCCGGACGACGCCGGTCGTGGTGCGGCTCAGCCGGTCCAGCGCGACCAGCATCCGGGTGAGGTCGGCGCGGTTGCGGTCGAGCACGGCGATCGCCGGGCCGGTCCGGTCGATGGTGTCGGTGATCGTCTTTCGTTCGGCGGCGAGCGTGCCGGTCAGCCGGTCGATGCCGTCCAGCGCCCGGGTGATCGCCGTGCGGTTGCGGTCCAGCGTGCCGGCGAAGACGTCGGCCTGGTGCAGCACCGACCTGATCGTGGCCTCCCGGCCGCCCATCGCCGCCCGCAGCTCGTGACTGATCGTCGCGGCCTGTTCGAGGCCGCCGCCGTTCAGCAGCAGCGACATCGCCGACAGCACCTCCTCGATCTCGGTGCTGCGGCCCGTGCGGGCCAGCGGGATGAGATCGCCCGAGCCGAGCTCGCCGGACGGGGGCTCGTGGGAGGGCGGCGCCAGCGCGACGTACTTCTCGCCGAGCAGGCTGGTCTGCCCGATCGAGGCGGTCGCGTTGTCGGGCAGTCTGACGTCCCGGCGCACCTTGACGGTGACGAGGGCGTGCCAGCCGCCCGTCCCGCCGGCGAGGTCGATCTTCTCGACCTTGCCCACCGAGACGTCGTTGACCTTCACCACCGACTGCGGGACGAGGTCCAGCACGTTCGCGAACTCGATCCTGACGGTGTTCGGGCGCGAGCCGAGGTCGGGCCCGCCGGGCAGCGGGAGGGTGTCCACACCGCCGAACGAGCAGCCCGACAGGGCCGCCGCGCCGGCGAGCGCCGCCGCGGCGAGCGGCCGTGCCCGCCACCGTTCCCGCCCCCGTGCGCGCCATGGCGCTCTGGGACGGACCCCCGCCCGGCGCTCCGCCGTCCCGGTCATCGGCCACCTCCGGGCGCGAGCGACGTGATGTCCTGGGGCTTGTGCCGGTTCGCGCCCTTCGTCCGCGTGCCGCCGTCCGGACCACCGGGGCCGTAGGCGTCCGGCGGGATCGGCACCGGGTCGTAGTGCGTGGTCAGCGCGGTGATCCAGGACAGGTCCAGGCTGAGGCCGGTCAGCACCTTGCCGATGCCGTTGATCGGCCTGACGAAGTCGAGGCACTGCTTGGCGGGGGTCCCGACGGAGTAGGCCAGCGAGCAGAGCCAGTCGGCCAGGTCGTGGAACTGGCGCAGGTCGGCCCGGTTGTGGATGGTGCCGCTGATCGGGTCGTAGGCGCGCGCCAGGTTGTTGATCGCGAGGGGCCCGGCGGTGAGGATCTCGGCGAGCGAGTCCTTCTCCTTGACCAGCACGCCGGTGATCTGGGCGAGCTGCCGGACCCCCGCCGCCAGCTCGGTGCGGTTGTCCCGGACGAACCGCTGCACGTTGCGCAGGGTCGGGGCGAGCGTGTTCAGCGCCGCGCTCAGCTCCTCCTTCTCCCCCGCGAGCTGCCCGGACACCCCGTTGAGGTGCCCGCTGAACGACCTGATCTGCCGGTCGCTGGCCTTCATGGAGTCGGTGATGACTCGCAGGTTCCGGATGGTCTCGGCGACGTCGCCCCGGTCGGCGCTGAGCGTGCTCAGCATCGTGGACGTGTCGCTGATCGTCTGCCGGATGTCGGCGCCCTGCCCGTCCAGGTTGGCGGCGCCGACCGCGAGCAGCCGCGACAGCGAGCCGGTGCCGTCCTTGCCCGGCGCGTTCGCGCCGCCGGGGCCGAGCGCCTTGCTCAGGTCGTTCAGGCTGCCCCCGATCTCGTCCACCTCCACGGGCACCGCGGTGCGGCCGACGGTCAGCGTCGCGCCGTCGGCCAGCACGGGGCCGCCCCGGTAGACGGGCGTGAGCTGGACATAGCGGTCGGCGACGAGGGTCTGGTTGACGATGACGGCCTGCGCCCCGGCCGGGACCTTGTACTCGGCGTCGTACTTCATCTCGACCCGCACGGCGTCCCCGGCCGGGGCGACCTTGGTGACCCGGCCGACCTTGATGCCGAGGACGCGCACGTCGGCGCCCTTGTACAGGCCGACGGTCCGGGTGAAGTAGGCCGTCAGGTGGCGCTGGCGCGGCTCCTGGAGCAGCAGCGTGACCGCGCCGGCCAGCAACGCGACGGCGAGGGCCGCGCCGCCGAGACGGAGGACGGTTGCGAAGTTACGCACGGGTGACCTGCCTCCTGCTCACGGGAGGAACGGCAACGGATTGTCGCGCTTGGGACCGGTCCGGCCCCCCTGCCGGCCGCCGTCCGGGACGCCGGGGGCCGGGAGGCCGCCGCCCTTCGGGAGCTGGACGGACGCGGGGATCGGGAGGAGGTTCTGGATGTAGGAGTCGAACCAGCGGCCCGTCCCGGTCACGTCGGCGAACTGGCGGGCGAAGGGCGCGAATAGCTGGAGCACGCGATCGAGGTTGTCCTGGTTCTTCAGCAGGATCCGGTCGACCTTCTCGAGGTTGTCCAGCATCGGCCGCAGCTGCGCCTCGTTCTCCCTGATGAGGCCGTTCACCTGCTGGGAGAGCGTCACCGTGTTGATCAGGAGCTGATGGATGACGGCGCGCCGGGCCTGCACGGCGCGGAGCACGTCGTCCCCGTCCCGGATCAGCTTGGCGAAGTCCTGGTCGCGGTCGGCGAGCAGCCGCGAGACGTCCTTCGCCTTGCCCGCCAGCTCGTGCAGCCGGTCGTCGCGGGAGGCGATGGTGCCGGAGAGCCGGCGCAGTCCGCGCAGCGAGGCGCGGACCTCCTCCGGGGAGTTCTCGAAAGTCTGCGACAGTACGTCGAAGGACCGCGCGAGCTGCTTGACGTCGATCTGGGAGACCCGCCGGCTCAGCTCGCTGATCGCCGGGACGACCTCGAACGGAGTGTGCGTGCGCTCCACCGGGATGCCGCGGCCGAGCCGGCCCGTCCCGCGCGGCGTGAGGGACAGGAAGTGCGCGCCGAGCACCGTCTTGATCTTGATGTCGGCCTCGGTGCGGTCGCCGAGCCGCACCCCGTCGTCCACCCGGAAGGTGACCTTGACGTGGTCGCCGTCCAGGCCCACGCCGGTGACCTTGCCGACCTTGACGCCCGCGATGCGGACCTCCTCGTCCGGCCTCAGCCCGGCGGCCTCGCGGAACGCGGCGGTGTGGGTCCGGCCGCCCGAGACGAACGGGATGTCGTCCAGATTCATCGCCAGCCCCAGCAGGACGGCGATGATCGCGAACGCGGAGAGGCCGATGGGGACCGGGTTTCGCTCCCGGAACGGGACCCTCATCTACTTGCACCTCGCGTTCTCGTTCACGATCGCCGGTGTCTGGTAGACGGGTCCGCCCGGCAGCCGCACCTTCGCGTCGAGACCGCAGATGTACATGTTGAACCAGGAACCGTAGGAGGAGATGCTGACGAGCTTCTCCAGCCGCCGCGGGGTGCGCTGGAGGCCGCCGTCCAGGGCCCCGGCGTTGGCGTTCAGCGTTCCGGTCAGCCGCCGGAGCCCGGCGATGTCGTCGCGGAGCCCCGGCCGCGCGTCCGCGAGGAGGTCCTCGGTGGTGCCGGTCAGGTCGTTGATCGCCGCGATCGAGTCGAAGATCGCCTTGCGGTCGGCCGACACCCCGCCGACGAACCCGCGCAGGTTCGTGATCAGCCGGTTCAGCTCGTCGTGCCGCTGGTCGATCGTGCCGAGCACGGTGTTGAGGTTGTCGACGACCTCCCCGATGACCTTGTCCCGGTCGGCGAGCGTGCTGGTCAGCGACGCCACGTGCGCGAGCAGGCTGTTGACCGTCCCGCCCTCGCCCTGGAGCGTCTGGACGATCTGGAGGGCCAGCTTGTTGACGTCCTCGGGCTCCAGCGCCCGGAACAGCGGGCGGAAGCCGTTGAACAGCGCCGTCAGGTCCAGCGCGGGCCGGGTCTGGGTCACCGGGATCGTGCCGCCCGGCCGCAGGTACTCGCCGGGCCGCCCGGCGCCGTCGGACAGCGCGAGGTAGCGCTGGCCCATCAGGTTGCGGTAGCGGACCTGGACCTGCGTGGACGAGGGCAGACCCGCCCGGAGCACCCCGCTCTTCTGGACGCTGAACGTCACCTCGGCCAGGTTCCCGCGGTACAGCCTGATCTTCTCGACCTGGCCGACCCGGACGCCCGCGACGCGCACGTCGTCCTTGTCGAGCAGCCCGGCGACGTCGGTGAAGATCGCCTTGTAGCTCCGGGTCGCGCCGAAGTGCAGGTTCCCGATCGTCATCGCCAGCACGCCGGTCGCCAGCGAGGTCAGCGCGACGAAGATGCCGAGCTTGATCGCGGCGCTGGTCGTCCGTCCCGTCACCTGACCGTCACCACCGATCCCCGCATCACCGGCGCGAACAGCAGCTGCGACACGTCCGAGACCCGGTCCGCCGGGGTCCGCGTCAGCGGGCCGACGACGTTCTTGATCTTTTCCTTCTCGCTCATGTCACCCGGGTCCACGAAGACGTTCGACATCGCGCGGCCGCGGCCACCGCCGCCGCCGTTCGGGTCGCCGGGGTTCTTCCACCACAGGTCGTCCTCGGTGCCGTCCAGCGCGAGGTAGTCGTCGAAGGGGACCTTCGGGTTCGGCAGGCCGTAGCAGCGCGGGTTCCGCCGGTCCTTGGCCTCGGGCATGTCGAGGGGCTGCCGGTACGCCGGCCGCGGCTTGACGATCTCGATGGTCAGGTTGAAGGTCGTGGAGCCGCCGCCCCCGCCCGCCCGCTCCGCCTCCGGCTTCAGCCTCATCAGCCCCTTGAGGACGCACGGCAGGGACGGCGAGTACCGGGCCACCAGCGCCAGCCCGTCCCGGTTGGCGATGTTGAAGCCGATGATCTTCGGGCCGTTGTGCCGCATGAACGCGTCGCCGTCGCCGGCGAGCCCGGTCACCGCGGGGATCAGCCGCTCGATCACGGCCGTCCGGTCGGTGATCGTCTTACTGGTCACGTTGAGGTTGCGCAGGGTCTGCAGCAGGTCGGGGGCCGCCGCGCTGTAGACGGCGGACACGTCCGCCAGCGAGTTCAGGTCGTGGACGAGCGTGCCCAGCTGCGGGTTGACCTTCCGCAGCAGCGCGTCCGCCTGCTCCAGGTCGCGGCCCAGCTGGTCGCCGCGGCCCTGCAGCGCCGTCGCCACCGCGTTCAGCGTCGAGTTCAGCTGCGCCGGACGGACCGCCCGCAGCAGCGGGAGGAGGTCGTCCAGCAGCTTGTCGATCTCGACGGCGGCCTGCGAGCGGTCCTGCTGGATCACCTGGCCGCGACGCAGCCCGAGCGGGCCCGCCCGCTTCGGTATCTCCAGGTCGACGTACTTCTCACCGAACAGCGTCTTCGGCAGCAGCCGCGCCCGCACGTTGCCCGGAATCAGCTTGGCCTTCTCCGGGTCCAGCGCCAGGTGCAGCGTCGCGCCGTCCGCGGTGGCCTCGGTGCTGCGCACCTCCCCGACGATCAGCCCCCGCACCTTCACGTCCGAGCGCGGCAGCAGTTGCAGCCCGGCCCGCTCGGTCGCCACCCGCACGCGGACGACCGGGGTGAACGCCTTGTTGAACAGCGCGACGGTCAGGGCGAGCAGCAGCCCCGCCACCACGACCATCGACAGGCCGAGCAGCCGGTGGCCCGCACGTCGCGTCAGCACGCCCTCACCCCGCGATCCGCACGCCGGCGTCGGCGCCCCAGATCGCCATGCCCAGCATCAGGTCCACCACGTTGATCACGACGATGCTGGTGCGGACGGCGCGGCCCACGGCGACGCCCACCCCGGCCGGGCCGCCGCTCGCGTGGTAGCCGTGGTAGCAGTGGATCAGCATCACCAGCACCGCGAAGACGATCACCTTGCCGAACGACCACAGGATGTCGTCCGGCGGCAGGAACAGGTGGAAGTAGTGGTCGTAGGTCCCGGTCGACTGCCCGTAGAACATGGTCACGATCAGCCGCGTCGCCCCGTAGGAGGCGAGCAGGCCCACGATGTACAGCGGGACGACCGCGATCATCCCCGCCAGCATCCGGGTCGTGACCAGGAACGGCATCGACGGGACGGCCATGACCTCCAGCGCGTCGATCTCGTCGGAGATCCGCATCGCGCCGAGCTGGGCGGTGAAGCCGCAGCCGACCGTCGCCGACAGCGCCAGCGCCGACACCAGCGGCGCGATCTCGCGCGTGTTGAAGTAGGACGCGACGAACCCGGTGAACGCGGCCGTGCCGATCTGGTTCAGCGAGTTGTAGCCCTGGAGGCCGACCTGGCTTCCGGTGAAGAAGGTCATGAACCCGACGATCGCCACCGAACCGCCGATCACCGCCAGCCCGCCGGTGCCGAGGCTCACCTCCGCCAGCAGCCGCAGCACCTCGGTGCGGTAGCGGCGCAGCACCCGGAACGTCCACGCGAACGCGCGGGCGTAGAAGGACAGCTGGTGCCCGAGGTCCTCCAGCCGCGTGAGCGGCGAGACCGCCATCACATCCCCTTCGAGGGGACGAGCTGGAAGTACAGCGTGGAGATCAGGAAGTTCTCCACGAAGAGCAGCATGAAGGTGATGACGACGGTCTGGTTGACCGCGTCCCCCACGCCCTTCGGGCCGCCCTTGGCGTTCAGCCCCTTGTAGGCGGCGACCAGCCCGGCGGTGATGCCGAACACGAACGCCTTGACCTCGGCCTGGACCAGGTCGGGGAGCTGGGCGATCGCGTTGAACGAGGCGAGGTAGGCGCCGGGCGTGCCGTCCTGCAGCATGACGTTGAAGAAGTAGCCGCCGACCAGGCCGACCACCGAGACGAGCCCGTTCAGGAACAGCGCGACGAACGCGCAGGCCAGCATCCGCGGCACCACGAGCCGGTGCAGCGGGTTGATGCCGAGCACCTCCATCGCGTCGATCTCCTCGCGGATCTTCCGCGAGCCGATGTCGGCGCACATCGCCGACCCCGCGGCGCCCGCCACCAGCAGGGAGGTGACCAGCGGGCTCGCCTCGCGGACGATCGCCACCACCGCCGTCGCGCCGGTGTAGGACTGCGCGCCCAGCTGCCGGATGAGCCCGCCGACCTGCAACGACAGGACGCCGCCGAAGGGGATGGCGACGAGCATCGTCGGGACCACCGTGACGCTGACGATGAACCACGCCTGCTGGACGAACTCGCGCCACTGGAACGGCCACTGGAACATCGCCCGGCCGGTGTCCAGGCACAGGGCGAAGAAACGGCCGGGTTCCCTGACCGTGACGTTGGCCAGGCCGTCACCGATCCGGTGCAGCGCGCCCGGGGAGCCTCCGCCGTCACCCCTGGCGCCGCCGTCACCGTCCCGCCGACGGCCGGCGCCGATACCGGGAGCCGACATCAGCGCCCCGCGCCCGCCGCCGGCCCGCCGGGCGGCGGTCCGCCCGGGACGTGGCCGGGCCCGCCGGTCGTCCCCGCCGCGGCGGGCGCCATGGACGCCACGTACCGCGGCCACTCCTCCACCCAGTCGCGGCCCATGTCGTCGATGAACGAACCGGGCGGCGGCGTGACGCCGTGCGCGGCGCACCAGGCGCCGGGGACGTGCTGCGCCGGGCGGATCCGGCCGTCACTGGCCATCAGCTGCGGCGGGATCGGCGGGAGCTTGCCCGGGTCGTGGCCCATCTTGGCCTCGGCCTCCAGCTCGGAGACGTCCTTCTCCTCCGACATGCCGATCGGGCCGACCCGGCGGGCGTTCAGGAACTGCCGGACGACCGGTTCCTCGCTGGACAGCAGCATCTCGCGCGGCCCGAACATCACCAGCTCGCGGCGGAACAGCAGGCCGATGTTGTCCGGAACGGTCCGGGCGGTGTTGATGTCGTGGGTGACGATCAGGAACGTCGCGTCGATCTGCGCGTTCAGGTCGACGATCAGCTGGTTCAGGTAGGCGGTGCGCACCGGGTCGAGGCCGGAGTCCGGCTCGTCCACCAGCAGGATCTCGGGGTCGAGGACGAGCGCGCGGGCCAGCCCGGCGCGCTTCTTCATGCCGCCGGAGATCTCGCCGGGCAGCTTCTTCTCGGCGCCGAGGAGACCGACCATCTCCATCTTGCCGAGGACGATCCGCCTGACCTCGGACTCGGACTTCCTCGTGTGCTCCCGCAGCGGGAAGGCGATGTTGTCGTACAGGTTCATGGACCCGAACAGGGCGCCGTCCTGGAAGAGCACGCCGAACAGCTTGCGCGTCTCGTAGAGCTTGGACTCCCGCAGGCGCGGCAGGTCGCGGTCGCCGATCCAGATGTGGCCGCGGTCGGGCTTGAGCAGGCCGACCAGGGACTTCAGGAACACGGACTTGCCGGTGCCGGACGGGCCGAGGAGAACGGAGATCTCCCCCGCGGGCAGCGTCAGCGACACGTCCCGCCAGATCGTCTGGCGGCCGAAGGACTTCGTCAGACCCTCGACCCTGATCTCGACGCCCACTCGTCACCTTTCGTCCAGGCCGGGGGGGATTCCGGACCATGAGCGAGGAGCACACAGGCTCGTGCGGCCGTCACACCGCGTGTCCCTTCCGTGGCTACCGCCCGGTAGGTGTGACGGGTTCCACTACCGTAGCGGCCCGCCGCCCAAATGGAAGGGGTTCGGTGCCAGATCGGCTGCGAAATATGACCTTGTAAGACAATCGTTACTTAGGGCCACCGCGGGCCGAGAGCGGACGGACCAGCGGAAACACAAAGAGGCGGCCGTCCCACCGGGGTGGGACGACCGCCTCCAGGAGAGCGGTGGAGCCGCGCGGGCTCCGGCTCGGAGCCGTCGTTACTTGACGGTGACCGACGCGCCGGCCTTCTCCAGGGCCTCCTTGGCCTTGTCGGCCGTCTCCTTGTTGACCTTCTCCAGCAGCGGCTTCGGCGCGCTGTCGACCAGGTCCTTGGCCTCCTTGAGGCCGAGGCTCGTCAGCGCGCGGACCTCCTTGATGACCTGGATCTTCTTGTCGCCGGCACCCTCGAGGATGACGTCGAACTCGTCCTGGACGGCGGCCTCCTCGCCACCGCCGCCACCGGCGGCGGGGGCCGCGGCGACGGCCGCGACGGGCGCGGCGGCCTTGACGTCGAAGGTGTTCTCGAACTCCTTCAGGAAGTCCGAGAGCTCGAGGAGGGTCATCTCCTTGAAGGCGTCGAGCAGGTCGTCGGTGCTGAGCTTCGCCATGATCTTTCCTCCGCTATGGCTTCAGTTCTGGGGTGTGGGGAACCGCGGGTGCCTACTCGGCGGGAGCCTCGTCGGCGGTCGCCTCGGGGGCGGCGGCCTCGGCGGCCGGCGCCTCGGCGGTCTCGCCGGCGGCCTCGCGCTTGACGCGCAGGGCCTCCACCAGCTGGGCCGCCTGCGTCGGCAGGGCGTTGAACAGGCCCGCGGCGTTCGCCATCGTGCCCTTCATCGCACCGGCCAGCTTCGCGAGGAGCACCTCGCGCGACTCGAGGTCCGCGAGCTTGGTGACCTCGGCGGCGTCCATCGACTGACCGTCGATGAAGCCGCCCTTGATCACCAGCAGCGGGTTGGCCTTGGCGAAGTCACGCAGGCCCTTGGCGGCCTCGACCACGTCGCCGCGGACGAACGCGATGGCCGACGGTCCCTCGAGCAGTTCGCGGAACCGCTCGTCGACACCGGCCTCGTCCGCCGCGCGCTTGGTCAGCGTGTTCTTCACCACGGCGAACCTCGCGTTCTCGCCGAGGTTGGTGCGCAGCTCCTTGAGCTGCGCGACCGTGAGCCCGCGGTACTCGGTCAGCACGGCGCCGGTGGAGCTCTCGAACTCGGTCTTGAGCTCGGCGATCGCCGCGGCCTTCTCGGCCTTAGCCATGGGCCTCCTTCCGATTACCTGGGTGGCTTGCGATCCGCACCCGTCACGGAGACGGGGTCGGATCCACCAAAAAACGCCCCGGCGCAGGCGCACGGGGCGTCAGGCAAGGCACGGAGGCCATGCGGGAAGCTCACGTCTCACCTACGCTGGCCGCCCGACGAGGTCGGGTCCTTCGGTCACCCCGGGTGGGATGACGACCGGCGGTCTTCGGCGGACAACAGGGTACGCGTATGCGGGCCCGCTTAACAAATCGGTTCGGCGAACGCGGCGGGGCCGCGCCGTCGCGGCGCGGCCCCGTCTCGTGCGCGGCTCCGTGAGCGTTCCGGGTCAGGCGCCCGGAGGCTTCACACCGCCGAGGTTCTTCACCATGGCGCCGAGGTCGCCCACCTGGTCGGCCGGCGGCGCGGCGATGTCCACCGGCTTGCCGAAGTCGTGGTAGGCCATCGTCATCGTCATCTCCCCGGCGGCGCCCTGCCGGCCCGTCATCCGCATCTTGCGGGGCAGGTTCTGGCCGTCCACCCACAGGTCGAAGGCCATGCCCTCCATACCGGACGTCTGCAGCGACTTGCGGTATGCCTCCTGCTGCTCCGGCGGGAGCTTGGCGATCGCGTCCTCCATCCGGTAGGTGCCGGTGAAGTGCGTCGTCTGCACGCCGTCCACCGTCTCCTTGCCGACTTCCCGGGCGTCCTTGGACGCCGTCAGCATCTTCGTGTTCTGTACCGGGTCCATCCGCCGCGCCTGGTCGAGCATCTGGTCGATGTTCATCCCGGCCCGCTGCCCCAGCTCGTCCAGCGAGATCTTCACCCATGGCTTGGCGGACGCGCCGCCGCCCAGCGCGCTGAGCATCGGCATCTTCATGTACATCGTCCGGCCCACCAGGATCTGCTTCATCCCGGGGACCGACTTGCCGCCGACCGACATCCGGCCGAAGTCCATGCTGTAGGCCAGATCCGGCTTCGTGCGGTACCGCATCGTGCCGGTCATGGTGACGCCACCGGCGGCCGAGCCGGTCGTCCGCATCGACAGGTCGGCCTTGAAGGAGTCGGTCGAGCCCGTCTTCTCGGCCGTCCTGCCGAGCACCTGCACCGCGGTCAGGCGGATGTTCTTACCGGCCTCGTCCACTTTCTTGCCGGCGTCACCGAGACAGCCGGTGAGCGAGAGGGCGAGGCCGGTGGCCAGCGCCGTGCCCGCGGCGAAGCGACGGATCATCTGGGGGGTCTCCTTCGTCTGGTCTGAGTGCCCGAGCGCTCCGGCCGGACGTTCCATGGGACGCAGCGGAGACTAGGCGAGTTCCGGTCGCCTTGATCACAGGATATGTGATCAGGGCGCCCACTGCTCAGCGGCCCCCGAACAGCGAGCCCAGCGACAGCTCCCCGACCTCGTCGGACGGCGGCGGGTTGACGCCGAACGACTTTCCGTAGTCGCTGTACAGGACCGTCACCGAGCCGTCGTCCCCCTGCGCGTTGGTCGACTTGGAGACGAGCTTGCGGGGCAGGTTCTTGCCGTCCGTCCACAGGTCGAAGGCGATCTTCCCGCCGGTGCCCTCCTTCGGCAGCCAGCGGCGCACCCTGTCACGGGACGGCGGGTCGAGGCGGTTCAGGGCCTCCTCCGTGGTCACCGTGCCGGTGTAGTGCGTGGTCTGCACGCCGTCGATCGTCTCGGTGCCGACCTGGCGGGCGTCCTTGGAACCGGTGAACATCTTCGTCTGCTCGGCCGGGTCCACCTTCTGGACCTGGTTCACGAGGTCCTGGACGTCGAGCCCTGTGGTCTTCGAGACCTGACCCACGTCGACCTTCACCCACGGCTTGCCGCCGCTGACGAACTGGGCGAGCTGCGGGACCTTGGCGTACAGCACGTTGTCGGTGAAGATCGCCTGCCCCTTGAGACCCGGCACGCCCTGGCCCCCCGGGCTGAACTCGTCCAGCCGCGCGCTGAACTTCAGCGCCGGGCGCAGCCGGAACTGCCCGTTCGCGTGGACCCTGCCGCCGGTGGCGCCGGTGCCGGTCACGGTGAGGTCGGCCTTGAACGAGTCCGCCTCGCCCGTCTTCTGGGACGACTTCAGCAGCGCCTCGTTGGCCGTCAGCTTCATGTTGTTCGTCGAGCCGGTGCCGGACCCGTCCCCGCCGCATCCGGACAGGAGGAGCGCGGCGCCGACGGCGGTACCGCCGGCCGCCACGAGCACTCGTCGGTTCATGGGGGTCACACCTCTCTTGTCGCCCTGCTGGTGTCCCCAGTCTCGCCGCGGTCCAACGCCGCTACATCCCCCGGTGGTACGAATGGGGTGGAGCACCCTACGACCTCGGGCGTACCTCCGCCATTGCCCTACGGCGCGCCGAGCGGGATGAAACAGGGTGCGCGCCCCATCGGAACCGTCCGCGCGACGACCCCGGAAAAAGCGGCAGGGCACCCCCGGAACGGGAATGCCCTGCCGAATGCGTACCGCTGACCCGGGAGGACCCGGATCAGGCCTCCTCGAACTCCGCGGTCAGGTTGCGGACCGCGTTCGGGTCCACCGGGATGCTCGGGCCCATCGAGGTGGTCAGCGCGGCCTTCTTGACGTAGCGGCCCTTGGCGGCCGACGGCTTGAGCCGCTGGATCTCCTCGACGGCGGCGGCGTAGTTCTCCACCAGCTGGCGCTCGTCGAAGGACGCCTTGCCGATGATGAAGTGCAGGTTCGCGTGCCGGTCCACCCGGAACTCGATCTTGCCGCCCTTGATGTCGGTCACGGCCTTGGCCACGTCCATGGTGACCGTGCCGGTCTTCGGGTTCGGCATCAGGCCGCGCGGGCCGAGCACCCGGCCCAGCCGACCGACCTTGCCCATCTGGTCCGGCGTCGCCACGACCGCGTCGAAGTCCAGGAAACCGCCCTGGATCCGCTCGATCATGTCGTCCGAGCCGACCAGGTCGGCCCCGGCCTCGCGGGCCTCCTCGGCCTTCGCGCCGCCGGCGAAGACCAGCACGCGGGCGGTCTTGCCGGTGCCGTGCGGCAGGTTGACGGTGCCGCGCACCATCTGGTCGGCCTTGCGCGGGTCGACGCCGAGCCGCAGCGCGACCTCGACGGTCGCGTCGAACTTGGTGACCGCGGTCTCCTTGGCCAGCTTCACGGCCTCGGCCGGGCTGTACAGCCGCTCCCGGTCGATCCGCTCGGCCGCGGCGCGGTACCCCTTGCTGCGCTTCATCTGGTTCCTCCGATGGAACGTGTGGTGCGGGCCGCGCGCGACCCTCCCACGGGTGGGACTACTTGACCTCGATGCCCATCGAGCGGGCGGTGCCGGCGACGATCTTCTCGGCGGCGTCGAGGTCCTTGGCGTTCAGGTCGGGCATCTTGGTCGTGGCGATCTCGCGGATCTGGTCGCGGCTGACCGAGCCGACCTTGGTCTTGTGCGGCTCGCCGCTGCCCTTCTCCACGCCCGCGGCCTTCAGGATGAGCTGCGCGGCCGGCGGGGTCTTGGTGACGAAGCTGAACGACCGGTCCTCGTAGATGGTGATCTCTACGGGGATGACGTTGCCGCGCTGGGACTCCGTGGCGGCGTTGTACTGCTTGCAGAAGTCCATGATGTTCACGCCGTGCGGACCGAGCGCGGTACCGACCGGCGGCGCGGGCGTCGCGGCACCGGCGTTCAGCTGCACCTTGACCAGCGCGGCGATTTTCTTCTTCTTCGGAGGCATCTATACCCCTTTGTCCCATTTAACGGTTGATCCCGACTCCCGCGTCGCGGGCAACACGGCGGCGGGACTCGTCCACCGTGCAGGGATCACTGGAGACTCGCGTCCGCCGGCGGCCGACCGCGGCGCGGACCGAGACGAGATTCGACGGGCCGCCCGCGCGGCGCGCGAACGACCCGTCCAGGATACGTGCCGATCAGAGCGGACCGGTCAGATCTTGGAGACCTGGTTGAAGGACAGCTCGACCGGGGTCTCCCGGCCGAAGATCGACACCAGCACCTTGAGCTTCTGCTGCTCGGCGTTGATCTCGTTGACCGTGGCGGGCAGGGTCGCGAACGGGCCGTCCATGACGGTGACCGACTCGCCGACCTCGAAGTCGACGGTGGCGGCGACCTTGGCCTGCTCCTTGGCCTTGGTCACGCCCTCCTCCGGCTCGGGGGCCAGCAGGTTGGCGACCTCGTCCAGGCTCAGCGGGGACGGCTTGTTCAGCAGGCCGACGAACCCGGTCACGCCCGGCGTGTTGCGGACCGCGGCCCACGACTCGTCCGTCAGCTCCATCCGGACGAGGATGTAGCCCGGCAGGACCTTCTCGTTGACCTTCTGGCGCTTGCCGCCCTTGATCTCGGTCACCTCGTGCTGGGGGACCTCGATCTGGAAGATGTAGTCCTCCATGTTCAGGGTCTGCGTCCGGGTCTCGATGTTGGTCTTGACCCGGTTCTCGTACCCCGCGTAGGAGTGCACGACGTACCAGTCGCCCGGCTGGAGCCGCAGCTGCATCTTGAACTCGGCGTAGGGGTCGGCGGGCGGCCCGGCGGGCTCTTCTTCCGCGGCCTCCGCCTCGTCCTCTTCCTCGCCGTCGCCCTCGACGGCGGCGGCCAGGTCGGCGGCGCCCTCCGCCGCGTCCGCGGGCGGCTCGTCCTCGCCCTCGATCTTCGTGTCCGCGGGCTCGGCGTCGCCGGCGGCGACGGCCTCCTCGGCCGTCTCGTCGGCGGGCTCGGCCGCCTGGTCGGCCGCAGCAGCCGCAGCGGACTGGGCCTCGTCAACGGCCTCGTCGTAGGGCTGTGAGGGCTCGGACACGGTGACTCTTTCTCTCGGAACGGTATGCGGTGATGAAGGAACGGCGGCCGGCGCGCGCGCCGTCCGCCCGGTGCGGCGGGGCTCAGCCGAAGATCTCGTAGATCCCCTTCTGCAGACCCCAGTCGACCCCGGAGACGATCGCGACCATGATCAGCACGAACACGAGCGACACCGTCGTGTACGTGACGAGCTCGCGCCGCGTCGGCCAGATGACCTTGCGCAGCTCGGCGATGACCTGGCGCACGAAGAGAGCGGGCGTGGTCCGCTTCGGACCGGGCTTGCCCTTGCCTTCGTCCTTGGCCGCGGCCTCGCCGCGCGTCTCAGTCGCCATTGCCGCCGTTCACCTCATAGGTCGTGCTCCGACCACCGGGTGGTCGTCGCGTTGGCCCGCGCCGCGTGTGCCACGGCGACCGCCGCGGCGCGGTCGGCACGGGTGCGCGCACCGCACCTCGCAGGGCAGGAGGGACTCGAACCCCCAACCGCCGGTTTTGGAGACCGGTGCTCTACCAATTGAGCCACTGCCCTTCGCACGTGCCGTGCACCAGCTTACGGCCCCAGGAGACGTCCGAGCGCGGACAGGGTCGTATACCGGTGACGCGTCACTTGGAGGGTGAGTCTACGTCCCCGAGCCCCCCGCGTCGAACCAGAGCGCTGTGTCTCCCGGGGGCGGCCCCCGGACCCCCTGGAAGCGGTGGTCGAGGCGCCAATGTGGAGGGCGAGGTCCGGGGACGGGGCCGGGCTTCGAGCAGCGGGCTGAGCAGGAAAGGGAGCAGCGGGGACTAGCGCCATCTGTAACGATGGGGGTATGAGCATCGACCGTCCTCGCATCTCCAAGCGCATCGCCGCCATCTCCGAGTCCGCCACGCTGGCCGTCGACGCCAAGGCCAAGGCGCTGAAGGCGGCGGGCCGCCCGGTCATCGGGTTCGGCGCGGGCGAGCCCGACTTCCCGACGCCCGAGTACATCGTGGAGGCGGCGGTGACCGCCTGCCGGGTACCGCGCTTCCACAAGTACACGCCGGCCGGCGGCCTGCCGGAGCTGCGCGCCGCCATCGCGGAGAAGACCGCGCGCGACTCGGGGTACGCGGTGGAGGCCGCCCAGGTCCTGGTGACCAACGGCGGCAAGCAGGCGGTGTACGAGGCGTTCGCGGCGCTGCTCGACCCGGGCGACGAGGTGCTCGTGCCGACGCCGTACTGGACGACCTACCCCGAGTCGATCAAGCTGGCGGGCGGGGTGCCCGTGGACGTGGTCGCCGACGAGACCACCGGTTACAAGGTGAGCGTGGAGCAGCTGGAGGCGGCCCGCACCGACCGGACGAAGGTGCTGCTGTTCGTGTCGCCGTCCAACCCGACGGGCGCGGTGTACACCCGGGACGAGATCGAGGCGATCGGCCGATGGGCCGACGGGCACGGCCTCTGGGTCGTGACCGACGAGATCTACGAGCACCTGGTGTACGGCGGCGCCGAGTTCCACTCGATGCCCGTGGTGGTGCCCGAGCTGGCCGAGCGGACGCTCGTGCTGAACGGGGTGGCCAAGACGTACGCGATGACCGGCTGGCGGGTGGGCTGGCTCGTCGGCCCGGCGGACGTGGTGAAGGCGGCGGCGAACCTGCAGTCGCACGCGACGTCCAACGTGGCGAACGTGTCCCAGGCGGCGGCGCTGGCGGCGGTGACCGGTGACCTGTCGGCCGTCGCGGAGATGCGCAAGGCGTTCGACCGGCGGCGGCAGACGATCGTCCGGATGCTGAACGAGATCCCCGGCGTGCTGTGCCCGGAGCCGGAGGGCGCGTTCTACGCCTACCCGTCGGTCAAGGCGCTGGTCGGCAAGGAGATCCGGGGCCGCCGGCCGCAGTCGTCGGTGGAGCTGGCCTCGCTGATCCTGGAGGAGGCGGAGGTCGCGCTGGTGCCGGGCGAGGCGTTCGGTACCCCCGGCTACTTCCGGCTGTCCTACGCGCTGGGCGACGACGACCTCGTCGAGGGCGTGTCGCGGGTGGCGAAGCTGCTGTCCGAGGCGAGCTGATCGGGGCGTCCACCGTGACGCTCGACCGGCCCCGGGTGCGTCGCACCCGGGGCCGGTCTCGTCTCGGCACGGGACCCGGAAACCGTGCCGAGTCACTTCGGCGGAGGTCCGGCGGTGGCCCCTCCTCGCCACCGGACGTCCCGCCGGAGCGGGGTCCTTCCTCCGGTCAGGGGCGCACTCCCTCGGCGATGCGCAACAGCTGGCCCTCGGCGGAACCGCCCGCCGCCACGAGCACGCCGACGCCGGGCCGCGCCATCCAGGCGACCTGACGTCCCGCGCCGGGGCGGGCGCCGGTGAGCGCGGGCGTCCCGTGGACGGACGTGTGCCCCGGCACGCCCGCCGGGGGCGCCAGGTCGCCGAGACCGAAGCCGCTGCCGCGCGTGACGGAGATCTCCACCGAGGCGGAGGCGCCGCGCCACCCGCAGGTGGTGGTCCTGCGCCCCGTGTCGCCGGTCACGGCGCAGGGTGACGTGGCGGTGAGCCCCCCGGGCAGGTAGGTCACCCAGCCGGGCGGGGACGGCACCGCGCCGGGAGCGCCGGGCTCGGCGGGGCTGCCGCCGGGCTCGGCGGGCTCCCCGGACGGGCGGGTGCCGGGCGGCCGCGCGGATGTTCCCGTCCCGGGCTTCCCCTTTTGCGGAGGCGGGGTGGGGACGCCCGGGACGGGCCGCCGTTCCGGCTGCCGCGATACCGAGACGTCGCCGGACGGGGCGGACGTCACGGGGGCCGCGGCGGGTGTGGCCCGGAACGACTGGTAGGTGGGCACCAGGGCGAGGGCGGCGACGGCCGCGACGGCGGTGCCGGCGACGGCGCGGATCCGGGTGGCGCGGCGGCGGTGCCGGCGTTTCACGTCCGCGGCGAGAGACGGCGGCGCGGACGCATCGGCCACCTGTTCGGCCATGGCCTTCCGCAGTTCACTCTCGAGGTCCATCCTCAGCTCCCCAGTGGCGCCAGGTTCTTGTCGAGGCGTTCCCGGAGCCTGGCGAGCCCCCGGGATGCCTGGCTCTTCACCGTTCCGACGGAACAGCCGAGCGCTTGCGCGGTCTCCGCCTCGGAGAGGTCCTCCCAGAAGCGCAGGACGAGCACCGCGCGCTGTCGCGGGCCCAGTTTGCGCAGTTCGTCCATGAGCGTCCCCCGTAGCTCGACGGAATGGTGCGGCGCGGCGGACGGCGTCTCCGGCAGCCGGGCCATCTGGATCTCCCGGATCACCTTCCACCGCCGGGCCCGGCTGATCACGAGATTGACCAGGATCCGGCGGACGTAGGGTTCGGGATCGGAGTCGGGATCGAGCCGCCCCCAGTGCCGGTACGCCTTCTCCAGCGCGGTCTGCAGGAGATCCTCGGCGTCCTGGTGCGCACCGCACAGCAGCGCCGCCGTGCGTTGCAGGGCATCACCCCGTGCCACCACGAACTCCACGAACGACCCGTCGTCTCGACGCCCCACTGTGCTCCGTCCGGCTAGAGCGGATACGTCCGAGGACGGGCGGCTCCCGCGCCGGAGCCGCCCGTCCGGTTTGCTACTTCGCCTGCCGCAGCGCGGCGGTGACGTCCCGCAGGCCGCCCCCGGCGACGTGGCTGCCGTTGACGAACAGCGCGTAGCCGTTCGGGTCGAGCAGCAGAACGCCGCCGTTGTGCGGGGCCTGCCAGGCGACGGTCCCGCCGCCGGTCACCGGGACGCCGCCGGTCTCCGCGAGGCCGAGGGCCCGGCGGAGCTGGGCCTCGGTCATGCCGGCGGGGGTCTTCAGGCGCTCCACGGTCAGCCACTGGCCGGCCTTGCCGGTCCACTTCTGCGTGACGTTGCAGATCTTCAGCGCGTCGAGCGCCTTGTCGCCGCGTGAGGTGGACACGTGGTGCAGGCCCTTCGGCAGCAGGACGACCTTCTCGACCGTCCCGCCGACCGGGACGGCGGGCGTGAGCTTGGCGCAGCCGAGCGCCGGAACCGCGGGCAGGTGGCGCACGCCGGGCTTGGCGGGGACGGCGGGGACGGCCGGCGCGGGGGCGGCGGGGGCGGCCGCGGGGGTGTCCCCGGCGATCCGCTGGGCGCCCGCCGGGCACGCGGGCAGGTTCGCGGGAGCACCGGGACGGCCCGCGATGGCCGGGGTCGCCTTCGGGGCCGCGGGGGTCGCCTTCGGCAGGCCCGGGGTCCCCTTCGGCACGGCCGGGGTCGCCTTGGGCAGAGCCGGGGTCGCCTTCGGAGCCGCGGGCGTCGCCTTCGGCAGACCCGGGGTCCCCTTCGGCACGGCCGGGGTCGCCTTGGGCAGAGCCGGGGTCGCCTTGGGCGCGGCGGGGGTCGCCTGCACAACGGTGCCGCCCGGCACGCCCGGCTTCGAGACCTCGAGCTGCGGCACGGCGCCCTCGGGCAGCTTGGCGCCGGGGACCTTCACGTGGGCGAGCTTGCCGTGGGGCAGGCACGTCGGGACGGTGCCGGGCACGTGCTCCTTCACCGGGCGGACGGCCGGCGTCCCGGACGTCGCGGACTGGAGGCCCGCCTCCTGGTGGGAGCCGGTCGTCGCCCATGTCGCGCCGCCGCCCACGGCCACCGCGCCGACCGCGGACGCAGCGAACAGGGCGGCCTTCAGCGTGATCATCGTGTTTCCCTCTCTGCCCGTCTGACTCTTGCGCCCCTCGTATACGCACGGCCTGTGACGGGGGTTGCACGCGATTCACAAGTTTTTTTCCGGATGCCCATGGGCGGCATGGCCGCCGCGAGTCATGGCAGGTAGTCCGGACAGGTGATCCTGCAGGGGCGGGCGACCGGCGCGCGACATGATCCGGCAACATTGGTCCATGGAGGCCCGTACCGTGTCAGCCCACCCGGCCCAGGACCATCGCCTGCCGGACGTCCAGGAGCGCGCCCGCGTGGCGCCCGGCTCCTCCCACCGGGACGTGGCCCTGCTGCCCAAGGCCCACCTGCACCTGCACTTCACCGGATCGATGCGGCACTCCACGCTCGTGGACCTCGCCGCCCAGCGCGGCGTCCACCTGCCGGACGCGCTCGTGGACGACTGGCCGCCCCGCCTGCACGCGACCGACGAGCGCGGATGGTTCCGGTTCCAGCGGCTGTACGACATCGCCCGCTCCGTCCTGCAGACGCCCGACGACCTCCGGCGGCTGCTGCGCGAGACGGCCGAGGACGAGGCGGCGGAGGGGTCGGGCTGGCTGGAGATCCAGGTCGACCCCAGCGGCTACGCGGCGCGCTTCGGCGGGCTCACGCCGACGGTGGAGCTCGTCCTGGACGCGGCGCGCGAGGCGGCCGCCGTCTCCGGGGTCGGCATCGGCGTCGTGATCGCGGCGAACCGGACGCGGCACCCCCTGGACGCCAAGACCCTCGCGCGGCTGGCCGTGCGGTACGCGGGCGGGGGCGTCGTCGGGTTCGGGCTGTCCAACGACGAGCGCCGGGGCCGTGCCTATGACTTCGAGGGGGCGTTCCGGATCGCCAAGCGCGGCGGCCTGCTGTCGAACCCCCACGGCGGCGAGCTGCTCGGCCCCGCGAGCGTCCGGGAGTGCCTGGAGAACCTGGACGCCGACCGGATCGGCCACGGCGTCCGCGCGGTGGAGGACCCGCGGCTGCTGGCGCGGCTCGCCGAGCGAGGGGTGACCCTGGAGGTCTGCCCGTCCTCGAACGTGGGGCTCGGCGTCGCGGCGACCGCGGCGGACGTCCCGGTGCGGCGGCTGTACGAGGCGGGCGCGTCCATCGCGCTCGGCGCCGACGACCCGCTCCTGTTCGGCTCGCGGCTCGCCCGCCAGTACGACCTCGTCCGCACCGAACAGGGCTTCTCCGACCTGGAGCTCGCGGACCTGGCCCGCCAGTCGATCAGGGCGTCGGCGGCGCCCCCCGACGTCCGCGCCCGGCTGCTGACCGGCGTGGACGCGTGGTTGAATTCAAGCCCGGCCCAAGGGCTCGCCTAGCGGCTCGCTCCTTGACCGTTCTTGTGCGAGCGCGAATCGCTTCGCGATCTTCCCGGCGGGGCTCGCCTCCGGCATCGCCCCGCCGGTCAGGGCGCGCGCTCGCGTGACGGCCGGACTCGTCCGACGGACGAGCCAAAAAGGCTGCCCGGGTGAGGCGCCTTTGCCTCACCCGGGCGGTCCATCGATCGCGTTCTTCAGGTCGTGGTCACGGCGGTGTCCGTGTCCGTCTCCCTTTCCTTGGGGGTGGGGGCCGGCTGGGGGTGCAGCGGTAGGGCGCCGGGGATGAGGAGGGTGGCGGCGGCGCCGACGCCGAGCAGGGCGGCGCCGAGCCAGAGGGCCGGCTGGAGGCCGTCGGTGAACGCCTGCGGCGAGGTGAACCCGCCCCGCGCCGCGAAGATCGCGCCGAACACCGCGATGCCGAGGACGGTGCCGAGCTGGCGCAGCGCGTTGCTGATGCCGGACGCGACTCCCGCGAACTCCAGCGGGGCGAACCCGAGGACGGCGCGGGCGAGGGGCGGGAAGAACAGCCCCATCCCGATGCCGCACAGGATGAACGCCGGGACCATCTGGCCGTAGGTCACGTCCGGCGCGAGGGCGGCGGCGAGCCACACCAGTCCGGCGGTCTGCAGCGCCATCGCCGCGGCGAGGACGGGCCGGACGCCGAACCGCGCGATCAGCGGCGCGGTGAGCGGCGCGACGAGCAGCGGCATGCCGGTCCAGGGCAGCGAGCGGACGCCGGCCTCCAGCGGGCTCATGTGGCTGACGCCCTGCAAGAACTGGATCAGCAGGAACGTGCTGCCGAACATCCCGGCCGACATCACCAGGGCGACGCCGTTGACGACGCTGAACCCGCGGCTGCGGAACAGCCCCATGGGCAGCATGGGCTGGCGGGTGCGCAGCTCGTACCCGACGAAGGCGACCATGAACAGGGTTCCGGCGGCCAGCGAGCCGAGGACCTGCGGGCTGGTCCAGCCGTGCTCGTTGCCGCGGACGAGGCCGAGGACGACGCCGAGCGTCCCGGCGGTGACCAGCAGCGTCCCGGCGATGTCCAGCCGCCGGAGCGCGCCGCGGCTCTCGGCGAGGAAGCCGGGGGCCAGCGCGAGCAGGACGACGCCGACGGGCACGTTCACCCAGAAGATCCACTGCCAGGTGGCGTACTCGGTGACGGCGCCGCCGAGGACGGGGCCGAGCGCGATGCCCAGGCCGCTCATCGTGCTCCAGGCGGCGAGCGCGATGCCGCGCTTGGCGGCCGGCACCGCCGCGGCGAGCAGGGTGAGGGTGAGCGGCATGATGACCGCCCCGCCGGCGCCCTGGACGGCGCGCGCGGCGATCAGCGTCCCGATGTTCGGGGCGAGCGCGGCGGCGGCGGAGGCGCCGGTGAAGACGGCGAGGCCGCCGATGAACAGCCGCCGGCGCCCGTACCGGTCGGCGATCGCGGCCGAGGGCAGGAGGAGGACGGCGAAGGTGAGGGTGTAGGCGTTGACCGTCCATTCCATGCCCTCGAGGCCGGCGCCGAGCTTCTCGCGGATCTCGGGGAGGGCGTTGGTGACGATGAGGTTGTCCAGGGCGACCATGAACAACGCGATGCCGGTGACGATGAACGTCCGCAGTGCTGAGGGACTCTTCATTAGTTATCACTCACTAACTTCAGTGGACAAAAAAGGGGTCGGCGGCGCGGGGTGCCCGTCAGACGTCGCCTCCCTTCGGATCGAACGGCGTCCCGTCGTCCGACCAGCGCAGGCCCTTCGCCCATTCGTCCAGCGAACCGGGCAGGGCCTGGCCCATGCCGAAGGGGACCTTGAACGCGGTGAGGACGTTCACCAGCATGCCGCCGGCGACGAACCGCATGATGTCGGCCGGCTCGGCGCCGGTCCACTGGGCGAGCTCGCGCCAGAGCCGCGCCCATTTGCGGTGGCCGAGCCGGGCGACGTCCTCGTCGCCGACCGCGGCCGCGTAGATCTGGAGCTGGAAGCGCAGCAGCGCGGGCCGGTCGGCGAGGACGCGGCGGTAGGTCGCCGCCATGGCGGCGACCGCCTCCTCGCCGTACAGGCCCCCGGCCGCCTCCCTCAGCGCGGCCTCGATCTCGTCGAAGCAGCGTTCGGCGGCGGCGAGGAAGAGGGCGCGCTTGGACGGGAAGAGCCGGAACAGGTACGGCTGGGAGACGCCGACCCGCTCGGCGATGACCGCCGTGGACGTGCCCTCGTAACCTCCCACGGCGAACTCGGCCACGGCGGCCTCGATCACCATCTCGCGGCGCTCGGCCGCGCTCATCCGGGAGGTCATGGATGTAAGTTAGTGGCTGATAACTAACTTCGTCAACCGGTGAGCCCCTCGACCACCAGCAGGACGCCGAAGATGGCGAAACCGGCGGCGGCGCCGTACTTGATGACCTTCTCGGGCAGCCTCTTGCCCAGCATCTGGCCGACGAGGATGGCCAGGGCGTCGGCGGCGACCATGCCGATGGTCGATCCGGCCCAGACGCCGGTCAGCGCCAGGAGCCCGCCGTGGTCGGCGGCCAGCGTGACGGTGGCGAGCATCGTCTTGTCGCCCAGTTCCGCGAGGAAGAACGCGACGCCGACGGCGAGGATCGCCGATCCGGTGGCGTGCCGGGCCTTGTCGCGCTCCTCGTCGTCGAGCTCGTCGCCGCGCAGCGTCCACAGCGCGAAGCCGAGGAAGGCGACCCCCGCGAGGACGGAGATCGGGCCGGTGGGCAGCGCCGCGCCGACCGCCGCGCCGACCGCCACACTGGCCAGGTGGACCAGCGCGGTCGCCGCGGTGATCCCGGCGAGGACGGGCAGCGCGCGGAAGCGGGTGGCGAACGTCATCGCCATGAGCTGGCTCTTGTCGCCGAGCTCGGCGACGAAGATGACGGCCAGGCTGAGGATGAAGGCGTACACGGGTCCCTCTCGCTCGGATGCCGGGCGGAGGGGCGGAGCGCCTGAGCGGGCACGCGACCTCGGCCCGGCATGACTACCGGGCCGAAGGTCTCGTCCGCCTCCGGTGGGGGCGCCCCGGGGGCGCCGCGCCGACCGGGGGCCCGCGCGACCGGGCGCCGTCGGCGGCGCCAGTATGTCGATCACGCGATTGGGACTACTCCCCCTCGACGCACACCAGCCTACCAGCGGCGACGGCGTGCCCCCGGGGTGCGGCGACGGGTGCGGCGGGAGGTCAGAGGGTGACGCCGACCAACACCGGCTCGTTGACCAGCTCGACGCCGAACGCCTCGCGCACGCCGGCGCGGACCTCGCGGGCCAGCGCCAGCAGGTCGGCGGTGCGGGCCTCGCCCGGGTTGGTGAGCGCCAGCGTGTGCTTGGTCGAGATCCGCGCCGGGCCGCGGGCGTGCCCCTTGGCGAAACCCGCCTTGTCGATCAGCCAGGCGGCCGACGTCTTCGTCCGGCCGCCCGCCTCGGGGTAGCGGGGGAACACCGCGTCCGGGCCGAGCCGCTCCGCCACGCGCCGCTCCAGGACGGAGAGCTGCGCGGGTTCGAGGATCGGGTTGGTGAAGAACGACCCGGCGCTGCGGGTGTCGGGGTCGGCCGCGTCCAGCACCATGCCCTTGCCGCGGCGCAGCTCCAGGACGGCGTCGCGCGCCTCCTTGAGCGACACGCGTTCACCCGGCTGGACGCCGAGCCGCCTGGCCAGCTCCGCGTAGGCGATCGGCTGCGACCGCTCCGTCTCGTGGAGCGCGTACGTCACGTCCAGGACGAGGTACCGGTCGTCGCCCTTGAACACGCTGTGCCGGTAGGTGAACCGGCAGGCGTCGCGGTCGAGGGTCACGCACGCGCGGGCCCGCCGGTCGTACGCGCGGACCTCGACGATCGTCTCGCTCACGTCCTGGCCGTACGCGCCGACGTTCTGGATGGGCGTGGCACCGACCCGGCCGGGGACGCCCGACAGGCACTCGATGCCGGCCAGCCCGTCGCTCACGCACCGCGCGACGAACGCGTCCCATTCCTCGCCCGCCTGGACCCGGACGAGGACGCGGTCGCCGTCGGCCCCCGTGCGCTCGGCGCCGCGCGTCCCGGCGTGCACCACCGTGCCCGGGAACCCGTCGTCGGACACCACGAGGTTGCTCCCGCCGCCGAGCACGAGCACCGGCTCGCCGCGGTCGTCGGCCTCGCGGACCGCCGCGACGAGCTCCGCCTCGGTCGTCGCCTCGACGAAGCGCCGGGCGGGGCCGCCCAGCCGCAGCGTGGTGTAGCCGGCCAGGTTCACCTCTTCAGCGAACACCGCCACGTCGTCTTCCCCTCCGTACGTCGTCCGCCGCCGGCCGGGCCGATCCCGGCCGGCACGGGCACCGCGCGCCTCAGACGAGCCGGACGACGGCCTTGGCGCGGGTGAGGACCTTCTGCTCGTCCGACCGGGCGGTGAGCGCCACGACGACCTTGTTGTCGTCGAGCTTCTTCTCCACCTTGCCGCTGATCACCACGGTCGCGCCGCCCTCGTCGGGAACCACGACCGGCGACGAGAACCGTACCTCGTACTCCACGACGGCGCCGGGGTCGCCCACCCAGTCGGTGACGAACCGGCCGCCCTGGGCCATCGTGTACATGCCGTGGGCGATCACGTCGGGCAGGCCGACCGACTTGGCGAAGCTCTCCCGCCAGTGGATCGGGTTGAAGTCCCCGGACGCGCCCGCGTACATGACGAGGTTGAGCCGGTCGATCTGGTACGCCCGCTCGGGAATCTCCGTGCCGACCTCGACGTCGGCGTAGTTCACCGTGGCGGTCATCAGGCCCCCCGCTCGACGATCGTGCTGTAGGACGTGCAGACGAGCTCGCCCTCGACGGTCGTGATCTCGGTCGTGATGTCGAGCTTCTCGTTGGCGCCGATCGACCGGATCTCGGTGATCGTCGCGACGGCGGTCACCACGTCGCCCGCGCGCAGCGGGCGGGTGTACTCGAACCGCTGCCCGCCGTGGACCACCATCGCGAAGTTCAGCCCGAGCCCGGGGTCGGACAGCCCGTCGATGAACGACACGGCGATGGGGAAGGTGGGGGGCGCGATGACGTCGGGGTGCCCGGCCGCCTTGGCGGCCTCCCGGTCGCGGTAGATCGGGTTCGGGTCGCCGATCGCGTCCGCGAACTCGCGGATCTTCAACCGGGTGACCTCGTACGGCTCGCCCGGCGGGAAGCTCCGCCCGACGAAATCACGGTTGAGTGCCATGCAGTCCGTCCTTCCAGGTCGAACGGGGCCGCGCCGAGCGATGCCGGGCCGGGCGCCCCGCCGGCTCGTCTCGGACGGACGCTAACAGAACGACGTCAGCCCGCCCTCGCGGGTCTCACTGGCGAGGACGGGCTGGATCACGTCTGGGCGAGCGGTGCGGAGAGACGACCACCGATGCCGTTGAGGAGCTGGGAAGGGCCTCGGTTAGCGGGTTTCGCGGTGCGGACGGTGCGTCCTGCCCCGTGGTGAAGCGCAGCGGGCAGTACTTCCCCGTTGGGGCCTCGGCTAGCGGGTCTCGCGGTGCGGACGGTGCGTCCTGCAGTTGGGGCAGTACTTCTTGATCTCGAGGCGGTCCGGGTCGTTGCGCCGGTTCTTCCGCGTGATGTAGTTGCGGTGCTTGCACTCCTGGCAGGCCAGCGTGATCTTCGGCCGGACGTCGGTGGCAGCCACGATGGAGTGCCTTTCTGGGCTAGGGACATGGACTACGTACCTCGGCCGCCCCGGAAGGGCGGTCGGCGATTCGACCCAGCCGTCTCACCTCCGGATGGAGGTGAGGGACTCGGGTAGTAGCGAGGGCCGGACTTGAACCGGCGACACAGCGATTATGAGCCGCTTGCTCTGCCTGACTGAGCTACCCCGCCGCGATGGTCGGTGTGGACCGGATTGCAAGGATACCGGATGCTCACCGAGCCCTGGAAACACGAAGGCCCGCACCATGATCGGGGAATCGGTTTCGCGGGCTCCCGGGGACCGTGTCCCAGGGTACCGGGTGCGCCGGTGACCTGCGAAACGTCCTTCTGGAACCGGTGGGACGCTACCACAGGGCCCCGTATGGAGCGAATCAGGGCACCACGTGACCCACCCGCGCGGGACGACCCGGACGGGCGGTGCCGCACAACAACGAAGGCCGCCTCCGGAAGTCCGGACGGCGGCCGTGTTGTCGCTGAGCCCCTTTACGGAATCGAACCGTAGACCTTCTCCTTACCATGGAGACGCTCTGCCGACTGAGCTAAAGGGGCTTGCGTCGTTCGCGCAGTGGAAACCATACACGGACTCGGCACCACTTGCGAACTCGATTGCCGCCCTTCCGCGGGGCCTTCGTCGCCCCTGGTCAGCGGGGCGGACGGCGGCCGACGGCGTCCCGGGGACGGGTCATGGGCCCCCGGACGGACCGGCGCTCACCCCCGATCCCCACACGGCCGCGGCCGTGCGAAAATGATCTTTATGAGTGCGGCGTTCTCCCATGTCGTCGACGAGCTCGTCCGCGCGGCGATCGTCGAGGACCAGTCCTTCAGCTCGCTCCTCCCCCAGACGATGCGGGAGGCGGAGGCGGCCACGGCCGCCGACCTGTCGGCCGTGATGCCCCGGCTCGCCGAGGGGATCACCGAGGCCCCGCCCAACCTCGGCGGCTGGCTCGCCGTGCTCGGCGGCGCCTGGATCGAGAACGGCGCCGACCCGTCCGCGGCCGGCCGCGCCGTCGTGGCGCGCCTCGCCGAGGTCGCCGCCGCCGCGATCGCGTTCGGCGAGACGTGGGAGGAGGCCACCGGCGGCAAGCCCCCGGGCATGGAGGACGAGCAGCCCTCGCAGCAGATCTTCGACACGGTCAGGCCCTCGCTCGGCGACGGCGCCGTCAGCGCGATGATGTCCTGGTTCGCGCTCCCCCAGTTCGCGATGGCCGCCACCACCGCCCTGACGATGTCACCGGGCGTCCGCGCCGGGGTCGAGGAACGCGACCTCACCGCCTACGCGGCGGAGCGGGTCTCCAAGTACCTCCCCCAGATGGAACACGTCCGCGACCTGCTGCGCGTTCTGGACGGCGAGCGGCTCCTCGTCCTGGACCGTGCCAGCCGGAAGGGGTGGACGGTCTCCATCAGCGGCATCGGCGACAACTTCCAACTGCACATGCTGCTCGCCGGAGCCCTCGCCGGCCGTCCGGGCGGCATGCCCGGCACCCCGCCCGAGCCGGAGATCATCGCCTGCTTCCTGGACACCGACGTCCCGCCCGGCCGTCCCGTCGTGTCCAGCCCGTGGAACCTCGTCGACGCCCACGGCGCCTGGATCTACAACGAGGGCGTGCCCGCCGACGTCCCCGCGGTCAACGGCACCCGCGTCATCGTGCTCGACCCGCCGCCCTACACCCGCTCGTTCCCCGCCGGGCGCCGCTTCCACATGCCCGCCGCCCTCAAGCTCGAAGGCGTGCACCTTCCGGAGGACCTCGCCGGCTGGTGGCCGCACATCGCCCCGGCGGCCGCCCCCCACTAGAACCGCACGAGCACCGCGGTGGCGTCGTCGTACCGCTTCACCCGGGGGATCGTGTCGGCCGCCTCCGCCTCCCGCGTCCGCCGGACCAGTTCACGCGGCCCGTGCTCGTCCAGCAGGCCCAGCAGGTCGTCCCAGCCCATCCGCCCGAACCGCTCGACCAGCCGGGACGCCCCGTCGCTGAGCACCGCCGCACGCCGCAGTCCCCGCACCGGCACCTCGCCGGTCAGCCCTTGGAACGCCGCGCCCGGGTCCGCGGCCGCCACCCAGAACCCGCCGGGGCTGTTGCGCGCGGCCCGTACCGCCTCCACCGTGTAGGAGGGCAGGTGGTCGACGCGGTCGTCCCGGACGACCCGGACCTTCCCGGCGTCCAGCAGGATCGGCGAGTCCGCCAGGACGAACCACTCCACGACCTCGTCCCGGCGCCGCAGCAGCGACACCGTCGCCGACGGGCTGTCGGGGTTCGCCAGGTCGCACGTCCCCGCGTGCGCCGCCGCCGTCGCCTCGATCGCCTCGGCCACCAGGCCGGGCAGCGGCCTTCCGTCCTCCGGCGCCAGCAGCGCCGCGAGCCGCCCGCCGATCCCGCGCGCCAGCCACGCGGGGTCGTGCCGGCATCCGCTGTCCACCCCCGGCGGCGCGGTCGCCCCGTCCAGCAGCACGACCCATCCGGGCCCCGCCGCGACGAAGTCCTCGTTCTCCCCGCCGGGCGTCGCCTCGCTCACAAAGCAAACCTGCACGGGTGCAGGTCTATCGTGCCGCCGTCTCAAAAGCCCAGATGGGGGCGCACGTTCGGGTCGCCTGGGCCGGACGCGCCGCTCACCGGAGCCCCGGCGGTGGCACGCACCCTACAGCGAGCCCCCGCCGGAAATCACTGGACGTGACACATACGCCACGAATAGAGAAACACCAAGGCCCTTGAATCTCGCCCCGGATACGGCCCAGATTCAGGAGATCCAAATGGAGACCGATATTCGCGCTGCAACCGTTCCCACAGGACGGATTCCCGCCCCCGCCGACTCCGCGGCGCTCCGCAAAACGAGCGACCCCCGGCCGCGTGCCGCGGCCGGGGGTCACCGGGATCAGGCGCTCTCGCCGCTCCGTCCGAACAGCCTCGCGCCCAGCTTGAACAGCGCGATGACGGGCACCGCGAACACGTAGTAGAACATCGTGTACGTACCGCCGTCGAAAATGAAGGCGAGGTAGACGGCGTAGCCGAGAAGGCCCAGCCCCAGACCGGCGTACATCAGCCGCTCGCTGAGCTTCTCCGCCACGGAGATCGCCACGAACATGAGGACGCCGGAGAAAGCCAGCATCACCACGTACCACGAGAAGGCGGGCTCAGCATTGAAATCGAGGTTCATCGCGTTCCTGCCGCGGGGGAAATGATCACAACGGCCAGGACCCTAGCCCACCCCGCCGACACTTCTCAGCCCATTAAACCGGCTTTCCCTCCGGCACAGCCGCCAGGCCACATCCGGACACATCCGTCCGGCGCGCCTGGCGCGGCCCTCGATGTGATCAGGCGTGCGCCGGGACCTGCGGGGAGTCGCAGGTCTGCACTCGCGGGGAGTCCCACGGCTCGTACTGCCCCGACACATGCCGTTCCGTGGTGTCGATGTAATCGTTGAGGGCACGGCGGCAGCGGGCGAGCGTCTCGATGTGCTCGTCCAGCTTGCCCAGGCGCGAGTACAGGGTGTCCAGGAGTTCGGGGCACGGCTCCAGTTCGGGGTTCGCCCCCGTCGCGCAGGGCAGCAGGAACGCGATGTCCTCGGTCGACAGCCCGGCTTCGAGCAGCTTCCTGATCTGGGTCACGGTCAGGATGGCGTCCTCGCCGAACTCGCGGTAACCGTTGGACCCCCGCTGGGGTTCCAGGAGGCCCTGAGTCTCGTAGTAGCGCAACTGGTGCGCGTGGACCCCGGTCCGCCGGCTCAGCTCCCCGATCAGCACGTTCGCCTCCCCTTGACCTTCATATCAATGTGAACGTTCAGATCGCTGCCACGATAACCGATCGCCCAACGTCACCATCCGGCCGCCGTGGACCACCTCCTCCCCGAGGACCTCCCGTCTCACGCGTGGAGAACGGGCGTGGGCCAGTTGCGCAGGGGCGATTCCAGGGGCAGGCCGACCAGACCGTCCGCGAGCATCCGGCGCAGCGCCACGTCGCCGGGCCGGCCCGTCCGCATCGGCTCGACGACCAGCCAGGTCAGGGACGCCGCGCTGGATCGGCGATGGCCGTCGCCTCGATTCCCGCGCTCGACGTGTCGAAGAGAATGGAGGGCGATGCGTTTCGGGATGGGGGCCTACAAGGCTCTCTTCGGCGTTCCCGGAATGCGCCGGCTTTTCGCCGGATACTTCCTGGCCAGGCTGCCGTCCGGCATGGTCGTCCTGTCCCTGCTGCTGCTCGGGCAGTCGACCGTGGGCGTCGGCCGGGCCGGGCTGCTCGCGGGCGCGTTCGTCGCCCCGCTGGTGATCACGGCGCCGCTGCTGGGCCGCGCCGTCGACCGCTTCGGCCCGGCGCGGGCCCTCGGCGGCGCGGCGCTCGCCCACTGCCTCGCCCTGATCGGACTCGCCGCCTGCGCCACCGGCGGGCTTCCCCTCCCGGTCAGCACGCTCGCCGCCATCGTGACCGGCGCCACCGCGCCGCCGACCGCCGCCACCCTGCGGACGGCGCTCCCCCAGGTGCTGGAGGAGTCGCTGCTCCCCACCGGGCTCGCCTTCGAGTCGATCCTCGTCGAAGGCGTCTACCTGGCGGGCCCGCTGCTCGTCGCGGCCCTGAGCGGCGCCACCGCGTGGCTGCCCCTGCTGATCGCCGGGCTCTCCACCCTGGCGGGCGTCTCGCTGATGCTCACCGGTCCCGCCCTCCGGCACGCCACCGCCTCCGGTGCCCCGGCCCTGTGGTCATGGGGCCCGCTGTCGGCCGCCGCCGTCCGCCGCCTCCTCCCGATCGCCGTCCTGCTCATCCCCTCGATGGCCCTGCTCGACGTGGCCATCGCGACCTACACCGCCGGACGGCACCAGCCGCACCTGCTCGGCCTCATCGCGGCGGGCGTCGCGGCCGCGAGCCTGACGGGCGGCCTGATCTTCGGTGCCCGCCCCTGGCCGGGCACCCCGTCCGGCAGGCTCGTCACCCTCGCGGCCTGGTTCGCCGCCACGACCGCCACCGCCTCCCTGACGTCCTCGCCCTGGCTCTTCATCCCCCTCGCGATCGCCGCCGGTGCCGCCATCGCCCCGTCCCTGACGCTGCTGTCCGCCCTCGCGGTCACCGCGTCCCCCCGGGAACACCGCGCGGAGACCTTCACCTGGCTCTCCACGATGAACTTCGCCGGCCAACTGGCCCTCATCCCCGCGGCCAGCGCCCTGGGCCAGCGTTTCGGCAGCTCAGGCCCCCTCCTCCTGATGACGGCCCTGGCGACCGCAACGGCCCTCTATACCCCCGCCACCCGCCGCTCCCCGTCCACCCCGGTGACCCGCAGACCAAGCCCCGAAGCCGACATGTGACCGTCCCGCCGGATCCCGCGCAAGAGCACGTCACCCGGCCCACCTCGCGACGAGCCCGCCTAGGCCGCCGGATTCACCGGCCCGCTCAGGGAGCCGCACAAGGTAAGGAGAGGGATCGATAAGGCCCGTCAGCTCCCCCACAGCGGCATTGAGGTCGACGTACTTCAAAACCCCTCGATGACGTCCTGAAAGACCAACGCCTCTCCTCTCGCGCTGCCCGATGTGCCGTCCAGGGGTGTACAAAGGGGTGAATGCTCTTTGCGAGGAGGCCGGATGGGCTTCAGGGACGAATTGGCCGGCGGCGCGGGATGGTTGCCACCGACCGCTCGTCTAGTGCGGGGGTCGGGCGAAGTGCTGTTCATCGAACCGGGGACGATGAAGACCCAGGCGGAGGTGAGGGCCTACGCCTCGGGCTGGTTCGCCCGAGCGTTCCAGCCGGCGCAATACGCGCTGACGGTCGGGCGGCGGCACGACCTCGACCCGGACATCGACGCCGACCTGATCAGGGACCTGGACGCTCGGCCCGACGGAACCTGGATCGCCTTCGGGATCGCCTACAGATTCCCAGGGGACCCGGCACAAGAGCACGTCCCCCCAGCCTGACAGGGCTGGCCACCTCAAGACGAGATGACCACCGTGGCGACCACACTGCGCGGCGGCCGGCGATTCCCATATGAGGACATGCGGCGAAGCTGACCCCGCCTTTCCGGCACCCCTCCCGCAACGGCCGGCGCTGCTCTTCGGCCGACACGTCAAAGGAATTCAGGCATCACAACGGGCGCACGTGCTCGATCGTGACATGGTGCCGCTCGGTCAGCCGCTGGGCGATCAGCGAGCGATGGCAGGCCTCAGGATCACGTTCGACACAGAGCAGCGCCGCCGTCCCACGACTCGGCAGAGCCGACACGATCCGCGTGAGGTCGGCGTGGTCGAGGATCTCGGCGGTGTAGCGGCGGACGTACTCGGCGGCGAGTTCGCGGCGCGAGCGCTTACCGACCCCCTGGCGGCGATCCTCGGCGTACTGGAGTTGGCGTAGCTCGGTGGTCGGGGCGAGCTCGGGGTGGTGCTCGTAGGCGATCCGGGCATGGGCGAGGGCCGCCTGCAGCCGCCGCGAGTTCGCCCAGGCGTACTCGGGTCCGCGTACAGCGCGACGCTGGCGTACGTCGAACAGCAGGCGAACGTCCTCGTCCCGCAGTCGTTGCAGGAAGGACTCGCCATCGAAGCCGTAGACGCCGATGGTCACCATCCTGAGCACCAAGATCACCCCCTGCCGTACCGCCCCCGCCGGACGCGGGGTCGCATCACGCGACGGCCGTCCCCTCGAGCTCGACCAGCAGCGCCGGGATCGCCAGGCGCGTCACCCCGAGCATTGTGGTGGACGGCGCCACCCTGGCGGCGCCCAACCGCGCTGCCAGCACCCCGTAGTGCTCGAAGAGCCGGTCGACGTCGGTGGTGTAGACGTTGAGCCGGACGAGGTTCGACAGGGACATACCGGCCTCGCCGAGCACGGCCTCCAGGTTGTCGAGACTCAGCGCCAGCTGCGCCGCCATGTCCTCGGCATGCCGGGGCTTGCCGTCACCGCTCATCGCGGTCTGTCCGGCACAGTAGAGCGTCCGGGTATGCCCGGATACGGCCTCACCCTGGTTGTACCCCAGCTCCTGCGACCACGTCCAAGGGTTGACCGCCGTTCGTTCCATCGCCGCATCAGCTCCAATCGGTTCATCGTCAAGCGGCTGGTTGACCACCGCCTTCTCGGTCGCGCTGAATGAGCCTCCCAACAAATCACGACATCCTGTGTCGTGTATTTCGGTAGAGTTCCCGGGTGCGCGCCGACCGGTTGGTCTCGCTGGTGCTGCTGCTGCGGCAGCACGGCCGGATGTCCGCGACCGCGCTGGCCGGCGAGCTGGAGGTGTCCACTCGCACCGTCCTGCGCGACATCGAGGCGCTGTCCGCGGCCGGCGTCCCGGTGTACGCCGAACGCGGCCGCCACGGCGGTTTCGCGTTGCTGCCCGGCTTCCGGACCGAGCTCACCGGGCTGAACCACGACGAGGCGCTCGCCCTGCTGGTCGCCGGATCGCGACGCGGCGCCCAGGCGTTCGGCTTCGGCTCGGCCCTCGCCTCGGCGATGCTCAAGGTGGTCGACGCACTGCCCGAGAGCTACCGGGACACCGCGGCGGACGCGGCCCAGCGACTGCTCATCGACCCGGAGACCGACCTGCTCTCGCGCCGGCTGGCCGCCCAGGAGATACCGGACGCAGTAGTGGCCGAGGTTCGAAATGCGGTATTCGCCGGACACAGGCTGCGCATCTACTACGCGGCCAAGGACCAGAGCCCGAAGTGGCGCACGGTGGACCCGATCGGCCTGGTCACCGTACGGGACCAGGGCTATCTGCTGGCCACGAGGTCCGGCGCGGACCGCACCTACCGGCTGTCCCGAATCCTGGCCGCCGAGGAACTCACCGAACCCGCACAACGACCGGACCAGGTCGACCTGGACCGGGCCTGGCAGGAACACAGCACGCGCTTCCGGACCGGCGGCGACCAGGTCACGGTACTGGTCCGGATGCGTCCAGAGCGCCGGGAAGACCTGGTGGGCACCGCACTGGCCGTCCTCGCCGAGGAGACCGACGCGGACGGACGGCTAAGGCTGACGGTGACCTTCCAAGACCCGAGACACGCCGAATGGGCACTCTGGCAACTCGCCACAAGCGCCGAGGCCCTGGCCCCCCAGTGGCTGCGCACCACCCTCCACGCCCGCGCCACCAGGATCGCCACCACCTACAAACCCCACCCCAAGCCCTGACCCGCCAAGTCCCCCGAGGCCCACAGTGGCGATATCCACGACGAGGCCCCGAAACCGCGCAGCTTCTAAAGGCAGTACTCCCGATTCCGGTCAGGTCGGCCGGGAGTCGCCGCGACTGCGCCGCTGAACCGCCAGGGAACCCTCCCCGGCACTTTGCCGGTCTTTCACCGGACCGGCTACGCGGTCAATGGTTCGAACGGCCGCGGAAACGTCCGCGCGTCGGTATCCGGCCTCACACCATGCGGCCACGGCAACGGGTCGCTACGGATGCGCGCCGAGGTCACGGGTGGCCTGCCAGGATGCCCCCTACGGTTCCGAGCCCCTGACGGCGCTCCAGAACATACACCTCGGTCAGCACGCGGATCACGGCCGCCGTCACCTGCACCTCGTCCGCCGGCCAAAACGCCGCCTCGTGCGCTGAGCACGACGAACTGTGCGGTGGGCCGCGTCGGAGAGGACCGAGTGGATCCTCTACGCCTGGCTGTGCGGCGCGCACTCATGCGAGCGGGGAGCGCGGACGTACCGGAGCACTCGGCGGTCGTACGCTCCGTAGGCGGCATAGTTTCGCCTGGCCTCGGTGAGGCTGAGCCCACGGTTGGCGCCACCACGGCTCTCGTCGGCGTCATGGTCGTCCTGTCCGTCGTCTTCCCAGAAGCACACGGGGCAGATCTCGAAGTAGCCACGTCGCTCAAGCGTCAGGTGCCCGCAACACGGACATGCGTAAGGCTCGCCTCGCGGCGGCCGATTCACGTTGACGAACACGCAGGTAATTGTCGCGCCCGGAGCGCACTCCTCATAACCACCCTGCCTGGGCTTCCCGACTCCTCCGGTCGCCGGCCTCTGGACTCATTGGCCTTCGCTGAGTCGAGCCGGTCTGACGGCGAGCACAACCGAACGGACCCATCCGGAGGGTGCTCCCGCGCGAACGGCGCGCAACCCGTGACAGATGGATTCGCGCGGGAGTGCCCTTCGGGGCTAGGAGGGGTCTGGGGAACCACGGGGTTCCCCAGTAGCGCACGCTCAACCGATCCCCGAACCGACCGTGACGACTGCATCCTCGGGCACCATGAACGGGCGCCCGGCGGATCGACAATTTGCTCGACGACTGTCCACGACAGCGCTGTAAGTGCTCCGGTTCGCGCCGGAGCCCTTCGCCCATCGGGGACCCCGGCCTGGCAAGACCGCCATCGGACTCATTCCACGTATATTCCGGAACCGGTAGGGCGGGTGGCGTCCGGTTGCACGTGGGAGGTCACTGAAAACGCGAACGGCCTCCGACCGTCTACGCTGTTCAGAGGCTATTTCAGTCGCTGTGGCGGGTGCGGGTTCGAATCTGCGTAGGCCACGACGACGGAGCTTACGACCTTCGACCAAACCGCAGTGACCTGCAGCTTTACCGACCGCTCTCGGTATCTCAACCCGCATTCGACACGGCCTCGGACTTCTAAGATCATGTCCCTGCGCCATGTGCCCGAGCTCAGGAGGCTAGGTCAGTGCACCCTCACCGCACGCTCGCCATAGTTCTAGCGAGCCTGTTCCTGGCTGCCGGTTGCGGCAGCTCGGGCAAGCAGCAAGCGAAGCCCGAGACAGCCGCAACGCAGGCATCGCCCAAGGCCAGCCCTGCGCAGACCGGAAGGATCCCAGCGGCCTCCGGCCCGCTTCTCTCGATCGACGGCGACTACCCCTACACGATCCAAGGGATCATGGGCGGCACGATTCCCGTCAAGGAAGGGGAGCCCGCCCCGGCCGGCCAGCTCTACGCCGCTATCGTGGTCGAGGTCAAAGGGAAGCTGCAGGACCGCCCCCTGCCCGCCCCCAACCTGCCTCTGATTCTTCAGTGGCCAGGGTGCACTGCCAAGGGGTGTTTCTCGACTCCATTGGAGCGCCCGAGGAACTACGTACCGACTTCGGAAGCCGACAACTCGGAGGCTGAGGCGGAGGCGGCCGATAGCGCCCAGCAGTTGGCGCCCGGGGTCGGCCATCTGGCGACGGTCATCACACTGATCCCCCAGAAGATCGAACTCAAACAGATCACGATGTGCACGAGCGATGTCGCCGGTCCCAAGAAGCAGTGCATCCCACTGGGCTCCCTTCCACCCCTGCCCAAATAAGCGCGCTGGCGTACTGGCCATGGCCGCCACCGAGGCCCTTCAGAGATCGAGTGCAGCTCAGAGAGCCACGTCGACCGACTCCATAACCCTGGTACGCCCTCGTCGACCAGATCACCGCCCCAGTCGGCACCGGCCAGTCGTAAGACGCCTTGAACGGTCAGAGACGTCCGGACGGAACAAGAACGGCCCCTGGCCAGGTCGTTCCTGGTCATGGGCCGTTTCGGCTGGTGTGACGGGCGCAGGGTTCGAACCTGCTCAAGCGGCTTCCGGCTCCTCGGGCCCAAATTTGCGATTCCCCGGGGCGATGAGGACTTGGCGACTACGCCCCGCAAGTGCTGGAGACGACCGTTACGAGCCCTCGTAGGGGCGATGAGGACCCATGGTAAAGCCGCTGGCTGGATGACACACGCGCGGCGGTACTTGGAGCCTGATTACAGCAAGCCTCCGGCCATGCACGACTCCGGCCTGTCACTGAAACGTTCAAGGTCGCTCTGAGGGCAGACACGGCTACGGCATCCCAACAGAGGCCGATCACTCGCTCTTTCTCAGGTCAGACTCCCGCGCTGGCCTCGGCTCCAGAAGGGGTCGAGGCAACCACGGGTTCCCCAGTCACGCACGCTCAGCAATTAGGACCGGCTGCTGGGGAACTCGTCGTAGTACTCGCCGTCATCACCCTGGACAAGAGCGTCCAGTCTCCAGGCTATCTGCCGCATCTTCTTCACCAGGAGGTCATCGGGGTCTTTCACGTCGATACGGCCGTTCGACCAGTCAAGCCAAGCGCCCTTCTCACTCCTTCGGGGGTGAGTCACCATCTGAGCCAACCATCTGTGCTCGTACATCAACTCCTGACCGTCTGCGACGGCCTGCGCTGTTTGGCACATGACCAAGTCAGGATCAGCCGCAACCGCATCGGCCCACTCGTCGGCGCTGATCTCGGGTCCGGATTCCTCTGACCAGTCGTCTTTCCGCGTGATGTGCAGGTCGTAGCCCATGCGGTGCACAGTACGGATAAGTACTGACGCTCGGTGAGAGACAAGCGATGGGGCGAACGGGCGGGCGGCACGGCGGGACCGGACGGAACAGGTCGCACTCCCGGCGCGCCGGGGCGGGTGACCGTCGGCGACCACGTAGCCGACGCCCTTGACCCGGCGGATCGACCATGTGCTCGACGCCTGATCACGACTGCGCTGGGAGGGCTCCGACTCGCATGTGGAGGATCTGGAAAGCGAACGGCATCTGACCGTTCGTGCCGGTCAGAGGATCTCTCGACCGTCGTAGCGTGTGCAGGGTTCGAACCTGCAAGGTGAAGCCGGCGGATCTGCACTCCCACCGCCCAACCTTCCTGAAGGTACCTACGCCGCGCGGCTGAACTTCAGTCCGCATTCAGCACAGCCCCGAGGGAGGGCGAACATATGACCCTCCCTACCGAACTTGTGGCCCCGCCAAGGAAGCCCATGAGACCCTTCTACGGTGGACACTGAAGTCGAGAGCGTCACGGTCCGCTGGACCTGGTGCCACATCGGAAATATCACCGTTGACCACAACGGAAAATTGCTTTTCCCGCCAGGTACACCCGCAGAACCCGGCATCTACCGCATGCTACTCTCCCGCACCTCCCGTCATGACGCCTACATCGGAGAAGCACAAAACCTGCGCAGGCGCTTCAGTCAATACCGGAGCCCAGGGAAAAACCAAACCACTAATCGGAATTTGAACGAGCTTCTGCTCGCCGAACTCACTCAAGGGAATGAGGTGATCCTGGAAATTGCCGCGAATCACGAGGCTGAGCTGTCCTACGGACCTCGCGCGACCGAAACCCTCGATCTGACCCTCAAGGCGAACCGGACACTACTTGAACGAGCCGCGGAAGCCAGCAGCCGGGCCGCTAACTACAGACCGATTAACAAGTGACCGTCCACATGGACACGAGAGGGTCCAACTGCTGCCGCTAACGGCGTTCGTTTTATCAGACGAGACCGATCCGGCACTCCACTCGTCGGGATTCACACTCACCCAGACCCGTCCGCTGCCCTGCCAGGCCAGTCTTTCGCGGCGGCTTTGTCTTGCCTTCGCCCAGCCCCGTCCAGATCCCGCCGTTAGCGCCCTTGTTAGCGGGCGTCGGTCTTGTTGCACTCCTCGCTGGATTCGTCGTCCAGAGGCCGTAGGCGCAGCCGTGCAGCATGGAGCCGTTCGCGATAGTCCGGCATGAAGATCTGCGGTAGACGTGTCTCCAGTTGGCCAAGCACGCTCGACAACGCAGACCACTCACCACGATCCTCAAAGATCGCTTCACTCTCCTCGCCGGCGATATCGAGGACCAAGCGGTGAGCGAAGTCGTACAGTACGAAAGCCTCGTCTGGTGAAAGCCGGATCAACTCGTCAGAACTGGACACGGGCCACAGGTTACACGGTTGCGTCAGTACCGGCCCATGGTGCTCGTTCGCGTGCGAAGCGGGCAATGCACGACAAACCGTTTCGCGTGAATGAGTGCCCCGACCCGCGGGTCCCAGGGCACGGCGCAGCCCCTGGTTCGAGCACACTCAGGTGACTTCCAGCTCGCCCTAGACCTCACCTCGCGATCCCTGTTGGAGCAGTGAAGACCACGGTTGCCATCTCCTGGCCAGGCATCGACGGCGTGTTGCGATCCCACGTGAGAACGATGAGGCCCAGGGAGACACCGAAGTCGCGTCGCTTCTGGGTGCTCAGGTGGAGGCTACCTCCCGTAGCCGAGCGAGATCGAGCCACCTGCGCACCTGGCACCGGTCGTCCGCCGGCTGGAGAGGAATACGGTGGGCATGAGCGGCTTCGCGCCGGACCGGTAGGGGCCGTAGCTCGCGTGGCAGGTCCTCAACCGACTGAGTCGTCGGCGGGACGGTCGCCGGCAGCAGGCAAGCGGACTTCAACAACGTCATGGAGTACGCATGCGAGCAGCGTCTTCTGTCGGTCAATCCTCTGCCCCTGATCAAGTGGCCCCGGCCACGCATCGCGCAAACCCTTGACCTTCGGGTGGTCGCCAATCCCGACCAGGGCCGCCGCCTCCTCGACGCGGTCCGCAGCCAGGGAAAGCGCGGCGAGCGCATGGTCGCGTTCTTCGCCGTCATGTACTACGCCGCGCTCCGTCCTGAGGAAGCGGTGGACCTGCGGCGTGATGCGCTCGTGAGCCTGCCGGATGACGGATGGGGCGAGATGCGGCTGACGCACGCCGAACCGCGTAGCGGCTCCCGGTGGACGGACAGCGGCAAGCCGCGGGACCGGCAACCGCTCAAGCACCGGGCACCCGGTCAGACCCGGTCCGTGCCGATCCACCCGGAACTCGTCACGCTGCTGCGCCACCACATCAAGGAATTCAACATCCCGGCGGAAGGCCGGCTGTCGTCGGGCCGCGCGGCGGGATTATGACCGACCGGGCGTACCTCGGTGCCTGACACAAGGCGCGAGAGACGGCGCTGAGCGAGCGGGAGGCGGCCTCGCTCTTGGCCAAGACTCCGTACGCCCTGCGGCACGCGGCCGTCTCGACTTGGCTCGGCGCCGGTGTGCCTGCGGCTCAGGTCGCCGAATGGGCCGGGCACAGCGTGGCCGTACTGCTTCGCGGCTACGCCAAGTGCGTGGCTGGTCAAGACGAGGACGCCAAGCGGCGGATCAGCGATGCGACCAGGCTAAAGAGCTCTGAAACTTCGGCACGTATTCGATACGGACGGCCGTATGAGGCCGTTAACGATCAGGGACGGCCGGACGGAACGAGAGCGGCCCCTGACCTGCTTTTGCCTGGTCAGGGGCCGTTTCGGCTGGGGTGGCGGGTGCAGGGTTCGAACCTGCGTAGGCTAAGCCGACGGATTTACAGTCCGCTCCCATTGGCCACTCGGGCAACCCGCCGTGGCGTCGCTCTCGCGACGGCACTGGCAAGAATAGCGGACGGCGGGAGGGGACGTGACATCGGGCGCGGGGGACGGGAAGCGCCGAGGTCGGGGGCTTGGGCGCGTTCGGGCCGGGTGGGCGGCGGGGCGGGCGGTTGGTGTGCGGGAGGGTCTTCCTCGCTACGCTCTCAGGACCGCGAGAGTGCTGTTGAGGGGAAGTGTGTGCGATGGCGGATTCTTCGTTTGACATCGTCTCGAAGCTCGACCGCCAGGAGGTCGACAACGCGTTGAACCAGGCCGCCAAGGAGGTGGCGAACCGGTTCGATTTCCGGAACGTGGACGCGGGGATCAAGTGGTCCGGGGAGGCCATCGACATCCAGGCGAACTCCGAGGAGCGGGCCAACGCCGTGCTGGACGTGCTGAAGGACAAGCTCGTCAAGCGGGGGATCTCGCTGAAGGCGATCGATCCCGGGGAGCCGAGGCCGTCCGGGAAGATCTACAAGCTGAGCGTGGGTCTCAAGGAGGGCATCGCCCAGGACGACGCCAAGAAGATCGGGAAGATCATCCGGGATGAGGGGCCGAAGGGGATCAAGGCTCAGATCCAGGGTGAGGAGTTGCGGGTCAGCTCCAAGAAGAAGGACGACCTGCAGGAGGTCATCACGCTGCTGAAGGGGAAGGACCTGGACGTGGCGCTGCAGTTCGTCAACTACCGGTAGGTGTGGCGGGGTAGGCGCTCCCACCTGCGCCTGCCCCTCCCGGTTGTCTTCCCCTCAGCGCTCCGGCGGACGTCGCCGTCACGATGGGCGTGAGGTGCTCTCGCGGTGCGTGGCCGGGTGGCCGTTGCCGTTCAGGGTGGAGGCTATGGTCAGGGCCGCGTCGATGATGTGGCAGGCCTCGGTGATCGGCGTGCCCCAGGACGTGAAGAACCACAGGCGGCCGCCGTCGTCCGGGCGGGGACGGCAGGTGATCGTGTCGGCGGGACGCGGGGACGCGGCGCAGCAGCCGGGCCGGTTCGGGTTGACGACGGTCAGGCGGCGGCGTTGCAGGACGGTGTGCAGGCCGTAGGCGTGGAGCCTGGACGTCAGCGCCCCCAGCCGCACGTGCGCGTCGGGGTGAGCTCCGGTGTCCTGGGCCGCGGTGCGCATGGCCGTCCCCCGTGATGGTGGCGAGTCCGTCACCAACACGGTGCCTCGCACGCGATAACGGGTCGGGTACGTACTGTATCCGCTGCGTTAGCTCCTTTGCTCGACCTGCCCAAACAAAGGTGCCCGTACGGTTAACGGGGCCTGCACGACCGGTGTCGCGGGACGCGGTGCCGGCCCGCCGTCGCGCACGACGGTCTCACATGGCGTCGTCCGGCGCTACGTGTGGGCCTCTTTGAGGGGACCAGGCGTGGGCGGCTGGCACGTTCCAGCCATTTTTCTATATTCGCCCAGAAGTGCGGCGGGGCAGATCTTCCGCGAAAGAGGCGGAGCGGCCCCGGCCGCCGTGTCCGCAGGCCAGCGGTGCGGAAAGTGAGATTCTCAGCGTTCGTGTTCTGGACGAGCGCGCCGACCTCCTCCCCCGCAGAAGTGGCCGGCGCGCTCGCAACTCTTATGACGCGGGGGGACGCGAAAGGGTTCAGCTTTCATCCGGCCAATTCCGCGGCGGGGTCCTCGAAGCCGTCGAGGCGGTGGGCGAGGGTCGTCAGATCGAGGTCCAGGACGCGGGCGAGGGACGCGACGGTGAAGAAGGCGGGCGCGGCGATGGCGCCGCGTTCGATCTTGCGGAGGGTGTCGAGGGAGATGCCGGCGTCGCGGGCGACGGCGGCGGCGCTGCGCGGGCCGCGGGCGGCGCGGAGGACCTGGCCGAGGGCCTTGCCCCGGTCGCGCTGCTCTGCGGTGAGTGGGGTGCGAACCATGGCGGCATTCTAATACTGGTATTATAATCTACCCCATGGTTACTTATCGGAGCCCACGCGAGTGGGAGGTCATGCGGGAAGCGGGACGGGTCGTCGGCCTGACGCTGGACGCCGTGCGAGAGGCCGCCGAACCGGGGATGCGGCCCCGGGACCTGGACGAGGTGGCGGCGCGGATCATGCGAGAGCACGGGGCGAAGTCCTCTTTCCTGGGGTATCACCCGAGCTGGGCGCCCATGCCGTATCCGGCGACGATCTGCGTGTCGGTCAACGACGTGGTGGTCCACGGGATCCCTGGCGCGCCGGTGCTGCGCGAAGGTGATCTGGTGTCGGTGGACTGCGGCGCCGAGGTCGGCGGGTACCACGGGGACGCGGCGGTGTCGTTCGTCGTCGGGACGGCGGACGCGGCGGCCCTGCGGCTCGTGGACGCGACGCGGGAGGCGCTGGACAGGGCGATCGCGGCGGCCGTGCCGGGCGGGCGGATGGGCGACGTGTCGGCCGCGGTGGAGGGCACGGCGCGGGCCGCGGGGTACGGGATCCTCGAGGGCTGCGGCGGGCACGGGATCGGGACGGAGATGCACGAGGACCCGCCGGTGCCCAACGTCGGGCGGCCGGGGCGGGGGATGCGGCTGCGGGAGGGCCTGACGATCGCGATCGAGCCGATGTTCCACGAGGGCGGCGACGGCGACGCGCGGGTGCTGGCCGACGGGTGGTCGATCGCCACCGCGGACGGGTCCCGCGCGGCGCACTTCGAGCACACCGTGGCGATCACCGCGGACGGGCCGGTGGTCATGACGCTGCCCTAGGGCGTCCGGGCACGCCTCAGTGTCGGCCCGCCATGCGCTCCAGGCGGGCGATCCGCTCGGCGGTCGGGGGGTGGGTGGAGAACAGCCGGCCGATGCCGAGGCCCTGGAACGGGTTCGCGATCATCAGGGCGCTGGTGGTGGCGAGCTCGGGGTCCTGGGGCAGCGGCATCGCCCGGGTGCCCGCCTCGATCTTGCGGAGGGCGGAGGCGAGGGCGAGGGGGTCGCCGGTGAGGCGGGCGCCGGCGGCGTCCGCGGCGAACTCGCGGGTGCGGCTGATGGCCATCTGGACGACGGCGGCGGCGACGGGGCCGAGGACGAGCATCAGCAGGGCGCCGAGCACGCCGGGGCCGTCGTCGTCGTCCGCGCGGCCGATCGGCAGGAAGATCGCCAGGTGGGACAGGTAGGTGATGACGGTGGCGATCGCGGCGGCGACGGAGGAGATGAGGATGTCGCGGTTGTTGACGTGGGAGAGCTCGTGGCCGATGACGGCGCGCAGTTCCCGCTCGTCCAGGATGTGCAGGATGCCGCGGGTGCAGCAGACGGCGGCGTTGCGCGGGTTGCGGCCGGTGGCGAACGCGTTGGGCTGGCGGGTCTCCGACACGTACAGGCGCGGCATGGGCTGCCGGGACGCGGTCGCCAGCTCGCGGACGAGCCGGTAGAGCACCGGCGCCTCGACCTCGCCGACCGGGTGGGCGCGCATGGAGCGCAGGGCGATGCGGTCGCTGAACACGTAGGCGGCGCCGTTGACGGCGAGCGCGATCGCCAGCGCGGCGGCGAGGCCGGCGCCGCCGCCGAACGTCCAGCCGACGGCGAGCATCAGTGCCGAGAGCGCACCGATCAGTGCCGCCGTCCTGACGCCGTTGAACCGCACGTCCCGTTGCCTCCCCGTGGTCTCGTCCCCGCGGTATCAACGGTTTGACCTGCTTGAACGTTCCCCGGCTCAGCTGACCTGCGACACCGTCTGCAGGACGATCTGCGGGGCGGCCGACAGCACGACGGCGCCGGCGGCGGTGGCGGTGACGGCGGCGCGGACGGGCAGGCCGGGGACGGCGTCGCCGGTCTCGCCCTCGGGCGCGGCGAACAGGCGGGCGGCCCACAGGAGGTAGTAGTAGAGGCCGATGACGGTGTTGACGGCCATCACGACGGCGAGCCAGGTGACGCCGCCCGCGACGGTCGCGCGGAACACGACGACCTTGGCGAACAGGCCCATGACGCCGGGGGGCAGCCCGGCGAGGCAGATGAGGAAGAAGGCGAGGGCGGCGGCGACGGCGGGGTTGCGGCGGGCGAGGCCGCGGTAGTCGTCGAGGGCGTCCGAGCGGGCGGCTGAGCGGGCGTCAGAGCGGGCGCCGGGGCGCCGGTGGAAGCCGGTGACGACGGCGAAGGCACCGAGGTTCATGACGGCGTACAGGGCGACATAGGCGGTGGTGGCGGCGACGGCCTCGGGGAGGCGGTGTGAGCCCACCGACAGCGGCGCGAGCATGTACCCCGACTGGGCGACCGACGACCAGGCGAGCAGCCGGATGGCGGTGCGCTGGCGGAGCGCGACGAGGTTGCCGAGGGTCATGGTGAGCGCCGCCAGGACGGCGACGAGCGGGCCCCAGACGTGCCCGTAGGCGGGGAAGCCGAGGGCGAGGACGATCGCGAGGCCGGCGAATCCGGCGGCCTTGGACACGACCGACAGGAACGCGGCGACGGGCAGCGGGGCGCCCTGGTAGACGTCCGGCGCCCAGAAGTGGAACGGGACGGCCGCGATCTTGAACGCGAACCCGGCGAGGACGAGGACGACGCCGACGCCGGCGACGGGGTCCAGGTCGCCGGGGAGGCGGTCGAGCGCGGGGGCGATCCGGTCCAGGTGCATGGCGCCGGTCGTGCCGTAGACGAGGCTGATGCCGAACAGCATGACGGCCGCGGAGACGACGGAGACGAGGAACAGCTTCAGCGCGGCCTCGGACGATCTCCCGTCGTATCGGCGCAGGCCGACGAGCGCGAACACCGGCAGCGACAGCGTCTCCAGCGCGACGACGAGCAGGATCAGGTCGCGGGCGGCGACCAGCGACAGCGCGCCGATGACGGCGGCGAGCAGCAGGAAGTGGTACTCGCCCGCGGGGATCTCCGAGTCGGTGATCTCCTGGAGGGACAGCAGGACGACGACCACGGCGGCGGCCAGGACGAGGCCCTGGAACAGCAGGGTGAAGTCGTCGGCGACGTAGGAGCAGGAGCGGGGGCCGCCGCCGCGCAGGCCGCCGGGGAGGCAGAAGGTGGCGCGCCGCCCGCCGGGCGCCAGGGCGGCGACGGCGATCAGCGCGGCGGCCAGCGAGCCGCCGCTGACCAGGCCGAGGACGCGCCGCGGCACGTCGAAGGCGTCGGCGAGCAGCAGCCCGAGCGCGGCGACGGCGAGGATCAGCGGCGGCGAGATCGCCGCGTAGTCGATGCCCTGGATCATCAGCCGCCTCCGAGGAGCGCCCGCACCGGCGCCGTGGTCACGTCCAGCAGGGTCTTGGGCCACAGCCCCACCAGCAGCGTCAGCGTGATCAGCGGCACCCACGCCGCGTACTCCTGCGCGGACACGGCGGCGACGGGGCCGCGGGCGGCGGCGGTGCCGTCGGCGGGGCCGTGGGTGAGCCGGGAGAGCAGCCGCAGGAAGTAGGCGGCGGTCAGCACAGCGCCGAGCCCGCCGACGGCCATGAAGGTCACGAACGTCTCGCGGGGCAGCCCCGCGCCGGGACGGTAGGCGCCGAGCAGCGCCAGCATCTCGCCCCAGAACCCGGCGAGCCCCGGCAGGCCGAGCGAGGCGACGGACGCGAAGGTGAGCACCGAGGCGAGCCGGGGCGAGGTGCCGAGCATCCCGCCGCCGAGCGCGCCGAGGTCGCCGGTGCCCCAGCGCTCCTTGACCGCGCCGGCCAGGAAGAACAGCAGGCTGGTGATCAGGCCGTGCGCGATGTTGCCGAACAGCGCCGCGTTGACCCCGACGGGGGTGAGGGTCGCGATGCCGAGCAGGACGAAGCCCATGTGCCCGACGGACGAGTAGGCGATCATCCGTTTGAGGTCGGTCTGGGCGAGGCAGGCGAGCGCGCCGTAGACGATCCCGATGACGGCGAGGAAGCCCAGCCACGGCGCCCACGTCCGCGCGCCCTCGGGGGCGAGCGGCAGCGCGACGCGGATCAGCCCGTAGGTGCCCATCTTCAGCAGGACTCCGGCGAGCAGCACCGACCCGACGGTGGGCGCCTCGGTGTGCGCGTCCGGCAGCCAGGTGTGCAGCGGCCACATCGGCGCCTTGACCGCGAAGCCGAGCGCCATCAGCGCGAACGCGGTGACCTGCACGCCGTGGCTCAGCCCGGCGCCGTGCCGGCGGGCCAGCTCGGTCATGTCGAGCGTGCCCGCCTTCGCGCCGACGAGGAGCATCCCGGCGAGCAGCAGCCCGGAGCCGAGCAGGGTGTAGAGGATGAACTTGTACGCCGCGGCCCGCCGTCCCGGCCCGCCCCACAGGATGATCACCAGGTACATGGGGATCAGGACGACCTCGAAGAACACGAAGAACAGCACGAGGTCCAGGGCGACGAACGTCCCGAGCAGTCCCACTTCGAGGACGAGCAGCAGCGCGGTGAGCAACCGGATCCGGCCGCCGTCGGGCACGTGCCGCAGCAGGTGGAGGAAGCACAGGAACGTCAGCAGAGCGGTCAGCACGACCAGCGGCAGCGAGATCCCGTCCACGCCGAGGTGGAAGCGCAGGCCGATCGAGGGGGCCCAGGCGCGGTTCACCTCCAGCTGGGTACGGGACGTGGCGTCGAAGTCGAACGCGGTGACCGCCGACAGGGCGACCAGCAGCGTCGCGCCGGACACGGCCGTCCCGAACCGGCGGACCGCGGAGCCGGTGGGCAGGAACCGGTCCGCCGGGACGAGCATCGCCACCGCCCCGAGCAGCGGGACCGCCATCATCAGCAGGAAGATCACAGGAACAGCACCACCCCGGCCACGATGACGACGACGCCCGCGAGCAGGCCCGTGAGATAGGTCTGCGGGTTCCCGTTGTGCGGTGCCCGCAGGAGGCCGCCGAGCCGCCGCGCGCCGCGCCCGGCGCCGACGACGGCCGCGTCGACGCCCCGGGCGTCGACGAGCACGACGTACCGCGCCAGGGCCTGGACGGGCCGGGCGACGGTCGCCGCGTACAACTCGTCCACGTAGAAGGCGCGGGCGAAGACCTTCTGGGCCGGGCCAAGCGCGCGCGCCGGATCCGCTGCGGGGTCACGGTTCCAGATGAGATAGGCGGCGCCCGCGCCGAGCGCGGCCAGCAGGACGCCGAGCAGCGCCGATCCCGGCCGCGGGCGCAGCTCCTCGGCGGCGAGCCCGAAGAATCCGAGCCCGGCGGCGGGCACGGCCAGCACCGCGACCGTCCACGACATCATCCGGGACGGCTCGCGGACCTCGTACGTCCCGCGCGGCTCACCGAAGAACGTCATCAGCCACGTCCGCGTCGCGTACGCCGCCGTCAGCGCCGCCGTGAGCAGCAACCCGAGGTAGACGATCCACGCCACCCCCACCGGAAGGTCCACCCGCGTGAGCTGCTGGTCGTAGACGACCCTGAGCACCGGAGTACGAGCGGACGAAGCGGACGCCGGGACGCGCTCGTAGATGCCGCCGTGGAGGGCGGAGTGCTGGGCGGCCTCGATGATGGAGTCCTTGCTGAACCAGCCGCTGAGGGGCGGTATCCCGGCCAGGGCGGCCAGGCCGACCGTCATCGACCAGAAGGTGACCGGCATGCCGTGCCGGAGGCCGCCGTAGCGCGCCAGCAGGTTGGAGCCCGCGGTGACGATCACGCAGCCCGCGGCGAGGAACAGCAGCGCCTTGAACGCGCCGTGCGCCAGCAGGTGGAAGATCGCGGCGGACTTCGCGCCGACCGCGAGCCCGGCCGCCATCACGCCGAGCTGGCTGATCGTCGAGTAGGCGAGGACGCGTTTCAGGTCGTCCTGGGCGAGGGCTGCCAGCGCCGAGCCGACCATGGAGATCACCGCGACGACGCCGAGGACGGTCAGCGCGGCCGGGGCCAGGAGGAACACCTCGTACAGCCGGGCGACGACGTACACGCCCGCCGCGACCATCGTCGCCGCGTGGATGAGGGCGCTGATCGGGGTGGGGCCCGCCATCGCGTCCGGGAGCCAGGTGTGCAGCGGGAACTGGGCGCTCTTGCCCGCGACGCCGGCGAGCAGCAGCAGCGCGGCCGCCGTCAGCGTGGTGTGCGGCAGCGTCGCGGCCCGCGCCAGGACGGTGTCGATGGAGAACGACCCGGCGCCCGAACCGAGGACGAGGATGCCGATGAGGAACCCGACGTCGCCGAGCCGGGTGACGAGGAACGCCTTGACGGCCGCGCGCGAGTTGGCCCGGTCCTCCCAGTGGTGGCCGATCAGGAAGTACGAGCAGATGCCCATGACCTCCCAGCCCACGTACAGGACGATCAGGTCCCCCGCGAAGACCACGAGCAGCATCGCGGCCGTGAAGAGCGAGATGAAGGCGGCGTAGGACGAGTAGCGGCGATCCCCCTCCATGTAGGCCACGGAGTACACCTGGACGGCCAGCGCCACGCAGCACACCATGAGACCCACCACGGCGGACAGGCCGTCCACCTGGAGCCCCACCCGCACCGGCACGAAGCCGGTGTCCACGACCGTGAGCGTGCCCGTCCGCTCACCGGCGTCGCGCCACACGACGAGCGCGACGATCGCCGCGAGGACCAGCGACACGGCGATCGGCAGGCACGCGATCAGCGCGGGCCCGTTGCGCAGCAGCCGCCTCGGGTCACGTCCGGGCGCGGTGGCGATGGGGCCGGGCTCGTGCCCGGCGTCGCCGGGGACGGCGGACGGCGTGCCCGCGCCGGGGTGGGAGCCGCCGAGCAGGCGCGTCAGCCGCGGGCCCAGGAGCATCCCGGCGAAGGCCGCGAGGAAGGGGAGCAGGATGGTCAGCGAGGCCGCCCAGATCACGGCGCCTCCTCGGGCCGGGGCTCCGGGCCCGCTCCGGCCGCCGCGGTCTCCCGCACCGGCCCCGCGGCCGTGGCCCGCCCGATGGCGCCGTCCGCGCCCGTTCCGCCCGTTTCGTCCCCGCCCGTTTCGTCCCCGCCCGTCTCGTGCTCGGACAGCGCGCGGAGCCGGTCGACGTCGATCGTCCGGCGGTTGCGGTACACCAGCAGCACGATCGCCAGGCCGAGCCCGATCTCCGCCGCCGCGATCACGATCGTGAACAGCGTGAGGACCTGCCCGCCGTGCAGCCGGTCGCGGAACCGGATGTCGAAGGCGACCAGGTTGAGGTTGACCGCGTTCAGCATCAGCTCGACCGACATCAGGACCAGGATCGCGTTGCGGCGCGCCAGCACCCCGTACACGCCCAGGGAGAACAGCAACGCCGCGACGACGGTCGGATAGACGAGATGCATCAGCCGCCCTCCTCATCCCCGCCTGGACCGGTCTCTGCCCCGGCTCCGTCCTCAGGACGCGCCGCGCCGCCTGGGCGGGTCCCGGCGTCCGCACCGGCGCCACTGCCCGGACGGACGGTTCGGCGAGGACGAGCGGCCCCACCGCCGGGCCCCGGACGGGCGGAACGGCCGGGGCGACGCTGGGGAGCGGCGCCGATGTCCGTCCGCGACAGCACGATCGCGCCGACCAGGGACGCCAGCAGCAGCACCGACAGGACCTCGAACGGCAGCACCCACGTCCGGAACACGCCCGCGCCGAGCTCGTCCGCCGACCCGCCGCCCGCGCGCAGGGGCATCCGCGTGTCGCCGAAGCCCATCACCATCACGGTGACCAGGACCGCGGCGGTCGCGGCGGCGACCGCGGCCGCGACCCACCGGTTGCCGGAGTCCAGGTCGGCCGACTCCCCGATCGGGGCGCGGGTCAGCATGATCCCGAACAGCAGCAGGACGACGACCGCGCCGACGTAGATCAGCACCTGGACCCAGGCGACGAACTCCGCCGTCAGCACGAGGTAGCCGCCGGCGAGCGCGCCGAACGACAGCACCAGCCACAGCGCCGCGTGGACGAGCTGCCGCGTCGTGACGACCATGAACCCGGCCCCGACGGTGACGACGCCGAGGAGGGCGAACACGATCTCCTTGCCGTTCATCCGGTACCTCCGGGCGGCGCTTGCGGCCCTCCGGAGGGGCCGGGGCCACCGGTCCGCGGACCGCCCGGCGGGGTGCGGGCGGCGCGGGCGGCGGCCTTCTCGGCGGCGGCGATCTCCTTCGGCGGTTCCGCGGACGGGTCGTGCGCCGGGGGCGGCGGGACCGTCCACATCCACTCGCGCAGCCGCTCCTTCTCGTGGGTCAGCTCCGCGATGTCGTACTCGGCGTACTCGAACTCGGGCGACCAGAACAGCGCGTCGAACGGGCAGACCTCGATGCAGATGCCGCAGTACATGCACAGCGCGAAGTCGATCGCGAACCGGTCGAGGACGTTGCGGGTGCGGGCCCGCCCGCCGCCTTCGGCCGGGAGGGTCTCCTTGTGGGAGTCGATGTAGATGCACCAGTCCGGGCACTCGCGCGCGCAGAGCATGCAGACCGTGCAGTTCTCCTCGAACAGCGCGATCACGCCCCGGCTGCGCGGTGCCAGATCGGGCTGCACCTCGGGGTACTGACGCGTGATGGTGCGCCGCGTCATCGTCCGCAACGTGACGGCCAGCCCCTTGGCCAGCCCGCCTCCTGGTAGCCGTCCCACGGCCCCATGATTGCGTACGAAGCGCCGCTGGGGAACGCGTCGCGTGCCGCGTTCGTCGAACCATGCGTGGGCCTCGGCGGTCCAAGGTCATGTCGGCCTGCGGGTGAGGAGGGCATGTGAGCCACCCTGTGGAGGGGCCGTACGGTCCGGAACCCGTCCCCCCGCACGGCCGGCCGCCCTACGGGCCGCATGGAGCGGTCCCTCCGGCGCCTCGTCCGCCCGCTCCGGGCTGGCGTCCTCCCTACCCGATGCCGCCGCCTCCGCCGCTCCCACCGGCCGAGACGGGCGCCGCCCAGGGGATTCTCTGGGCGTTCATCCCGTTCATCACGTTCGGGTACGGGACGCCCTTCTCGTTCCTGTACGCGGCGATACGGCGTAAGTCCGTGAACCTCGGCGTCACCGCGGCCGGCTACGGCCTCGCCACGCTGGTCACGATGGGCATGATCGGCTCGGACCTGCTCCTCACCGTCTTCGGCTCGTTCATGACCGTGCTGCTGTGGATCGCGGGGACGGCGCACGCGTTCGCCGTCCGGTCGTCGGTGTTCCCGAAGGAGATCCCGCGCAACCGCCGCAACGAGCACGCCATCGAGGTCGCCAAGTACCGCCGGACGCTGCGCGCGGAGGCCCGCGCGCTCGCCGCCGAGGACCCGGCGCTGGCGCACGAGCTGCGGATCGGCCGCCCGGACGCGCCGCGCACCTTCGATGACGGCGGCCTCGTCGACGTCAACCACGCGCCGCAGCACATCATCGCCGCGCTGCCCGGCATGACGCCCGAGCTGACGGAGCGGGTCATCCGCCGCCGCGACCTCCAGGGCGCGTTCGTGTCCGCCGAGGAGATGGCGGTGGACGCCGACATCCCGCCCGACCTCGTGCCCCAGCTCGCCGAGTACACGATCTTCCTGCCCTGAGCCGCGCTCAGCCCAGCACGACCTTCAGCACGCCGGTGACCGCGAGCTGGACGAGGGAGAGGGGCACCAGGTAGGCCCAGGCGAGCTTCTGCAGCTGGTCCTCGCGCATGCGCGGGTAGCTGACCCGCAGCCAGATGACGAGGAACGCCAGCACCGCCACCTTCAGCGAGGTCCAGAGCCAGCCGAGCTCGGTGTTCAGGAAGGGGCCCTTCCACCCGCCGAGGAAGAGGACGGTCGTCAGCGCGCACAGCACCACGATCCCGGCGTACTCCGCCAGGATGAACAGCGCGAACCGCAGCCCGCCGTACTCGGTGTACGGGCCGAAGATGATCTCGGAGTCGGCGACCGGCATGTCGAACGGCGGACGGCGCAGCTCGGCGAGCCCGGCGACGAAGAACACCACGGCGCCGACGGCCTGCCAGGGCAGCCACCACCAGCGCCACTCGCCGACGACGCCCTGCAGCGACAGCGTCCCCGCAGCCATCGCGACCGAGGACGCCGCGAACACCATCGGCAGCTCGTAGGACATCAGCTGCGCCGCGACGCGCATCCCGCCGAGCAGCGAGTACTTGTTCGCGCTCGCCCAGCCCGCCATGATCGCGCCGATCACGCCGACGCCCATCACGGCCAGCGCGAAGAACAGCCCGAGGCCGAGGTCCAGGACGACCTGGCCGCCCGGCCCGATCGGCACCACGATGAGCACCAGCAGGTACGGGACCAGCGCCACGCCGGGGGCGAGCTTGAACACCCACCGGTCGGCCGCCCGCGGGACGACGTCCTCCTTCTGCGCGAACTTCACCCCGTCCGCGACGAGCTGCGCCCAGCCGTGGAACGCGCCCGCGTACATCGGCCCGAGGCGGCCCTGCATGTGCGCCATCACCTTGTGCTCGGCCTGCCCCACCAGCAGCGGCAGGACGGCGAACGCGGCGGCGACCAGCGCGAGCTTGACGACGACCTCAAGCATCGGGCCCCGGCCTCTCCGCCGGGCGGACCCGCCGGTCCGCCGCCGCGGCCCACGCGCCCTCCTCCGGTACCCCCGGCGGGCGCACCCGGCGCCGGCTCGGCGCCCCGTGCCCCGACTCGCCCGGCTCCTTGGCCCCCGGCCACGGCTTGGCGACGCGCGCGGCCAGCACGAAGTCCTTGCGCAGCGGATGCCCCTCGAACCCGTCCGGCAGCAGCAGCGGGACGAGATGCGGATGGCCCTCGAACACCACCCCGAACATCTCGAAGGTCTCCCGCTCGTGCCACGCGGCCCCTCGGTAGACGCCCGTCGCGGTCGGCAGCGCGGGATCGGCCCGCGGCACGCGCGTGCGGATGAGGAGGTGGTGCCGCCGCTCCAGCGAGTACACGTGCGCGACGACCGCGAAGCCCTCCTCCAGCTCGTCGACCCCGGTCAGCCAGTCGAAGAAAGCGCAGGACAGCTCGTCCCGCGCGTACGTCAGCGCCGCGACCCAGTGCTCGGGCGAGATCCCGACCGCCAGGCCGCCGGCCGTCTCCTCGGTGGTGACGTCCGCGCCGAACCGCGCGGCCCACGCGTCGGCCAGCGCCGCGGCGGCGTCCTGCGGCGCGCCGTTCACCGGCTCCGCCCGATCTGGTCGTCGTGCGCGTCCTCCACGAGGCCGGGGATGATCGACGGGTCGTGGTCGCGGCCGCGCCGCGTCCGCCCGTCCGTTCGTCCGCCGCCGGCCCGCGGCGGCGCGGTCTCGCCGGCCGGGTGCTCCTCGGCGGCCTTCTCCTCGCCCGTGACCGGTGGGACCGGCTGCGTCACCGCCTCCGACGGCCGCGCGGCGGGCGCCTCCGGCTCACCGGCCCGGCCCGCCTCGTCCCGGACGGGCGGGAGAGGCCGCGTCTCGGCGGACGCCTCGACCGGCGGAACCGGCTGGGTGGCCTCCGCCGAGCCCTCCGTCTCGCCGCCGGGAGGCGCCGCCTCCTCAACGCCGGGGCCCTCCTCGCGCCCTCGCCCGTCCTCGGCGGGCGGGACGGGCCGAGTCTCGGCGGGCGCCGCGTCGTCCGGGGCGGTGTCGCCGGCGGGAGCCGCGTCGTCGGGCGGGGGCTGGAGGGGACGGCGCAGGACGGTCGCCGAGAACGGACGGGGCGGGGGCGGCGGCGTGATGGGCTCGCCGCCGCCGTAGCGCTCGCCCAGCGACTCGCCGGCGATCTTCTCCTGGAGGTGGACGATGCCGTGCAGCAGGGCCTCGGGACGCGGCGGGCAGCCCGGCACGTACACGTCCACGGGGATGATCTGGTCGACGCCCTTGGTCACGCAGTAGGAGTCCCAGTACGGGCCGCCGCAGTTGGAGCACGCACCGAACGAGATGACGTACTTGGGCTCGGGCATCTGCTCGTACAGGCGGCGGACGGCGGGGGCCATCTTGTCGCTGACGGTCCCCGACACCACCATCAGGTCGGCCTGCCGGGGACCCGGCGCGAAGGGGATGACGCCGAGGCGGATGAAGTCGTGCCGGCTCATCGAGGTGGCGATGAACTCGATCGCGCAACAGGCCAGCCCGAAGTTGAACACCCAGAGGGAGTACCGGCGGCCCCAGTTGAGCACGAACTTGATCGGCTTCGGCGCCAGCCGCGACAGCGGCCCGACGCTCGGCGGCGGGAGATCGATGGTGCTCACCCTCGCATTCTTACAGCCCTCGCCGATCGCGCCAGGGGCTCAGACCCAGGAGAGGACGCCCTTCCTGCCCGCGTAGGCGAGACCGGCGGCGAGGAAGGCCAGGAAGACGAACATCTCGCCGAGTGTGGTGAGCCCGTAGCCGGGGGCGGAGAAGACCGTCGCCCAGGGGAACAGGAACACCGCATCCACGGCGAACACCACGTACAGGTAGGCGAAGACGTAGTAACGGACGTATGAATGTGCCCACCCCTCACCGACCGGATCCACGCCACACTCGTAGGTGGTGAGCTTCTCCAGGGTGGGCCGGTCGGGGCGCAGCAGGCGGTTGGCGGTGAGCCCGCCTCCGACGATGCCGCCACCGACCAGCAGCAGGGCCACCAAGACGATGTAGGAGTCGAAATAGTTCCGCACAAAAGCCTCCCGGTCGGCGTCCCATCAAGTATCCCCGACCGATGTATGCGGGAGTGTGACGTCGTACCTCCTACCCGGAGGATCACAATGTCATTGTTTTGCTGCACACTGGATGCTGCATTGGGGTCAGTTTGACCTGGAAGGACGTGACCGGATGAGCAACCCTCCGCCTCCCCCGGGCCCGGGATGGGAATCCCCGGGGGGTGCCTCCTGGCCTCCGCCGCCACCGCCCGCCGGGCCCGGCGGGCCGACGGGGCCCGGGGCGCCCGGGGTCCCGGGCGGACCCGGCGGAGCACCACCCCCGCCCCCACCCGGTGGTTTCGGCGGCCCCGGAACCCCGCCGCCGTTCTATCCCCCGCCGCCGGGCATGCCCGGCATGCCGCCGCCGCCCCGCCGAGGCGGCGGCGGAGCGCTGATCGCGGCGATCGTCGGCGGTGTCGTCGTACTCGTCCTGATCATCGGGGTGGCCGTGTTCGTGCTGGCCTCCGGCGGTGGCAAGTCGCCCGAGGACAAGCTGAACGCCGCGGCCGACACCATGGCCGCGGCCCGAGCGGTCGGCCTGAAGGGCAACTTCGGCGGCGGCGCCGATACGCTCAACGGTGAGCTGAACGTCACCAAGGGCGGGCGCGCGACCGGGCCCGTCACCTGGAACACCGACAGCGTCACGCTGCTGTCGGCCGACGGGAAGCTGTTCCTCAAGGCCGGCGCGGCCTACTGGCGGAAGCAGATCTCCGGTAGCGAGACGCCGTACTACCTCGGGTCCGGCGACCAGTGGGGCCGCCTCAGCGCCGACAAGCTCTCCGTGGACTTCAAGCAGGAGCTGACGCCGGCCGTGCTGGCGAACAAGCTCCGCTCGGCGGCCACCGCCAAGGTCAAGCCGACCAAGTCCACATGGCAGGGTAAGAAGGCGCTGAAGTTCACCACCTTCTCCTCCACGCTCTACATCACCGACGCCGACGACGCGCAGCTCCTGCGGTACGAGGCCACCACGCCGCGGGTCGCGCTCGACGTCACGGCGAAGTCCGCTAGCCAGGCGGCGTCCATCATCTCGGACATGCGCACCAGCATGGGCGAGCTGAAGGACGCCTTCGACGGTTCGGCGCGCCCGACGGTGGACGAGTGGAAGAAGGGCGGCTGCAACGGCGACTCCGGCTGCACCGTCGAGGCCAAGATCCGGCCGCCGTTCGGCTCGGAGACGCCGGTGACGATCGACGTGCGGTTCCGGCTCACCGCCGGCACGCTGACCGGCCGCGACCTCGGCAACTGCACGTCCAGGATCACCATCACCAGCACCACCTCGGTCTGGGCGAGCTGCCGGGTGACCAGCAGCTCCTGGACGAGCTGGGCCAAGGCCACGGGTGGCACGTACTACAAGCACGCCGAGTACAAGGTGATCGGCGCCACGTCCAGCGAGGTGCAGGCCCTGCAGAACGGGCTCGACAGCGAGTAGGGCCGCGGGGGGCGGCGCACCGCGCGCCGCTCCCGCCGCCGTCCCGGTGCCCGGCGATGCGCCGTACCCGCTCCGCGGGGGCGCGTCGTCGGGCACTCTTGTGCTCTGGGTGGGCGGGCCGGCGCCCCGGGCGGCCACCCTTGCGTCCGACACGAGTGGGCCGAACCGGCCCGGAAGCGAGCAGAGTGAGCGCCCAGTGAGCGTTGAACAGGACGGGTCGTCCCCGACGGCCCCCCACCCCGCCGACAAGCTGGTCGCGGGCCGCCCCGCCGCCGAGGCACCCGGGGACCGGCTCGTCGCCGGGGCCCGTCCCGGCCCGGGCTCTCCCCGTCGCGACACGGCCCCGCTGTTCCCCTCGGGCGCCCTGGAGGAGCAGGCCGCGAACCCTGCGCTGGGAGGTGCCCCCGACGGCCCGCCCGTGGCCCGGCCCATGGCCCCTCTACCGGAGGGCCCCGCCCCTGAAGGCGGCTACTTCGCGGGAGGCCCCGCCCTACAGGAGGCGAACCCCCCGATCGGCGGGCCCGTCGAGGAAGGCGACCCCACCTCACAGGGCGGGTACTTCGCCGGTTACCCACAGGACATGAACGCCCCGGTGAGCGGGGCCGCCGAACCCGGCCCGCAGGGCGGGGCCTTCGGCCAGGGGTCCGTGCCGCCGGGGGTGGACGGGCCCGGTGGCGGAGGCGTTCCCCCCGCCGGGCGGGGACGAGGCGGCCGGCGCCGCGTGCTGGTGCTCGCGGGGGCGGTCGTGACCGTGGTCGCGGTGGCCGCGGTGGCGGGCGTGGTCGTCCTCGGCGGGGACGAGTCCGAGACCGAGCCGGGCAGGCCGCGCCCCGCGGCGCCTCCGGCGTGGTCCAAGGAGGCGGGACGGCAGATCGCCACCGGGGCGGGGCTGCGCTACGACGGGACGCTCACCGTGGGCGGCAGACCCGTCCAGGCGCGCCTGCGGGTCACGCCGGCGGGAACGGCGAGCGGGACGCTCACGGCCGGGGCGTCGAAGGCCGACATCGTGGCGGTGGACGGCGTGACCTACCTCAGGGCGGGCGTCGCGTTCTGGCGCGACTACGCCGGGGAGGACGCGCACCCGGAGAACTACGCGGACCGCTGGTCGAAGGCGCCCGCGTCCATGCCCGGTTTCGACATCCCCGGCGTGCTCGGGTCCGCGTCGATCGCCCGGAGCATCGCCAAGGGGGCCGCGAAGGCGGGCGAGGAGACCGTGCAAGGCGTCCGGGCGCGCCGGATCACGACGGACGGCGCGGACTACCTGATCTCGGCGGCGGCGCCGTACCGGCTGCTGGGCGTGCGGGGGGCCGGGCGGGGCGAGCCGCGGTTCACCGCGGTGCCGCTGGCCGACTCGGCCGCGCTGTTCACCGAGCTGCGCTCGCGCGTCGCCGCGCTCGGCGGCGCCGCCGACCCCGGCCTGCACTTCACCCCGGGAAGGCTCAGCTTCGTCAACTGCGACCAGAACACCAGCGGGTGCACCGTGAGCGTGCCCGCCACCCTGTCGTCGCCGGACGGGCAGGTGCCGGACGGGGCGCGGGCGGCGCTGCTCGCGACGATCACGTCCGCCGGGCGGCCGCTCGGTACCTGCACGGGGGCGGGGCCGGTGCCGTCCAACCGGAGGCTGGTCCTGCGCTGCCTGGTCACCGGACGGGCGTGGCGGGTCTGGATGCACTCCGCCCTCGACAAGCCCGGCCGGCACCCCTACGAGGCGCGGGCGAGGGTGGTCGGCGAGGCGGTGGCGGCCTCGCGCGTCCCCGGCCTGCTCGCGGCGGTCGACCGGGAGCGGGGCGCGAAGGCGGGCGCCCAGGCGAAGCGGCCCCCGGCCGGGAACGTGCCCAAGACGCCCGCGAAGGCGCGCACGACGGCGCCCGCGGTCGGCCCGGACGAGGAGTGAACCGCCCCCCGGCCGGTGAATACACTGGCCAGAGCCCACCGGGCCGACATTGGGGCCGGTTTATCAGAACTAAATTGGCCCTGTCTAGACTGCGGGTCGTGAACTCCGTGCCCCAGGGGAGCTCCGACTCCCCGACGATCCCGGCGATGCTGGTCCGGCGGCTCCACGTCGACCTGTGCCGCCAGGCCAGCTGCCTGTGTTCGCGGTGAACCCGGGGAGCCGTCCAGGTCGTACAACCGGATAGGACCTGCCCGTATTCAGGAGAGCCGAGTGAAAGCCCGGCCGAGGTGATACGTCTTGTGTTAGGGACGGCGACCTCCCTGGAGCGGGACGTCACATGACGGGCGGAGTGACGGTCTCCGGTCGATCCCTCCTCAGACCGGTGACCATCAAGGGGCCAGGCGGCGGGCGCGAACGGGTCCGTGCCGTCGTTCCACGCCGGCCTCCCGTCCCCCGAAGAGAGCATTCCAACCCGGACATACCATGAAGGTAAGCCTAAGTAGCGTCACGATCCCGGGTGCCTCCCCCGTGATCCGCGCTGCCCGTCGAGGAGGTCTTCCTCTGTGACCAAACAGGTCCAGCAACTCGACCGCGTCATCATCCGTTTCGCCGGAGACTCCGGCGACGGCATGCAGCTGACCGGCGACCGCTTCACCCAGGAGACGGCCGCGTTCGGCAACGACTTGTCGACGCTGCCCAACTTCCCGGCCGAGATCCGCGCCCCCGCCGGCACCCTCCCCGGCGTGTCCAGCTTCCAGCTGCACTTCGCCGACCACGACATCCTCACACCGGGCGACGCGCCCAACGTCCTGGTGGCCATGAACCCGGCGGCGCTCAAGGCCAACCTCGGCGACCTGCCCCGCGGCGCCGACCTGATCGTCAACACCGACGAGTTCACCAAGCGCAACCTGGCCAAGGTCGGCTACGCCGCCGACCCCGTCCAGGACGGCTCCCTCGCCGAGTACCGGGTGCACTCCCTGCCGCTCACCTCGATGACGGTGACCGCGCTGGCCGGCTTCGAGATCTCCAAGAAGGACGCCGAGCGCGCCAAGAACATGTTCGCCCTCGGGCTGCTGTCGTGGCTGTACGACCGGCCCACCGAGGGGACGGTCACGTTCCTGGAGAAGAAGTTCGCCCGCAAGCCCGAGATCATGAAGGCCAACATCGCGGCGTTCCAGGCGGGCTGGAGCTACGGCGAGACCACCGAGGCGTTCTCGGTGCGGTACGAGATCAAGCCGGCCGAGCACGAGCCCGGCCTGTACCGCAACATCACCGGGAACGTCGCGCTGGCGTACGGCCTGGTCGCGGCGGGCCAGCAGAGCGGCCTGCCGATCTACCTCGGCTCGTACCCGATCACGCCGGCGTCCGACATCCTGCACGAGCTGTCCAAGCACAAGCGCTTCGGGATCAGGACGTTCCAGGCCGAGGACGAGATCGCCGCGGTCGGCGCGGCGCTCGGCGCCTCGTTCGGCGGGTCCCTCGGCGTCACCACGACGTCCGGGCCCGGCATCGCGCTGAAGAGCGAGACGATCGGCCTCGGCGTCGCGACCGAACTGCCGCTGCTGGTCATCGACGTGCAGCGGGCGGGCCCCTCGACGGGCCTGCCGACCAAGACCGAGCAGGCCGACCTGCTGCAGGCCATGCACGGCCGCAACGGCGAGGCGCCCGTCCCGGTGATCGCGCCGCGGTCGCCGTCGGACTGCTTCGACGCGGCGCTGGAGGCCGCGCGGATCGCGGTGAAGTACCGCACCCCGGTCATCCTGCTGTCGGACGGCTACCTCGCCAACGGGTCCGAGCCGTGGCGGCTGCCGGACGTGGCGTCGCTGCCGGCGATCGAGCCGAACTTCGCGCCGCCCGGCCAGGAGGACTTCCAGCCCTTCCGGCGCGACCCGGAGACCCTCGCCCGGCCGTGGGCGATCCCGGGCACGGCGGGCCTGGAGCACCGGATCGGCGGCCTGGAGAAGGCCGACGGGACCGGCAACATCTCCTACGACCCGGCGAACCACGACACGATGGTCCGGCTCCGCCAGGCCAAGGTCGACGGCATCGCGCGCGACATCGCGCCTCTTGAGGTGGACGACCCGTCCGGCGAGGCGCGGGTGCTCGTGCTCGGCTGGGGCGGGACGTTCGGGGCGATCTCCGCCGGCGTCCGCCGCGTCCGCAACGCCGGCCACCGCGTCGCGCAGGCGCACCTGCGCCACCTCAACCCGTTCCCGGCCAACCTGCCCGAGGTGCTGCGGTCCTATGACAAGGTCGTGGTGCCGGAGATCAACCTGGGCCAGCTCGCGCTGCTGCTGCGCGGCCGGTACCTCGTCGACGTGATCGGCTACAACCAGGTCCGCGGCCTGCCGTTCAAGGCCGAGGAACTCCAGGGCGTCATCCAGGATGTGATCGACAGTGAGTGACAACGGCGTCAACGGCAACGGCGTCGCCGGAGCCGGCGGGAACGGCAGATCGCTGCTCTCCCTGGTCCCGAAGGCCGACGGGAAACAGACCCTGAAGGACTTCAAGACCGACCAGGAGGTGCGCTGGTGCCCCGGCTGCGGTGACTACGCCATCCTCGCCGCGGTCCAGTCGTTCCTGCCCGAGCTGGGCCTGCGCCGGGAGAACATCACGTTCGTCTCCGGCATCGGCTGCTCGTCGCGGTTCCCGTACTACATGAACACCTACGGGTTCCACTCGATCCACGGCCGCGCGCCGGCGATCGCGACGGGCCTCGCCACGTCCCGGCCCGACCTGTCGGTCTGGGTCGTCACCGGTGACGGCGACGCGCTGTCGATCGGCGGCAACCACCTGATCCACGCGCTGCGCCGCAACGTGAACCTGAAGATCCTGCTGTTCAACAACCGGATCTACGGGCTCACCAAGGGCCAGTACTCGCCCACCTCCGAGATCGGCAAGATCACCAAGTCGACGCCGATGGGCTCGCTGGACGCCCCGTTCAACCCGCTGTCGCTGGCGATCGGCGCGGAGGGCACCTTCGTCGCCCGCACGATCGACTCCGACCGCAAGCACCTGCAGTCGGTGCTGCGCGCCGCGGCCCAGCACCGCGGCACCGCGCTCGTCGAGATCTACCAGAACTGCAACATCTTCAACGACGGCGCGTTCGAACCCCTGAAGGACGCCGCCGTCCGCGACGACGTCACCGTCCGGCTGGAGCACGGCGAGCCCATCGTGTTCGGCGCCGAGCGGACCAAGGCGCTGCGCCGCACGCCGACCGGCTCGTTCGAGGTCGTGAACGTCGCGGACGCCGACCCGGCGGAGATCGCCGTGCACGACGCCCACAACCCCGACCCGTCGCAGGCGTTCGCGCTGTCGCGGCTGGACTCCCCGGCGTTCGAGCACACCCCGATCGGCATCTTCCGCGACGTCGACCGCCCGTCCTACGACGAGCTGATGCGCGAGCAGCTGGACGAGGCCGTCGAGCAACAGGGCAAGGGCGACCTCGCCGCGCTGCTCGGCAGCGGCGACACGTGGAGGATTTGATTTCAATCCCGGCCCACTGCGCTCGCCTAGCGGCTCGCTACGTGACCGTGCTTGTGCGAGCGCGAATCGCTTCGTGTGACGGCTGAGGTCCTTTTCGTGGCGCGTGTTTTTTGGGTTGGTTTGGCCTGGTGAGTGGTGGAGGTCCGTTTCCGGTTCGGCCGGAGCGGGCCTTCGCCCGTATGAAAGCGCTCTCATGGGGCAGTGTTGCCACGGGACGAGGCGGTGCCGCCCCGTGGCCGGCGTGCCCGTCGCCTCGGCTCGCGCGTTCAGGGCGGTCCGTTCGGAGCGTTCTGGACGGGTCGTCCACCGAGGCCAGGCACGATGCGCGGCCCCCGCTCGTCCTGACAGACTGAGGAGATCAAGAGCCGGGGAGGTGACGATGCGGGTCGTTCCGCGCCGCAGCAAGGGTCGTCCGAGGATCGAGACCCGTGCGGCCGCGTCACCGCCGCTCACCGACAAGGACGGGGCGTCCGCCACCGCGCCGGCGCCCGAAGGCAGGTCGCCCGGGGTCTCCCGGGCCGGCGTCTCGACGGCCGAGGGCGGCGGGATCGACCTCGCCCAGGCCGACACCGCTCCGGTCCCGATCGGCTCGGCCGGGACGCGGACCATGCCGGAGCCCGCGGACCTCGCCGGGCCGCCGCCGCGAGCGCCGCGTGGTCGACCTTGCCGTTCGGGGTGAGAGGCAGCCGGTCCAGCTCGACGATCTCCTGGGGGACCATCGCCCGCGGCAGCCGGGCCGCCAGATGGCGACGCAACTCCCCTGCGAGTTGCAAGGCGGCGCGAGCGGGCGTGCTGTTCGGGGTCGCGCGGACGATGTGGGCCACGAGGCGTGCCGGGGGCGTCGCGGCGGGGGCGAAGGCGCTCTCCCTGGCGACGAGGGCGCGACCGCCCCGCCGGCCGGGCACGGTGACAGCGCAGGCGGCGACGGCGGGGTGGGCGCCCAGCACGGCCTCGATCTCGCCGAGCTCCATCCGGACGCCGCCGATCTTGACCTGGCGGTCCGCGCGGCCGAGGTACTCCAGTTCCCCGGAGGCCAGTACGCGCACCAGGTCGCCTGTCCGGTACACCCGGCCCGGCCCGCCGAACGGGTCGTGGTAGAACGCGGCGGCCGTGCGGTCCGGGTCGCCGAGATATCCGCGGCCGACGGCGACGCCGCCGACGAACAGCTCACCGGCCTCACCGCGTGGACAGGCCCGCCAGGCGTCCCCGTCCCACCGCAGGACGTACAGGGTGACGTTGCCTATGGGCCCGCCGATGGGCAGGTGGCGGACGTCCTCGCCCGGGGAGTCCAGCACGGCGTGGGTCACGTCGTCGGAGCACTCAGTGGGGCCGTAGGCGTTCAGCAGCCGGATCCCAGGGAAGGTCGCGCACCACCGGCGGGCCAGCGCCGGCGGCAGTTCCTCCCCGGTGCCGATCATCCACCGGAGCCCGCCGAGCCCGGCAGCGTCACCGGCTACGTCGCCAGCCACGTCACCGGTCGCCGAGGCCGTGCCGTGCGCGTCGAGCAGGAAGAGGATCAGCGTGGGGACGATCTCCAGCACGGTCGTGCCTCGGTCGCGGACGCGGGACAGCAGCAGGGTCCCGTCGCGCGCCTCGTCGTCGGAGTAGATCTGGACGGTGCCGCCCACGAGCAGCGGGGCGAGCATCTGCCAGACGGAGATGTCGAAGCCCAGCGGCGCCGTCTGGGCCAGCCGGTCGGCGCCGTCCAGGCCGAGGTCCGCGACCTTGGCCCACAGGTGGTTCAGCATCCCCCGGTGCTCGACCAGCGCGCCTTTGGGACGGCCCGTCGAGCCCGACGTGTAGATCACGTAGCGGACCTCGTCCGGGGCCGGTGGCAGCGGCCGGGGCGCGGGAGCCTCGACGGCGTCTCCGTCCCGTGGCATCGGCGTCGCGGGGCAGCCCGCCGTGTCGGCTCCGTCCGGCAGGGATCCGTGGTCCGCGGTGTCGCCGGTGAGGACGAGCAGGACGGCGCCGCTGTCGGTGAGGACGCCGCCGATCCGCTCGGCGGGCCAGGCCGGGTCGATGGGCAGGTAGACCGCACCGAGCGTCTCCAGGGCGAGGAACGCGGCGATGACGTCGCCGCCGCGTCCGCCGCCGACGGCGACGACCTGGCCCGCGCGGACCCCCCGCGCGGCCAGGGCCGAGGCCGCGGCGTCGGCCCGCGCGACGAGCGCGGCGTAGCCGAGGGCGCCGCCCGTCTCCTGGACGGCGGGCCGCCAGGGGCTCCGCGCCGCCCACCGCCGCGCGTGGGTGATCACCGCGTCGGTCAGGTCGTAGGGCTCGGTCCGGGTCAGCGCGGCCCGGGTGGCCGCGGCCCGGTCGGCGGCGGAGATCGGCAGCCGGCCGGGGACGGGCGTCGCGAAGGTCATGACCGGTCCCCCTTCTTCCGCGCCACGACCAGCAGGTACTCCACGGGGACGCCGGTGCCGCGGTCATCGGACCGGACGAAGGACCGGGTCATCTCCACCATCTCGGCGCGCAGCTCGGCCCAGCGGCCGGGCGGGGAGATGGAGGTGCGGGCCGCGATGCAGGGCCCGAAGCACGACTCGAAGAACGCGACGAGCGCCTCGGCGTCCGCGAACGGGTACCACAGGTGGCGGCGCTCGGCGATGATCTCGAAGTCCGGGCCGAACAGCTCGGCGAGGTAGCCCTCGTCGCCCCAGAGCATCGGCTGCCCCTGGTGTCCGGCGGGAGAGGGGAAGTAGGACGAGAGGATCTCCTGGAAGTGGGCGGTCCAGCTGCGGCTCGTCCAGTTGCACATGCCGACCCGGCCGCCCGTCTTGCACACGCGTGCCATCTCGCCCGCGGCGGCGTCGTGCCCGGGGGCGAACTGGACCCCGTAGGTGGAGGTGACGAGGTCGAAGGAGGCATCGGCGAACGGCAGGTCCTCGGCGTCGCACCGGTGCAGCCCGATCGTCACCCCGGCACGCTCGGCGCGCTCGCGCGCCTCGGGGAAGAACTCGTCGGTGAGGTCGAGTCCCTGGACGTCCGCTCCGCGCTGGGCGCTGAGCAGGGCCACGTTGCCGTTGCCGGTCGCGACGTCGAGGTGGCGGGTCCCCGGGCCGGGCCGGAGCCGCCCGACGAGCTCGACGGCGCCGGGCCGCAGCAGGTCCGCGACGTGCCGGTACTCCCCGTACGACCACATCGTGCGGTTGACCTCCCGGACGTCCTGGTCGGTGCGCGTGTACCGCGTGTCGGAGTTCATGAACGAGGTCCTTGTCCTAGGGAGTGGTTCCGGCGGGCCGCTGGACGTCGGGTACGGTGTGCGCCGCGCCGTCGCCCTCGTCCGCGGGTCCGGCCCGCAGGACGGCGCAGGGGACGGCCGCGGCGAGCGCGAAGAGGGCGGCCAGGCCGATCCAGCCGGCCGTGCCGAGGGCGAGCACCACGCCGGTCATCAGCACCGGGCCGACGACGCGGTTGGCCAGCGTCCGGCCGGTGCTGAACACCATCAGGTAGGCGGCGGGGGACTCTTCGGGCGCCATGGAGAACGACAGCGTCCAGGCGGCTCCCACCTGCAGCAGTTCGGCGAGGGTCAGCAGGACGATGGCCCCCGCGAAGGCGGTCAGCGCCCAGCGTTCGGGGAAGGACGGCGCGGCGGCGAACAGCAGGCACGCGGCGGCGAGCGTGACGGCGGCGGCCGCGTAGCACGACCACGCGCGCCGGACGGTGGTGAACCAGCGGCTCACGAAGTACTGCAGGAGTATGCACATCACGGTGTTGACCACGTAGAGGATCCCGACGAGCCGCTCGGGGACGTCCGTGCGGGTCACCAGCCACAGCGGGAACGCGACGTTGAGCACCGAGCCCCACAGCGAAAGGACGGCGTTGTAGGCCGTGAAGCCGAGGAGCCCGGTGTCCTTCAGGACCGGGCCGAGGCCGCCGCGCCCCCGCCCGCCTCCGGCGTTCCCCTTCGAGGCGAGCAGCAGGACCGCCACGACGGCGTAGGTGGCGGCGCCGCCCGCCAGCAGCCACCGGAACGACGCCCGGTCCGCGGCGCCCAGCGTCAGCCCCGCGAGCAGGCCGCCGAGGGAGAGCCCGATGTTGACCACGGTGCGCTGGACCGCCATCACCCGGGCGCGCAGGCTCCGCGCCGCCAGCGCCCGCACGTACGCCTGCACCAGCGGCGCCGAGGACTGTTCGGCGACCACGACGGCGAGCGCGACGGCGAGGAAGCTCCACCAGCCGTCCACCCACAGGTAGGCGAGGGTCGCGGCGGCCCTGACCAGGTTGACGGCGGCGAGGACCCGCCTCGGGCCGAGGCGGTCGGCCAGCCGCCCGGCGAGCAGGGCGGCCGGAAGGGCCGCGACGCCCGCGATGCTGAGCCCGGCCCCGATCGAGGCGGTGCCGAGCCCGACGACCGTCTTGAAGTAGACGGCCGAGACTGCCAGGAACAGGCCCGTGCCGGTCCACTCGACGAGGGTCACGACCTGGATGAGCGGCAGGAACTCACCCGGCCTCGGACGCGGCGCGGCGGGTGCGCTCGGCGAAGACCCGGTGCTCAGCGAAGACCCGGTGCTCGGGGACGGTCCGGTGCTCATGGGTAGTCCGGTGCGTTGGAGAAGGCGAGTCCCTGACCGCGCAGAAGCCGGATCGCCCTGCCGAGCTCGGCGGCGATCCCCTGCTCGGCGGCCCATCGGTCGGAGTAGAGCGTGTCGGCGTACTTGGCGCCGCCGTCGGCGGCCAGGCACACCGGCAGCCCGCCGGGCCGCCCGGCGAGCGTGCCGGTGGCCCTCTCGGCGGCGAGATCCGCGAGCAGCGCGCGCACCGTGCAGCCGCTCGACCCGCCGAGCGCGAGGCCGAGGTCGGCGCGCAGGATGCGGCAGACGGCGATGGCCTCGACGTCGTCGACCAGGCGGCGGCGGAACGTCCCGGCGGCGGGCAGGAACGAGGAGCGGCGGCCCGCGCCGATGCCCGGGATCAGCCGGCGGCCGGTGCGGCCGCCGGTCATGGCCGCCGAGCCGGTGACGTCGACGGCCACGCACGCCACGCGCGGCCGCGCCGCCGCCATGTACGCGGCGACTCCCGCGAACGTCCCGCCGGTGGACACCGGGACGTAGACCGCGCTCAGCGCGGTGCCCGCCTGCTCGGCGATCTCCGGGCCGGTGGTGCTCGTGTGGATCTGGGGGTTGGCCCAGTTCTCGTACTGGTTCGGCCAGCGGTGGCCGGGGTTCCGCGCGCACAGGCGCCGCACCGTGTCCAGCCGGTGGAGCAGGTAGCCGCCGCGGCCGTCCGGCTCGTCCACCACGATGAGCCGGGCGCCGCCCTCCAGGAGCGCACTCCGGGTCGAGTGCGGCGTCTTCGGGTCGACGACCGCCACGAAGGAGCAGCCGAGGGACCGCAGGATCCGGGCCAGGGCCAGCCCGAGGTTCCCGGAGGTCGACTCGACCACGACCGTGCCCGGGACGAGGGGACGGTCCTGGTGCAGCCGGCGCAGCAGCCCGGCCGCGGTGCGGTCCTTGACCGATCCCGTCGGGCCCTGCTCCTCCAGCTTGAGGGCGGCGACGCGGGTCCCGCCGCGGAACGCGATCCGGACGTGGCGCAGCGCGGTGCCGTTGATCGTCTCCTCGACGACCGGCTCACCCGGCGGCACGGGCGCCCCTCTCCCCCGACGCGACCCCGGACGCGACCCCGCCCGCGATCACACAATGGCGGGACGGCCTTCCGGCGCCCCTCAGAAATTGATCAGCAAGCTCGGCATGGGAATGAAAGATCATTGTGGGTCGAATTCGTTGACACACCCTTTTCTCAACCCCTTCCGACCCGTCAATGCGGGAGCGTTTCCACAGGCAGGAGGCTAGGTATGCCGTCGCCGCGACCACAACCATCGGTCCGCTCAACGGACCATCGAGCCCAGGTTCGGACACCTTCGTTGACACCGCCTCCAGCGGACGGGCAGCGTAGAAGAAAGCGCGCCACATGATCTCGAAGGCGGTCCTTATGGTCAGCACGGAGGCGAGGGCACCGTCCGCCGACGGGGAGTCCCGCAGGCCGCCGGTCCGGCGGTCCCTGTTCGCGCACGCGCCGATCCGCCGCGAGCCCCGGGCCGCGGTGCGGCGGCTGGCCGACGCCGTGGAGTCCCTCGGCGGCGACGCCGGGCCCGCCCCGGTCGCGGCGCTGGAGCGGCGCATGGCCGGCCTGCTCGGCGCGGACGCGGCCCTGCTGTTCCCCGGCGGGACGATGGCGCAGCAGGTGGCGCTGCGCGTGCACGCCGAGCGGCGGGGGCGGCGCGGATTCGCCGGGCACCCGCAGTGCAACCTGGACGTCTGGGAGATGCAGGGCTACAACGCGGTCCACAACCTCTGGTTCCACCCGGTCGGGGACCGCCACGAGCTGATGACCGGCGCCGATCTCGCCGCGGTCGGGGAGCCGCTGGCGGCGGTCGTCTGGGAGCTGCCGCAGCGCGACCTCGGCGGACTGCTACCGGACTGGGACGACCTGCGCGAGCAGGTCGCCGTCGCGCGGGCCGGCGGCGCGGCCGCGCACGTGGACGGCGCGCGGCTCTTCGAGGCGCGGCTCCACTACGGGCGCCCGATCGAGGAGATCGCCGGGCTGTTCGACACGGTGTACGTCTCGCTCTACAAGGGGCTGGAGGGCATCGGCGGGGCCGTCCTCGCCGGGGACGGGGCCACCATCGCCGAGGCCGCGGTCTGGCGGCACCGGCTCGGCGGCGCCATCGCCGACCCGTGGCCCGACGCGGTGACGGCGCTGGCCGGGCTCGACTCCCACCTGCCGCTGCTGCCCGCCTTCCGCGACCACGCGATCGCGATGGCCGCCGCCGTCAACGCCGACGGCGTCGCGCTGGCCCACCCCGACCCGCCGCAGACGTCCCTCTTCCACGTCCACCTGCCCGCGCCGAAGCGCGCCGTCGAACGCGCCGGCGCCGCCATGATCGCCGAACGGGGCGTCCAGCTCTTCCCGCGGGTGCGGTCCTCTCCGGACCCCACCAGGTGCAGCTTCGAGGTCAGCGTGGCCGACAACGCCATGGACTTCACCCCGGACGAGGTCGTCGGACTTCTCCACGAGCTCCTCGACCGGGCCGCGGCGCTCCGGTAGCCGCCCCGCCCCGGGGCGGCCACCGGGGGCCGGTCAGGAGGACAGCAGCTCGCGGAGCCCGGCGTCGATGAAGGCGGTGTCCTCCGGGTTCTCCCCGCCCCCGGCGAAGTGACCCCACACTCCGGGGATCACGCGCACCTCGGCGTCCGGGATGTGCCCGGCCGCCCACACCTCGTCCTCCGGCGGGAAGTACAGGTCCTTCTCCGCCGGCATGATCAGCGCGCGGGCCCGGATCGAGGCGAGCGCCGCCACGGTGTCGCCGTCGAAGCCCGCGGTGCGTCCGACGTCGGCGTTCTGCCACGTCCACAGCATGGTCAGCAAGTTGTTGGGGTCGCGGTCGTCGAGGAAGAACCCCTCCCAGAAACCGACGAGGAAGTCCTCCAGCGAGGTGTAGCCCATCTGGGTGTAGACGTGGTCCCAGTAGAACGCCTGGGAGAAGCCCCACCCCGCGTACACCCGGCCGGCGGCGCGCAGGCCGGTGACCGGGAGACGGTCGTACCAGCCGCCCGCGAAGACGGCGTCGGCGGTCAGCGCCGCCTTGACGCCCTCCAGGAACACGATGTTGTGCGGGCTCGTCTTGGACGACCCGCAGAACGGGGCGATGCGCTCGACCATCTCGGGATGGCTGACCGCCCACTGGTAGGTCTGGCCGGCCCCCATCGACCACCCGGTGACCAGCGGCAGCCGCTCGATCCCGAAGTGCTCGGTCACCAGCCGGTGCTGCGCCGCGACGTTGTCCTCCATCGTGACGTGCGGGAAGCGGGCCCGGTCGTAGGGCGGCGGGGTATTGCTCGGCGAGCTGGACAGGCCGTTGCCGAGCATGTTCGGGACGATGATGAAGTAGCGGCCGGGGTCGAGCGCCATGCCCGGCCCGATCAGCCACTCGTTGTCCCAGTGCCGTCCCGAGTACCACGTCGGGTACACGATCGCGTTTCCGCGGTCGGGGGCCAGCGTCCCATAGGTCTTGTAGGCCAGCCGGGCGCCGCGCAGCGTCGCGCCGTGCCGCAGCGTGAAGTCGCCCAGGTCGAAGATCTCGTGTTCGTTCGTCACCGGTCCCCCCTTCGGGTCGGCGCGGCGGCGCGGCCCGTCCCCCCACGGGCCACGCCACCGCGTGCTCTGTTCTGTGTGGTCGTGTCAGCGTCGTTCGTCGGCGTGCCCTGGTCGGCGTGCCCGGTCAGGACGAGACGGCGCACTGCCCTCGATCGGCGCGGCGCGGCCCCTCGGCCGTCGGACGGATGTCGAAATCGAAGATCGCGGTGGGCAGGTACAGGGAGCAGCAGGCGTTCGGGATGTCGACCACGCCGCTGACCCGGCCCTCGATCGGCGCGGCGCCGAGCAGCAGGTACGCCTGCGGGCCGCTGTAGCCGAAGGTCTTGAGGTACTCGATCGCGTTGAGGCAGGCGTTGCGGTAGGCGATCGTGGCGTCGTTGTAGTGGTTGGTGTCGGATTCGTGGTCGACGGAGATCCCGATGAAGGACATGAACTCGGTGTAGCGCGGCTCGACGTTGCCGGGCATGAACACGGGGTTGGTGGTCACGCCGTACTTCTCCATGCCTCCCTTGATCAGGTCGACGTGGAAGTCGATGAAGCCGCCCATCTCGATGGCGCCGCAGAAGGTGATCTCCCCGTCGCCCTGGCTGAAGTGCAGGTCGCCGCCCGAGAGCAGGCCGCCGGGCTCGAACACCGGGTAGAAGACGCGCGCGCCGCGGGTGAAGTTCTTGATGTCGTGGTTGCCGCCGTTCTCGCGGGGCGGGACGGTCCGGGCGCCCTCGCGGCCGACCGCGGCCAGCGCGTCGCCCGTCAGCGTCCCGGCCAGCACCCCCTGTTCCAGCGGCGGCAGCGCCAGCGGCGGCACCCGGCCGGGATCGGTGTCGATCAGCGCCTGCTCCCGGCGGTTCCAGCCGGCCAGCAGCTCGGCGGACGGCGCGGTGCCGAACAGTCCGGGATGGGTGATGCCGGTGAAGCGGACGCCGGGGATGTGGCGCGAGGTGGCCTGCTGGCCGTGGAAGTCCCAGATCGCCTTGTAGGCGTCCGGGTAGTGGTCGGTGAGGAAGCCGCCGCCGTTCTGCTTGGCGAAGATCCCCGTGTAGCCCCAGCCCTGGCCGGGCCGCGGCCCCGTCTCCTGGGGCACCGGGCCGATGTCGAGGATGTCGACCACCAGCAGGTCACCGGGCTCGGCGCCCTCCACGGCGATCGGGCCGCTCAGCATGTGGCACGGCGACAGGTCGACGTCCCGGACGTCGTTGGCGGAATCGTTGTTCCCGATCTGGCCGTCGGTCCATTCCTGGCACTCCACCCGGAACTCCGACCCCGGCCGCACCGTCGCCGCCGGGGGGATGTCGGGATGCCACCGGTTGTGGCCGGGATGGGCCTGATCGCGCATGGAGCGGGCCTGGTCGACGCTGAACACGACTTCGGGCATGTGCGCCTCCGTGACGCTGAGTGAGATCGGTCGTCGGGACTTGCCGAGCCGGAGGGGACGTGCGGGGATCGCCCGCCGCCGCGCACCACCGGCTCGTCCCCCGTCAGGGAAGGACCATCAAGCACGGGCCTATCAAGCACGGGCCCATCAAGGACGGGGCAGTTTCGCCTGGCGCGGGTCGGCCGGCGGGGCCGGGCGGGGCCGCTCGGCGGGCCGCGACACGATCCGCGGCTCGTGCGCGCTCGCCGCCTGCGCGTCCAGGGCGCGGGTCAGCGGCCGTCCCGGGCGGATGAGCGCCGGTGCGGTGAACACGCGCCGCGCCGGGGCGCCGCAGTCCGGGCAGGGCCGCCCGGCGGTGCCCTCGCCCATCGGCAGGGCGAGGTCGAAGTGCCCGCATCCGGCACAGCGGTATCGGTACGTCGTCATGACCAGCCTCCCAGCCACTTACTTTCCACAAAAAGTATTTCTCGTGGAAGGATTCGTCAATGCCGTGGCCACGTCTTCGTCAAGAGATCGAAGCGGTTGGAAGGTGAAGAGTTCGGGCGCGAACGGTACGCTGTGGACACCCATGGAGGCGGTAAGGACCGGAGAGCGCGAGCGGGACCTCGCCCACCTGCTCACGCTGGTGGAGCGGCGCGTGGTGTCACGGCTGGCCGCCGTGCTCGCCGCGGCCGGCCACTCGGTCGACGAGTGGCGCGTCCTGTCGCTGCTCGCGGACGGGCACGGGCACGCGATGACCGAGATCGCCGAGCACGCCCTGCTGCCGCCCCCCACCCTCACCAAGCTGATCGACCGCATGGTGGCGGCCAACCTCGTCCACCGCCGGGTCGACAGCGCCGACCGGCGGCGGGTACTGGTGTTCCTCACGCCGCACGGCCGCGAACGGCACGCCGGGCTGGCGGCCGTCGTCGACGGCGAGTCGGACCGGCTGGCCGCCGCCGTCGGCCCGGAGGAGGCGGCCCTCCTCGGCGCCCTGCTCACCCGGATCGCCGGACGCCTGACCTGACCGGCGGCCGGACCTCCCCACCCGCGTCCGTCGCGGAGCAACAGAAGGCGCGCCACAGACCCACGTCCGTGATCTCAAACCCAGCGACCTCACACCCGCCGACCTCACGCCCAGGGACCTCGTGCATGGCGCCTCCTCAGGGGCTGGCGTCGCTGGCGAGCGTCACGCCGGCGTGGGCGAGGAGGGCCAGCGTGATGTAGCGGTACCACGCCCTCCACAACCGCACCTCGTAGTGGTCCAGACCCACCTCGTACCGCGCCGACGCCGCGCACCGCGGGGCGTCCTCGGCCCGCCGGGCGACCTCCGCCAGTTCGGCCAGTGAGGTGGACGGCGGCCCCGCGCACACGTACACGCGCGTGCGCCGCATGTCCCGGCGGACGAGCAGCCAGCGCGCGTGGCCCGCGCCGCCCGGCCGCCCGAGCGGGACCCGGGCGCTGTGGCAGACGCCGTGGCGGCGGACCGGGTCGTCTTGGGCGATGGTGCGCCGCCAGTCCTGCGGCGGGATCGCGGCGATGACCTCTGCGGGGACCGCTCCGGGCACGCCGCGCGGCGAACGTCCCGACCCGTGCCGGTGGCCCGGGGCGAGCCGGACCCCCAGCACGTACGGGACGCCGTGGGCGGAGAGATGGCGGCGCAGTTCGGCGTCGTGACCGAACGGCGCCTCCGCCGCGACCCACGCCGCGGGCGTGCGGGCGGCGAGCGCGCGGCCGACCATCTCCAGCCCGAGCCGCCCGACGCCGCGGAACGGCACGCCGGCCGGGACCCGCGCCAGCGCGCGCCGGGCGGGGTCCCGCGCCCAGCGCGGCGGCAGGTACAACTCCCGGTCGATGATGGCCTGGGCGCGCGGCGCCGCGTAGGTCAGGAACACCGCCACCTGGCAGTTCACCACGCCGCCCGCGGACCGGGAGAACTGCGGCTCGACGCCGACGGAATGGTCGCCCTTCTTGGCGAACCCCTCCTCGTGCAGGACGAGCACCGCGCGCGGGTCGCCGAGGTGCTCGACGACGATGTCGCGCAGGTCGTCGCGGAGCGCGTCGGCGTCCCAGCGGGCGGTCGTGAGCAGCCGCTGCATGCCGTCCGGCCGGGCCTCCCCGGCGTCCTCGGCCAGCCGGGCGCCGGTGCGGCGCCCGGCGGACAGGACCAGCCCGCGCAGGAACGCCAGCGCCCGGTCGCGCGGCTCGGCGCGCGCGAACCGCGGCGCGATCGTCCGGTGCAGGCGCCTGAGCACCAGCTCGGTGCGCAGGAGGTGCACCGGGGTCGCGTCGCGCGACCCGGCGAGGGCGGGCATGGGCCTTCCGGGCGGGACGGCGGGGCACGGCCGCCCCCACGGCCGTCCCCCGCCGCCGGAGGGACGAGCCGAAGCTCCCTCCGGGAAGGGCCCGGCCGCGGCCGGGAAGGTCTGAGCGTGCATCATTTTCGCCATTCACCCCGACAGTTTCATCAATCCCCGTAAAAGCGATTGCCGTCACAGTAATCTGGTTCTCGATCCGCTGTCTTCAATCACGTGTGGATCTTTGAGGGAGACGGGTCCACGAAGCTGGAAAAGCCCCGCCACCTGCGTGGACGAGGGTGATCCCGCCCTCCGCGCGAGCTGGAGAACCCCGCTCGTCCCCTCCACGGACGTTGCCGGACCGATCGCGTTCGCTGCACCGGCGTGGAGCGGATCGACCGGTCAGCGCCCTATTGGCGGCAGGACAGGAAAGCTCCCGGAGAATCTGGAGCAGAGCCGAAGAAAGGTCCACGTCCTCGCCGCTATCACAAAGGAGGCGCAACGAACTTAGCGATGCGCCAAGCGAGAACGGACGAATCCCCGCCCGCCCGTACCCGTCCAACTCCCGCCCAACGCCTGTCCAACACCGTCAACCGCGGACCGTGGATTCTCCCGCGATCAGCCCCTGTCGATAGGCGAAGGCGACAACCTGGGTGCGTCCCGACATTCCTAGCTTGGCGGTTATATGGTGCATATGCGAGCGGACCGTGGCGGTGGAAACGTGCAGCTGTGCGGACACCTCGGCGTCCGACAGACCACTCGACACCAGTTCCAGAACGCGGCGCTCACGGTCACTGAGCATGCTCACCGCCGACGCGCGCACCTCACTGGCGACCGGGACCCGCGACGCCCAGTCGAGCAGGTGCCGGGTCATCGTGGAGGTCAGTACCGCCCCGCCCGCAGCCACCGCGCGGACCGTCCGGACGAGCTCCGACGGCGGGCTCTCCTTGCCCGCCACCCCCCGCACGCCCGCGCGCAACGCGTCCAGCAGGGCGCCCTCGTGCTTGGGCGAGGTCAGGACGATCACGCGCGGTGCGGGCCGTCCCACACTGGGCAGCTCCCGGCCGACGAAGTCCAGAAGATCGGCGCCGGCCAGCGGCAGCCCGACCAGGACCACGTCCGGGCGGTGCTCACGGGCCAGGGAGACCAGGTGGCGGGCACTGCGGGTGTCCCCGACGAGGTCGATGTCGCGCTCGGGCTCCAGGATCGCCCGGACGCCGAGCAGGGTGAGGGTCTGCTGGTCGTAGGCGATCACCCGCACCGCCATGCGACCTCCCACGCCGAACACCCCGTCCGCGAACGCCGCACCACCAGGACACCCCCAGGCACATCCTCGCAACCGCGTGCTGCCCGGACGGTCCCCCGGCCACGGCGCCCGCCGCGCGTCCGGCCGCATGCGGGCGCCTCTCGCGCGTCGCGACCGGCGTCGAGGGGAGCGGCCGGCCGGACGCGGGCGCCGCGCGTGTCGGCGCCCCGTGGGCGGAGGTCGGCTTCCAGCGATGATTTGCAGCACCCTTGATTACCGTATACATGGCCACCGCCGTCCCGGCAATGCACCGGCTCGCCACGGTTCACATAATCCGGCGACGAAAGAATATGCCCGGAAGCGGGCATGTGCGGGAACCGGTTATCCACTTCCGCAGATCATTAAGGAAATGCGCACCGCGCACTCCGGCTTTACCGGTGCTCCCTCACCGCCGGACTCTCGCCACCGGCCCCCTTCACGCGCCGGGCCCCGTTCCGCCCGCGCCCCGGATCCGCTGTGCACGGCGGGTGCGCGCGCCGTCCGTCACCCGCCGGGGTGGCCGAACCGGAACGCGCCGGTGGCCGCGTCGCCGTGGTAGCGGGGCAGCAGGCCGTCCAGCTCGGGTTGCGCGGGTGCGTAGCCGGCGTCGGCGGCCCTGTTGAACAGCAGCATCGCCTCCCACGGCTGCCCGCGCTGCATGCGGTGCAACCCGGCCCGGTAGGCGGCCTCGGCGTGCCCGTTGTCGGCGGCGCGGTCGAAGAACACCGCCGCGGCGTGCGGCTGCCGGGCCGCCTCGTACTCGATGCCGACGTCGAAGGCGGCCTGACCGCGCTTCCAGTAGTAGGGAGGCCACGGATCGGTGCGGGGATCCCACTCGGCGGCGAGGCGGCGGGCCAAGGCGTGCCCAGCGCGCGCGGCACGCTGCAGCCAGTAGAGCGCCTCGTGCGGCCGGTTCTCACAGGCCAGCAGGGTGGCCAGCCGGTAGGCGGGGACGCCCTGGTCGCGTCCCTCGTCGGCCTCGGCATGGCGCAGCAGCCGCAGCCCGGTCCGCCCATAGGACTCGACATAGCGGCGCAGCATCGAGGTCGGTTCGAGCGGCGGCACCCGCAGCCGGGAGCCCTGGTCCCGATAGCCCTCGCGGACGGCCCTCTGCCCGGCGTCCTGCCCCGTCCCATGCCAGGCAACGGGCACAGCACCGGACCGGCCGTCTCCGCCCGCAGGCTCCGGCCCGTCCGCGGGCACGACGGCCGGAGCGGCGAGCGGAGTCCCGGCCGACGCGGCGTCGGCTGCGGCGTCGGCCGTGACATTGACAGTGCCATCGGCTAAGGCATCGAAGGTGCCGTTGACATTGGAATTGAGGCTGGCGCTGCGGGCCGCGAGGTATCGCGCGTGCCACTCGCCGGTGGGGCCGATCCCGGCCGGGTCCAGCCCGTTCTCCGTCGCGGCGACCCGCAGCACCTGCAGGAACGAGGCGATCCAGGGCCAGGGCGGCAGCTTGCCCCGCTTGCCGCTCAGGATGTCGTGGGTGGTGGAGTGGGGCAGGACGAGGATCCGCCGGCCGTCCGAGCGGCCGGACTCGCGGCAGCGTTCCGACAGCGTCTCCAGCCGCTTGTAGGTGGGCGGCCCGGCCCGCTCGAACGCGGCCCGAAGCTCGCCGATGAAGTCGTGCAGCGCCGCGCCGGCGCTGGTGTCATCAGGCATCGTCGGCCCGATCACTTTCCGTGGGTCGATGATCTAGGGGGTCCGGCGGAAACATGCTCCCACCGCCCAACAAGCCTTTCTGTCAAATCTGACACATCTGGTAGCGCTCGTTCCGGTCGGTCCGTTCCGCTCCTCGAATTCCACCGCGCCACGGGTGCCATCGGGCGGATACCGGCCCGTACCCACGAGAACCCGGACCACGCTGGACCGGGGCGGACACCGGCGGACGCGGCCGGATGGATCCGGATGAGACCGGACGGCCCGTCCCCTCGGACTGCGATATCCGGTCTCATCCGCTTTTCTCCGGAAATCTCCGTACGACTCCGGGTGACCGGCAACGGACCTCACCAACCGGCACAGCCCCGCATATTCCTGGCATGACCACGTCGACGCGGCCCTCGCCGGGCTCCGCCGGCGCCTGGGCGGCCGGGGGCGTCCCCGTCGCCCGGCCGCCCCGCACCGATGACGACCTCATCGCCTGCACCCTGATCACCCTGTGGGCGCTCGCCACCGGCCGCACCCCGCCGTACGCCGTCCCACCCGCGCGGCTCGGCGAACAGGAGCTGATCGACTTCTGGTCAGATCCCGTCTTCGAGGAGGTCCGCCGACCATGACCGTCTCACCCGCCGGTTCGCCCACCGGCTCCCCCGCGGGTTCGCCCGCCGTCTTTCCCGCCGTTCTCCCCACCGGTCTCCCCATCGGCCTCGCCGGACCGCACGCCGGGCGCGCGTTCGAGTCGGTGCCCGGCCGCCCGCTCGTCCCGCCGGGCGGCCGGCCGCTCGACCAGGGCCTCCAGCCCGCGGCGCCGCTCCCGCCCGCGGGCCAGGGCATCGGGGAGTTCCCGCTTCTGGCCGTCGACATCGCGGCGTTCGGTGACCCCCGCCGCGACGACGAGGTCCAGCTCCACCTGCGCCGGACGCTGTACGGCCACCTGGAGGAGGCGTTCGGCATGACCCGGCTGCCATGGCCGGGCTGCTACCGCGAGGACCGCGGCGACGGCGCGCTCATCGTCGTCCCGCCGCAGGTCGACCCCGGCGACCTGCTGGCACCGCTCGCGCACCACCTGACCGCCGTCCTGCGCCGCTCCAACAAGATGGCCAGCGACACCGCCCACCTGCGGGTGCGGCTCGCGGTGCACCTCGGCGGCGTCCACCATGACGACAACGGCCTGGCCGGGCACGCCCTGCTGCACCTATTCCGGCTGCTGGAGGCCCCGGCGTTCAAACGCGCCCTGCACGCCTCCGGCGGCGACGTCGGGGTGATCGTCTCCGAGCACCTGCACACCGTCGCGCGGGCGCGCGGCGGGTTCTTCGACCCCGCGGCCTACCGCCCGCTGAAGGTGCGCAGCAAGGAGACCCGGACGCGCGCCTGGCTGTGGCTGCCCACCACCGGGCGCCCGGCCGAAGCACCCGGCTGAGCGTCGGGGCCCCGTCGGGTCGTCACGACGAACCGGCCCGGGTACCGCGCCGAGCAGAAGTCCGCAATGACCGACGTCCTCGACGAGGCGTTAAAGCGGGCGCCGGAGGACGACGGAGTCCCGGGGGGCGTAGTGGCCGGGACCGTCCTCCTCACCGACCACGACATCGGCACGCCAGAGCGCGACGCGGCCCGGAACGTCCCCGCCGCGCCGGGCTCTGGTGCAACCACGCCGACAAGCCGGGGCCAGGTGCCGCGCCGCCCGGAAGCCGCAGTTCACCCTGGGGAGGTGCCGGCGAGGGGAGATCCCCAAGCCGACCGTTTCCTCAGGGGACGTGCGTCGCGGACGGGCGGACACCGGCCTCGGCGTACGACCCGATCGTGACCGCCGCCGACGCGTTCTTCACCGACCCGGTGATGCGGATGGAGACCCCAGCGGCTCGCCGCGTCCCGCACCCCGTATGCCGGGCCGGGCCGAGTCGACCGGGTGAACGCCCCGCAGCCAACCAGGCCGAGGGCTTTCAAAGGCCCGCACACGACCTGCTCGCCCGCGTCGCGACGGTGAGTCGCTGGCGTCGTTCACCGTCTTCGACACGCTGGCCGCGGTTCGGCGACCCGGTCGACGAACCCCAAGCCGTCGAACACCAGGCCGCCCACGCCACCCAGCCGACGGCGGACCTGATCGTCCTGGCGGCGAGAGTGTCCGCAGGAGGCTGCCCACCGCCGAGGAGCTGACGGCGCTCGCCCGCGAGCGCTCGGCCTCCCCCAACGTCCCGCCGCCCCGACGCTTCACACACAACCCGCCCCCCGCACGTCACTTCCAAGATCATCAGCCGCCAGGTGGACGCCACCGCGCCGCCCGTCCACTGAGAGCGCCGCTTTTACCACGGCTTACCGCCCGGCGGGCGTTCCGTCTAGGTCAGCAATTTCCCTTTTCTTCATCAAGGCTTCTTTACTCCGGAGACCGACTCCAAAAGAGGCCGTTTGCCGGACGCCGCATCGGCGGCCCGGCACCGTGAGCGCCACGCCGGAGCGAGGGAATCGAGGGTCACCATCATGATCTTGTGGGACGAGGAAGGAGACCCTCAGAAATGACAGACACGGGCCGCGATGGAGAACCGCCGAGCTCGACCAATACCCATCCGGTCTCATCCAGCAACCCGTCCAGCATGATCCGCGAGACCGCCTCCACCCCAGGCGGAACCGTTCCCTCGCCGTCCCGTCAGGGTCACCCGCCCCAGCGTCGGACCGTCCGGGGAGATGCGATTCCCCTGGTCGAGCGCAACGCCCTCCCCGCCGGGTTGCTGACGCTGACCTGGACCAAGAGGTGCCCGGCCAGCCGCTCCACCCGATCCCGTCCACCAGCACGACGCCCCCTGGCGTCCGCGTCTCCACCACACGCCCAGAGGCGCGGTCCCCGACCGCCGGTCCCGCGCCACCTGGTCCCCTGCCTCATCACGTCGCTAGCCGAAGACGCCAGAACCAGCGCCATCACCCGCAGGTCAGTCGGATGGAACTCCCGGCCGTTCATGTGTCCCCCATCAGTGCCGCACCACAGCGTCCGCACCCCCGATGCCCGCGCCATGCACGGCGCGGCTCTCCAATGCGTCCCCCTGAGGGCGGGACGTGTCCCCGGCTCCTCACACACCGCGCGGCCCCCACCACCGGCGACCGCACGGACCAGCGGAACGGCATCGGCCAAACCCGCAGGTCCCGTACCCGGCGGACGCGTCACAACGACCCATGCACGACGGCGTCCTCCTCGCCGGGTCGCTTCAGCTGGGCGGAGACCAGCTGGGCGGCGAGCCAGGCCGACGACGTCAACGGCGCGGCCGTGGCGCTCACCGGCCCGCCGTGCTCCATAGCCCGCTCCCGTACTGCCGTGAGCAGGCCAGACGCCTCATCCAGCGCCCCATGCGCGTACCAGCACCCCGACCGGCTCGATGTCCGGCACCCTGCGACCTCGTCAGGCTTCTCCGCATACCCGACGGCCGCCCGCAGGCTCGCCTCAGCCGCCGTGAGATCACCTCTGCCCCGCCTCCCTGCGCGGGGCTGCTCGTTCAGCGGCAGGATGTGCGTGTCACGCAGCTCGCGGATGTACCGACCAGACTCCGCAGCCCGCTCCACCGTCCGGTGCCGTTCCAGCGCGGGCGCCGGGTCGCCGACGTGCAGGTATGACGTGCCGAGCGCATCGGTGAACGCCGACGTTCCTTGCTCGTGGCCTGCGGCGCGCACCAGCGCCCCGCCCGCTCGCAGCAGCGCGGGTGCCTCTCGAAGCCGGCCTCGTCCAGCTGCCCCGCCATCGCGCTCACGAACGCGTGCTCGTTCTGCGCCTGCGCCCGTTCCAGCACTGGGTCGGGCGCATCCACCCTCGTGCCGAGAAGCCGCCCGGCCTTCCGCCACCGCCCCCTGATCAGCCATGGTGTGCGCCTTTCGAGCGCGAGCCGCAGGGCGTCAGCGGCGCGCCCGATCCCCAGCGCGTTCCAGGGCGTCCCGCAGGTTCGGCCACTCTTCGGAGACCCTGCGCACCGCGTCCGCCGACGCGAGGTGGTCGGCCCCCCACACTTGGAGCCAAGCTCCATGCCAGATACCGGACTTGGACGCATCCTCCTTGCTCACTCGCCAGCGGGTAGTCGCGGACGATCTCCAGCATCCCGAACCGCCGCCACCTCGCTCGGCCGTCCACGCTGAGCAGCTGCGACCGTCCGACTCGATGATCGCGGGATGGCACCGGGATCCGGCGGCGGGACGGCGCCGGCCCCCGCCCCTCACATCCCCTGCTGCCACGGTCTCGGCGACCTCCAGCCCCCACGGCCCCCGTGACGAGGTACTCGGCATCGTCCAGGACGAGCGGCTCCCGTCAAGCGCGCCAGCGCAGGCCGTGACGGGATCGACGAGCGCCCGGCGCAGTCCCGGGAGCCGTCCCTTGGGCCTCTACCATCCGCCCCGGGCGAGCGCGGGACCAGCAGGCAGGCCGGCCGGTCACTCGTTCAGCGGATGCTCGGTGCACAGTCCGGCCGGGCTTGTCGCCTACCCGCGCCGACGAACCCGCCTCCGGATCCCCTTTGGGAGGCTCGACCAGCGGGTTCAGGCAGGCGCCCTTGTCCTACGCCGGACGGGACGCACGTCAGCGAGCCCCCGCCCCAGTCCCAGCGCAGCCACGGCCGCACGGCCGATCCGGAGGCAAGCTCCGAATCTTCACGACCGCGCCGGACGACCGCCGGGCGACCATATGCGTCCCCCTGAGGCACGGCCGAATCCGCCCGCGGCCCGCGGAGCCACCTTCTCCGAAGCATGGACGAAGGCAACCGCCCGCGCCATCCGCGGTCCGCTCAACGGAACAGATCATCCGGGCCGATAATTAATAGCCGGCAAGGTATGTGAACGTGAGATATTGACCGCCGCCATGGTCGGCAGTGGGCGTCCGTGGTAAGTCCCGCAACAGTAGGGGTTCACCCGGATACCGTTCTTCCTCCGCGTGTGGCATTTTGGAGCCTCGGAGAAAGCCGTCCTGCAACTCGGCTGTCCGTTGGCATGGGGGTGCGGCATGAATCGGGCCCGGAGCGAGAGCACATTGAAGACCGGCACGGGACGCGGAGTGCTGGAGGGGGCGTTCCTTCTGCTCGAGGAACTGGCCCAGGCCGACGAGGCCGGCCTGACCCAGCTGTCCTCGGCGACCGGCCTGCCCAAGTCGACCACGCACCGGCTGCTCGACCAGCTGGTCGCCGTCGGCGCGGTGCATCGCGGCGACCGCGGCCGCTACCGGGTCGGCGCGCGGGCGTTCCGCCTCGGTCAGATGTGGACTCCGGCGCCCGTCCTGCGGACCGCCGCCGCGCGCCCGGCCCGCCAGCTCGCCGCCGCCATCGGCGAAAGCGTCAGCGTCGCCGTCATGAACGGCCCCGACGCCCTCGTCGTCACGGGCGTGATGGGCCCCGCCGACGAGGTGTGGTCGCTGCGCCCCGGCGTCGTTCTCCCCTCCGCCAGCGCCGCCGAGATCGCGATCAAGGCGACCCGGCCGCGGGCCGAGGCCCCCGGCGACCACTCCAGGCCCGACTGGGCCCGCCGCGTGACCAGCGCCCGCGACCTCGGCGTCGCCTACGACTACGAGAACGTCCTGCCGCCGCTCGCCTGCGTCGCCGCGCCCGTCCACGACCCCACCGGCGCCACCGTCGCCGCGATCGCGGCCGTCGTCATGGACAGCCGCCGCCTGGCGTCGCTGACCGACGCCGTCCGGGGCACCGCGGACCGGATCAGCGCCAACCTGACCCGTATCCCCGGCGCGGGCCGTGCCCTGCGCCTGCTCAGCGACCCCGACCCCGTCTGACCGGCCGGCGCAGGACGCCGCCGTACTCGCAGAAGTCCCGCCCCAGCCTGGACGCTCCGACGAAAGGCGCCAGCTCCTCCGGGACCGGCGCGAGCGGCGGCTGATCCGGATCGGGCCGCCAGTCCACCACGTTGACCAGCCCGGGCTCGACGGGCTCCAGCCCCTTGAGAAGCTCGTCGATCTCCCCGCGGGTCCGGTTCCGCCAGGGGATGCCCGCCGCGCTCATCCGCGCGTCCAGATCCGCGCCCCGGTCGGCGTCGGAGCACACGATCTGCGAGAACGCCAGGCGACTCCCGTCCGCGGCCCGATCCAGGACGGTGCGCAGCACCCGCCGCGGATCGTCCGCGTCGACCAGATGGTGCCCCACCGACAGGTACAGCACCGCCAGCGGCTCCTCGAAGTCGATCATCTTCTCCATCTCCGGATGGGCGAGTACCCCCTCCGGATCACGGAAATCGGCCGTGATCACGACCGTGGACCCGTCTCCCGCCAGCAACGCCCGCGCGTGCGCCAGCACCACGGGGTCGATATCGACGTAGACCACCCGCACGTCCGGGGCGAACCGCTTCGCCACCTGATGCACGTTGTCATCGGTGGGCAACCCGCACCCCATGTCGATGAACTGCCGGATCCCTGCTCCAACCAGGTACCGCACCGCCCGGTACAGGAACAGCCGGTTCTGCCGGGTGATGTCGATCGCCTCGGGGAACGCGGGAGCCGTCCTCAGCGCAAAGTCCCGGTCGACCTGATAGTTGTCCTTACCGCCCAATGCCCACCCGTACACCCGCGCCGACGCAGGCCGCATCGCATCGAGTTCGTCGTCCACTACAACCTACCCCTCATATAGTCAAGGTCACAGTAACCGTCTCCTCCCCCACTCACACCCGAATCCCGCACATCCCATGCCAATGGCGAAAAGGCGCCCGCCTCTCGACCTTGCCGCCGAGAATGTCGACCATCCGCCTCCCATCCACTCCACATAAATACCCACGCCTTTCCGGCCGCTCTGCCGAGCACGCCCTCCTCGGCACCGCATCAACGACCACCGAGACGTCCCCGGACGAGGGACGGAGCCCGATCAACCCGGTCCGTCCACCGGAAAAGACCACGGGGAAGCCTCAGCACATCACCAAAGATGCACAACCATACTCAGCCAAAAGACCCCCACAACAGCCAAGACCGCAGCCACTCTCTCCCGAGAGCAACATCCAGCCCCAGAGCAGCCAACACCACTGAGAAAATCGAACGCCAATATCCCAATCCAGCGAGAAAAATCCCCCGCAACCTGGGCTGTGATCTTCCCTTAGGGCAGGACTCCATTGGGAACGCATACCCGTAGATCAGGCCAGGGTATTCAGCCGATGCGCCCGGCTGACCGGCCACGAACTCAACAACGTCCCATAGTCGGTTCCGCCGGTCGGTGGCCAAACAGGACGACGAACACCGAGGCCCTGTGCACGCCGACGGGCGCGCCCAGCGGGCCTCGCCTACCCAACCGGTCGTGGGCCCGGGGGGTGGTGACGCCCGAGGCCGGGGGTGGAACCGAGCGGGGAGCGAAGGGCTTGGCCAGGGATTACGCCTCGTCCGGCGGGGAATCGTCGGCGTTCGGACCGGGTTGTGGTGCTCTAGAACTGATCATCGTGAGGAGCGAGATGCGCGCTGCCGTCGTCAAGGTGCCGGGTCCGGCCGAGTCCCTTGAGATCACCGAGGTTCCGGACGTCGCCCCGGCGGAGGGTGAGGTGTCGATCGACGTGGAGTTCGCCGGAGTCGGGTTCGTGGACACCCTGTTCCGTTCCGGCGCGTTCGGGTTGCAGACGCCGTTCGTGCCGGGGATCGAGGTCTCCGGCCGCATCCGCGCCGTGGGCACCGGTGTGACGGGGTTCGCGGTGGGCCAGCCGGTGGGGGCTCTGCTCAACGATTTCGGCCGAGGTGCCCGGGCCGGCGGATACGCCGAGATCGCCGTCGCTCATGCATCGATGACGGTCCCCCTTCCAGCGGACGCCGACCTCGCGCGCGTCGCAGGCGTCCTGGTCAACGGTGTGACCGCCTGGATGGCGTTGCACGATCTGGCCCGCCTCCGTGTCGATGACGACGTCCTGGTACTGGGGGCGAGCGGTGGCCTCGGCGGCATCGTCAGCCACCTCGCCGCGCAGCACCCGGTCCGGCGGGTGATCGGCGTCGTCGGGAGCGACGCCAGACGCGCATCCGCACCGGACGAGTGCACCGACGTGATCGTCGGAGCCGATCTCCTCGCGCGCGTCGATGAGCTGACCGATGGCCGCGGCGTCGATGTCGTCGTCGACCCGGTCGGCGGCGAACTCCGCACCCAGGCGTTCGACCGGCTCGCGCCCTTCGGACGGCTCCTCGTCCTCGGCAACGCCAGCGGCCAGGACCGCTCGCTGTCGGGCGACGCCGCCTTCTACGGCACCCGGCAGGTCATGGGCTTCAGCCTGGGAGGAGTCGCTCACCTCGTCCCCGATCAGGTCCGGACGGCCCTGGCGGCTGTTGTCAGCCTGACGCACCGCGGCGTGCTCCGCGAGCCCGCCCCGTCCGTCGTCCCGCTGAGCAACGTGGCCGAGGTCCACCACGCCCTGGAAACCCGCTCCGCGCCTCCCAAGACGGTGCTGGCTCTCCAAGCCTGATGGGCGTGAGCGGTTCGCGATGATGCGTGTACTCGCGACACGGATGCCGCTCCACCCACACTGGGATCGCAGAGGCGACCACCGTCCGCGATGAAATCCGTCCGGAGGAAGTGGTACGGAACGCGCTGGCGGTCAGGCGCAAGGAATCCCTCGCGGCGAGACCACGGACCAGCGCCACAAGGATGTGATCGGTTCATCGGCCGGACGGCCGATGAACCGACGGCAGCGTCCAATTCCGCTCTCTGCACGGTGCGTACGAGGCCGGTCAAGGGTGCGAGCTCCCAGGTGAGCGACCCTGGGGTGGGCTTGCGTGAGATGAAGCCGCTAGGACGCGCGAGAGTGTGAGGGCGGCGGTGTGGACGGCCGGGGCGACGGAGGCCAGGCGCATCCGGGACGACCGGCCCGACACCGACAGGGCGCCCAGTGCCTCCCCATCGGGGCCGAGGACGGGGCTGGCGGCGCAGACGATGCCGTGGCCGGACTCCTCCCGGTCGTAGGCGACCCTCTCCTCGCGGATCCTGGCGAGCTCCCGGGCGAGCAGGCCGGGTGCGATGACGCTGCGGTCGCTCGTCCTGACGAGTTCGGCGTCCAGGACGGCGCGCACGACCTCCGGCGGGGAGAAGGCCAGGATCGCCTTGCCGACCCCGGTCACGTGGGCGGGGAGCCGCCCGCCGACCTGGGAGGGCATCGGCGGGCCGCCGGGCGAGCCGAGGATCTCCACGTAGACGACCTCGCTCCCCTCCAGGACCGCTAGGTGGACGGTCTGCCGGGTCGCCTCCCGCAGGTCGGACATATAGGGCGCGGCCGCGTCGCGCAGCACCCGCTGGCGGGGCACTCGCTGGCCGATCTCGAACAGCTTCAGCCCGAGCCGGACGCGCGGGCCCTGCCGCTCCAGCAGTCCCGCCTCGACCAGATCCAGCGCGATCCGGTGCGCGGTCGACTTGGGCAGGCCGCTGCGGCGGGCCAGTTCCGCCGCGCCGAGGCCGTCGTCGTCCGCCCGGAAGGCGTTCAGGACCGCGACGGCGCGGCGCAGGAAGGAGCCGGTCTCAGCGGAGTCGGACGGCATGGACCCACTGTAAAGCGCCGCCGGACGAGCCGTCCCGCCAGGTGGGACGCGTTCGTTGCCGCGGGCACGCACCTCGCGCGAGGCTCAACCGGCTAGTCATTTTCAACCGGCCCAGTCGTTGTCAAGCAGCTCAGTGAGCTTAGAGCGGCGCAGTGAACTTCAACCGGCTCAGTCGTTTTCGGCCGCGCGCGGTCAGTTTCTACGGCGAGCGGGGCAGGCAAGAAGGGAGCAACATGGATCCTGGTTCCGTTAGGAAGGCCGTGGGCGCGTTGATCGATGCGCACGCGACCGGTGCTCCCCTCTCGCCCCCGACAACGACGTTCTCCGACAGGTCGGTCGTCGACGCCTCTGCCGTCCAGCGCGTGCAACTGCGGGCATGGACCACCGGAGAGGCGCGGATCAAGCGCGACAAGGCCGGGCTGACCTCGGCAAAGACAGAACGCCGCCCCGTCGTGGACGCGCCAGGCATGCCTCTGGACACGATGCCCGTTCCGGAGAACGCGGCGATCGGTGCCGGCCGCTTCCTGTGGTCGCGGGTCACGCCTGGCACGGACGGCGGCGTGCTGGAGAGCTGGCACGGCGTGCTGTCCGGCTCGATCGCCGCATCCGTCCCGGTCGCGCAGGGAAAGGCGGGCGCCGCGGCGTTCGCCGGCATGGGTTCGGTCACCGCACCGTTCGGAGAGGAGAAGCCGTGGGCAAGCTGAGCGCGGCCATCGTCGGTCCCGGCAACATCGGTACGGACCTGCTGGTCAAGCTGCTGCGCAGCGACCTGGTCGAGGTGCATTCGATGGTCGGGGTTGACCCGGCGTCGGACGGGCTGGCCCGCGCCCGCGAGCTGGGCGTGCCCGCCTCGGCGGAGGGCGTGGACTGGCTGCTGGCGCGGCCCGACCCACCCGACCTCGTGTTCGAGGCCACCTCCGCCAAGGCGCACCTCGCCAACGCGCCGCGCTATGCGGAGGCGGGCATCACCGCCGTGGACCTCACCCCCGCCGCCGCCGGGCCGTTCGTGTGCCCGCCGGTGAACCTGGACACGCTGTCGGACGCCCCCAACCTCAACATGATCACGTGTGGGGGGCAGGCGACGATCCCGATCGTGCACGCGGTGTCGTCGGTGGTACCGGTGCCCTACGCCGAGATCGTCGCCTCGATCGCGTCCCGCTCGGCCGGGCCCGGCACCCGCGCCAACATCGACGAGTTCACCGAGACCACGGCCCGCGCGATCGAGAGCGTCGGCGGCGCGGCGCGGGGCAAGGCGATCATCATCCTGAACCCGGTCAGCCCACCGATGATCATGCGGGACACGGTCTTCTGCGCGATCCCGGACGACGCGGACACGGCCGCGATCGCCGCGTCCATCGAGCGGATGGTCGCCGAGGTCGCCGCCTACGTCCCCGGCTACACGCTGCGCGCCGAGCCGCAGTTCGACGAGCCCCGCGACATCTGGAACGGGATGGCCCGCGTCGCGGTGTTCCTGGAGGTCCGCGGGAACGGCGACCACCTGCCGCCGTGGGCCGGCAACCTCGACATCATGACCGCGGCCGCCGCCCGGGTGGGCGAGCGGCTCGCGGGCGGGAAGGCGGCCTCGTGACCGGCCAGGACAAGATCAGGATCACCGACTCGACGCTGCGGGACGGCAGCCACGCGATGGCGCACCGCTTCACGGAGGGGCAGGTCCGCGGCGTCGTGCACGCCCTGGACCGCGCCGGAGTGGAGGTCATCGAGGTCACCCACGGCGACGGGCTCGGCGGCTCGTCCTTCAACTACGGCTTCTCGCTCGAGGACGACATCACGCTGGTCGCCGCCGCCGTGGACGAGGCGGAGCGCGCGAAGATCGCCGTCCTGCTGCTGCCGGGCCTCGGCACCGTGGCGGACCTGCGCCGGGCCCATGACGCGGGCGCCTCGGTCGCCCGGATCGCCACGCACTGCACCGAGGCGGACGTGTCGCTGCAGCACTTCGCCGCCGCCCGCGACCTCGGCATGGAGACCGTCGGCTTCCTGATGCTCTCGCACCGGGTCGGTCCCGCGGAGCTGGCGCGGCAGGCGCGGATCATGGTGGACGGCGGCGCGGAGTGCGTGTACGTCGTCGACTCCGCGGGCGCGCTCGTCCTCGGCGACGCGCAGGAGCGGATCAGCGCGCTGGTCGAGGAGATCGGGCATGAGGCGCAGGTCGGTTTCCACGGTCACCAGAACCTCTCGCTGGGCGTCGCCAACTCCGTCCTGGCGCAGCAGAACGGCGCCCGGCAGATCGACGGGGCGCTGTGCGCGCTCGGCGCGGGGGCGGGCAACTCCCCCACCGAGGTGCTCGTCGCGACGTTCGAGCGGCTCGGCGTGCCCACCGGCGTGGACGTGCAGGGCGCGCTGGCCGCCGCCGACGAGGTGGTCAAGCCGTTCCTGGACCGGCTGCCGTTCGCCGACCGGGGCGCGATCACCCAGGGGTACGCGGGCGTGTACTCCAGCTTCCTGCTGCACGCCGAGCGCGCGGCGGAGCGTTACGGCGTCCCCGCGCACGAGATCCTGCAGAAGGTCGGCGAGGCGGGGTACGTCGGGGGTCAGGAGGACATGATCATCGACGTGGCGCTGGAGCTCGCCGCCGAGCGGGAGCGGGCGAGCTGACCCGGCGGGCCGGGGACGGGACACACGGGCGGCGCGCCTGGAGCCGGCGGGCCGTTCGCGTGCCGCCGACGCCCTAAGGTGTCCCCGTGGTGGCCCTTTCCGTCCCTCCCGGGGTGGCTCGTCCGCCAACGCACGAGCCTGAAGGAGAAGGGTCCACGCATGAGCGACGCGATGTGGGCCGGGACGGTCTCGGTCCGCGGGCACGCCGGATTCGACCTGGAGGCGTACCTGGCACGGCCGCTCGGCGACGCCCCGCGCGGCGGCGTGGTGGTGATCCACCACATGCCCGGCCATGACGAGCCCACCAAGGAGATCGTCCGCACGTTCGCCGCGCACGGCTACGCGGCGGTGTCCCCGAACCTGTTCTCCCGGGAGGGCGCCGGGATGAGCCCGGACGACCAGGCCGCCGCCGCGCGCGCCAAGGGCGGCGTGCCGGACGAGCAGGTGGTGGGCGACGTCGCCGGATCCGCCACCCACCTGAACTCGCTCGAGCACTCCAACGGCAGGATCGGGGTCATCGGCTTCTGCTCCGGCGGCCGCCAGGCGTTCCTCTCCGCCTGCTCACTGGAGATCGACGCCGCCGTGGACTGCTACGGCGCGTTCGTGGTGAACGAGCCGCCCGCGGACTTCCCGGTCCGGCTCACCCCGGTCGTCGGCCGAGCCCACCGGCTGTCGTGCCCGCTGCTCGGCCTGTTCGGCGAGGACGACCGGTCCCCCGCCCCGGACGAGGTCGCGGCGCTGGACGCCGAGCTGACCCGGCTGGGCAAGGAGCACGAGTTCCACAGCTACGCGGGCGCCGGGCACGCGTTCTTCGCCGTCGACCGGCCCGCCTACCGTCCCGCCGCCGCGCGGGACGGATGGCGGCGCGTGCTCGGCTTCCTCGGCCGCCACCTCGCGACCTGACCGAACCCAGGAGATCCTCGTGTGCACCTACCGCACCCACAAGGTGGAGCTCGACGGCGCGGCCAAGGGCGCGTCCGGCTGGTTCACGGTGACCGGCGGGGCGGTCTACGTCGACCACCCCTTCCACGCCTGCCGTGAACACACGGTGAACATCGACTTCACCAACACGGCCGAGGGCCCGTCGGCGCGGGCCGCGGTCGAGCTGACCGAGGAGTCGGCGCTCGCCCTGATCGAGGCGATCCGCGAGGCCCTGGCCTCGGCACCGCCGGGTCTCGCGTCCGCCGCGGGCCCGGCGCCCGCGGCGGACCACCGCGAATCCGGCCCAACGGCCGGCCCCGTGATCGGCCCGGTGACGGGCCTGTGATCAGCCCGGCGAACGGCCCTGTGACCTGCTTGGCGACCGGCTCGGCCGGGTGATCGACGGAGTGACCGGCCGGGTGATCGGCGCCGTGTCCGACCGGGGCGCCCGGTGACGCGCATATCCCCGGCCGGGCGTGGGGAGATGAGACGGGGAGGCGAGCGAAGGAGAACGCCATGCCGGTTCGCAAGGCCCTGCTGGTCCGAGAGGCCATGACGTCCCCGGTCGTCACGATCCCGGCTTCGGCCACCGTCCGGCAGGCCGTCCGCGTCCTGTACGAGCACGACGTCGCCGCGCTGCCCGTCGTCGAGGCGGGGCTGCTGGTCGGGGTCGCCGGCGAGCTCGACCTGCTGCGCGGCGCGCTGGGGGCCGACCCGGGGGCGTTCGCGTGCTCGGCCGCCGCACCCGGAGGACCGGCTCCGCGGCGCGTCGGGGACGTCATGATCCGTGAGGTCGAGACCGCCCGGCCGGACGGCGACGTCGCCGGGCTCGCGGAGCTGATGATGAAGACCGGGCTGCCGGGCGTGCCCGTGCTGGACGGCCCCGACATCGTCGGGATGGTCGGCCGGCGCGACCTGGTGGCCGTGCTGGCGGGCGGCGACGCCCGCGTCCGCGACGACGTGCTCGCCGCGCTCGCCGAGTACGGCCCGGACGGACCGGGCTGGGAGGTCTCGGTCGACGGCGGCGTCGTGGAACTGCGCGGCAGGGCGGACGCGCAGGCCCGGCGGGTCGCGGACATGCTCGTCCGCGCCGTGCCCGGCGTCACCGGCGTCACGATGCGCGACAGCTGACCACAATCTTGACCGCAGCAACGTAACCCGATCCCCAGGCTCGCCTGGGGGTCCGCTGCGTTGACCGCGATCCCGGCCCAGGAGTCTCGCCTGGCGGCGCACTGTAAGCACTCCAATCCGAGCCCACAGCGCCCGCGTAGGCCCTAGCTCCGCGACCAACCTTGAGCGACATGGTCCTGGACGAGCGTCTCTAGGGTGATCCCGCCTTGGACGAGCACATCTCGGACCAACGCGTCCCGGACCAACGCGTCTCGCACGAGCGCGTCCCAGAGGAACGCGTCTCGCACGAGCACGTCCCAGATGAACGCGTCTCGGACGAGCCACGCCCCGCATTAGGTCCCGCTCGGACGAATGCGTCTCGGGTGAGCCCGCCTTGGACGAGCCTCTCTCGAACGAACGCGTCTCGGGTGAGCCCGACTCGGACGAGCCCCTCTCGTGCGAGCGCGTCTTGGGTGGGCGTGGCAGCGCTTCGTGATCTGACCCCCGGCGGGGCTCGGGTTCAGACTGCCCCGCCGGGCGGGTGACCCGCCCGCGAAACGGGCTCTTCTAGACCGGTTCTAGGCGCCCCTGTACGCCTGCTCCAGCGCGGCGATGTCCAGCTTGCCCATCGACAGCATCGCCCGGGTGGCGCGGGCGGCCTTCTCCTGGTCCGGATCGGCGACCATGTCTGTGAGGACCTTGGGGATGACCTGCCAGGACACGCCGTACTTGTCCTTGAGCCAGCCGCACTGGGACTCCTCGCCGCCGCCCTCGAGCAGGGCGCTCCAGTGGTAGTCGACCTCCTCCTGGTCGTCGCAGAAGATCTGGAACGAGATGGACTCGTTGAACGTGAACTGCGGGCCGCCGTTCAGGCCGACGAACTTCTGCCCGTTGATCGTGAACTCGACGACCAGCACCGATCCGGCCGGGCCGGGGCCCGCCTCGGTGGTGCGGCCGATCCGGCCGAGTCGGGAGTTCTTGAAGATCGAGACGTAGTGGTGCGCGGCCTCCTCGGCCTGGCCGTCGAACCACAGGCACGTCGTGAATCCGTCGCTGGTCATCGGTACCTCCCCGGTGGTGGGCGTCCTCCTTCTCCTTGGATGGAGACCTTCCCCGGCCCGGGAACTCATCGCACCTCAAACCACACGCACGTCAAACCACGCGCACGTCAAACCACGCGCACGCAAAGCACGTGTGCGCGAGGTACTCGCACACAAAGCACCCGCCCGCGATGTCCATCGCGCCCGATGCACTCGATGTACCTAACTTAACTGGTAGGAATTATTGCATATATGCCCGTCCCGTGATGTTCTGTGGGCACCCGTTCCGCCGGAAAGAGCCCACCATTGGAAGGGAAGCCCCATGTCAGACCCCCGGCCGCTCGGCGGCCGGCTCGGCGCCGAGTACAGCGGCGCCGACCCGAACGCCCTGCCCCTCGACGCGCTCAACGCGGCGCTGCTCAAGCACAAGGTGCTGGTGTTCCGCGACGCGGGTCTCGACGAGGAGGGCCAGCTGCGCTTCGCCGCGCGGTTCGGCGCCCTCACCCGGGCGCACCCGACCGTCCCGTCGGTCGAGGGCAGGCCCGACATCCTTCCGGTGGACGGCGCGGAGGGCATCCGCTCCAACACCTGGCACACCGACGTGTCCTTCGTGCGGACGCCGCCGAAGCTGAGCACGCTGCGGGCCCTGGTCGTCCCGCCGCACGGGGGGAACACGCTGATCGCCAGTTCGGCCGCCGCCTACCGGGACCTGCCGCGGCAGTTGCGGGACTTCGCCGACCGGCTGTGGGCCGAGCACACCAACGACCACGACTACGCGCTGCCCCGCGTCAACGCCGAGAAGGCCGCCGAGTACCGCAGGCGGTTCGTGTCCCGCCGCTACCGGACGGCGCACCCGGTCGTCCGCGTGCATCCGGAGACCCGCGAGCGGGGACTGTTCATCGGCGGCTTCGCACAGAAGATCGTGGGACTGTCCGGGACCGAGTCGCGCGACATCCTCAGGCTGTTCCAGGCGTACGTCACCCGTCCGGAGAACATCCTGCGCGTGCAGTGGAACCCGGGGGACCTCGTCCTGTTCGACAACCGCATCACCCAGCACTACGCGCCTGACGACTATGGCGACCAGGCGCGCGTCCTGCACCGGGTCACGGTCGCGGGCGACGCACCGTTCGGTGTCACCGGGGACGCCAGCTACATCATCGAGGGCGACGAGGCCGCGCACTACACCCCGGTCCTAGCCACCGTGTAGCCGACCCCGTGCAACCAACCCCGTGTAGCTGGCTCCGCGTAACCGGCTTTGCATAACTGATTTTGCATAACCGGTTCCGCGTAGCCGACTCCCTCTAGCCAGCTTCGCGCAACCGGCTCCCTGTAACCGGCTTCAGGTCCCCGGTTCCGTGTAACCAGCTTCATGTAGCCGGTTCGTGTAACCGGCCGGACGAGACCACGCGGGCCGGCCGCTGGGGGCGGCCCGCCGCCACGGACCGGCCGCGGGCAGGGCGGCGCCGGGGCCACCCTGCCCGCGGCCGGTCACCCCACGAGGAGCGCGTCGAGCCGGTCAACCGCCGACCGCGAGCGCAGGTACAGCCCGACACACGCCGGATCATCACACCCGGGGGGCATTGCATTTGGGGGGCCACACCCGGGAGCACCGCACCCCGGACACCGCACCCGAGGGCACCGCACCCCGGGGGGCACCGCACCCGAGGGCATCACACCCCGGGGGGAGCACCGCCCCGGTGGCATCGCGCGCGGGGTATCGCACGTCCAGTCTCCTGGGACGCGTTCCCCTCTCCGCCCGCCACCTCCGGACTCGCTATCGCTCCCCGCACGTCCTCGCGCCCTCGCGCCCTCGCGCCCTCGCGCCCGGAAGCGTGGGCGGTATCCGGTGCGGCGTCACAGGGGCGCCGCGATGAGGCCCCGCCGTCCGACGGGCTGTCCAGCGGACCGACGGCGGCGACCGGCCCGTTCGCCCTGCCGCAAGGCCGCCGTTCCATTTCCCGGACACCCCGCTGAAACAGCCGAAAAGGCGAGCTGGGCACGCCCTAGGTCGGACGTATGGGGCCCGGCCGTCGCGCGAGCGGGCGACCTGACCGGCGGGGCAATGCCGAAGGCGAGCCCCGCCGGGAAGATCGCGAAGCGATTCGCGCTCGCACAAGCACGGTCAAGGAGCGAGCCGCCAGGCGAGCCCTTGGGCCGGGCTTGCATTGAACACAGCACCGCTGTTAGCTCTGCGGGTCGTCCGGGGCCTGCTTGGATCGGAGGTTGGCGCGGCGTTTGCCCTCGTGCATGGCCTGCACTCGGGCGACCGGGATCGTGTGTCCTTCGGCGACCAGGTCGGTGGGCAGTGGCTGCGGCGGCGGCATCAGCTCCGTCCACGGGTCGCGGCCGGCGAGCAGCCGGGGCACGGTGTGGAGCGTGAAGGCGCCCGGCCCAGCCCCGTCCGACCCGACCCTGTCGAGCTCGTCCCAGGGGACGGGGAAGGACACGGGGGCGCCCGGCCGGACGCGCGGGCTGTAGGCGGCGACGACCGTGGCGCTTCCGGCACGCGTCGAGTCGAGGAACACGCGGCCGCCACGGTCCTCGCGGATGAACGCCGTCGTGGCGAGCGCCGGGTCGAGGCGCTCGGCGCGGGCCGCGAGCGCGCGGGTGGCGGCCGCGGCGTCCTCGGTGGCCGCACGGCCGTCCAGCGGGACGAACACGTGCACGCCTTTGGCGCCGCTGGTCTTGACCGCGCCGTCCAGGCCCGCGTCGGCGAGGGCGCGGCGGACGAGCCGCGCGGCGGCGACGGCCGCGCCGAACGCGGCTCCGTCCGGCGGGTCGATGTCGAGGACGAGGTGGGTGGGACGGCCGGGCGCGTCCGCGCGGGCGAGCGGCGAGTGGTACTCGACGGCGCGCTGGTTGGCGAACCAGAGCAGCGTCCGGCGGTCGTCGCACAGCGCGTAGGAGACCGCGCGGCGGGAGGTCTCGGCCCAGACCTCGACCGTCCGCATCCAGGGCGGCGGGTTGCGGACGTTCTTCTGCATGAAGGGCTTCTGCCCGCGCAGGACCCGCACCACCGACAGGGGACGGCCCGCCAGGTGCGGGACGAACCGGTCCGCGACGGCGTCGAGGTAGTCGACCAGGTCGCGCTTGGTCGCCTCCGCCCCGGCGAACAGCGGCTGGTCGAGGTTGGTCAGCGGCACTCCGTCCCGCTCGTCATCGACGCTCACGATCCCAGCTTCGCACGCCCCTCCGACATGCGGCCGACGGCGGGGGTGACCGTGGGTGGCAGCGACCGCTGAGGGTGGCCCCCGGGGGCCGCTGGGGGCCACCGGAGAGGCGACCGCTCCGGGGGGCGACCACCGGAGAAGCGACCGTCCGGGGGGTGGCCGCCGGGGGGTGACCGCCGGGGGGTGACCGCCTGAGAGGCGACCGCCGGGGGGTGACATTTGAGGGGTGACCGTTGAGGGCGGTGACCGCGGCGGGGAGTGACGGTGGGCGTCAGGGGTGGGAGCGACCGAGGGGGCCAACGGTGGGGAGCGACCAGGGGGCCAGCGGAGGAGGCAAAGGTGGTGAGCGAGGGAAGGCCAGCGGAGGGGAGCGCCGCTAGGGAGGCAGGCGGTGCCAAGGTTGCGCCTGTGCGCATGGTCCGCGTGAGCTGGCATTCTTGAAGCGTGGACGCTCACGTGACCAGCCCGGTGCTCGTCGGGCGCGCGCGGGAATCGGGTGAGCTCGACGCCGCCTTCCGCGCCGCCCGGGACGGCGCGCCTTCGGCGGTGCTGCTCGGCGGCGAGGCCGGCATCGGCAAGACGCGGCTGCTCGGTGCCTTCGGCGCGCGGGCGCGGGCCGAGGGCGCGCGGGTCCTTGTCGGGGGCTGCATGGAGCTCGGTGCCGAGGGGCTTCCGTTCGCGCCGTTCACCGCCGCCCTCCGTGCGCTCGTCCGGGAGATCGGGGTGGACGGGGTGCGCGGCCTGCTGCCCGCCGGGTCCGGCGCCGAGCTCGGCCGGCTGCTGCCCGACTTCGGGGACTGCGACGACGCCTTCACCGGCGAGGCCAGGGCGCGGCTGTTCGAGCTGGTCCTCACGCTGCTGGAGCGGCTGGCCGCCGAGGGTCCCGTCGTGCTGGCCGTCGAGGACGCGCACTGGGCCGACCGGTCCACCCGCGACCTGCTGACCTTCCTCGTCCGCAACCTCGGTGACGGCGTGCCGCTGCTGCTGATCGCGACCTACCGGACCGACGAGCTGCACCGCGCGCATCCGCTCCGGCCGCTGCTCACCGACCTCGGCCGTGACGAGCGGGTGCGCCGGGTCGAGGTGGCGCGGCTCGGCCGTGACGAGGTGAGCGAGCTGGTGCGCGGCATCCTCGGCGCGGGCTGGACGGCCCGCGCCGCGGACGAGGCGTTCGCGCGCAGTGAGGGCAACCCCTTGTTCGTGGAGGCGCTGGTCGGCTCCGGCGGCGGATCCGACCTGCCGGAGTCGCTGCGCGACCTGCTGCTCGGCGCCGTCCAGCGGCTGCCGGAGGAGACCCAGGAGGTCCTGCGGGTGGCCTCCGGTGGCGGCGCGCGCATCGAGCACGAGCTGCTGGCCGCGGTCGCCGGGCTGGACGAGCGGGCGCTGACCCGGGATCTGCGTCCCGCCGTGGCGGCCAACACGCTGGTGGTGGACGGGGACGGGTACGCGTTCCGGCACGCGCTGATCCGCGAGGCCGTCCATGACGACCTGCTGCCCGGCGAGCGCTCCCGGCTGCACGCCCGGTACGCGGCGGTGCTGGAGGAGCGCCCGGACCTAGTGCCGGAGCGGCGGTTCGCGGTGACGCTGGCCTACCACTGGCACGCGGCGCACGACGTCGTCCGGGCGCTGACCGCCGCGTGGCGCGCCGTCCACGAGACCGGCAGGGCGCTCGCCTACGCCGAGTCGCTGCGGATGGCGTCGCGCGTGCTGGAGCTGTGGGACCGGGTGCCGGACGCGGCGCACCGGATCGGCGCCGGGCACGCCGAGGTGCTGGAGCAGGCCGTCCTGCTGGCCGATCTCAGCGGCGAGCTGGAGACGGGGTTGCGGCTGGCCACCGCGGCGCTGGCCGAGCCGGGCGACGACCCCGAGCGCACCGCCCGGCTGTACGAGCGGCGCGGGCTGATGCGGATGCGGCTGGGCCGCGACGAGGCGATCGAGGATTTGCGCGCTGCGGTGCGGGCCGTTCCCGCCGACCCGCCGAGCCGGACCCGCTCGCGGGTGCTGGCGACGCTGGCGCAGCAGGCCATCTGCCTGCCCGGCACGCAGGACGAGGCGCGGGAGGCGGAGGCGGAGGCGCTCGCGGTCGCGCGCGCCGTCGGGGACGCGCAGACCGAGGTCGTCCTCGGCCTGCGCGGCGCCGGGGAGGAATTGCTGGCCGGCGGCACCCTGGAGACCTACCTGGCGCACGTCGAGGAGGTCGAGCTGACCTGGCGGGGGGAGTTCGAGCCGCTGCTGCGCGCCCTCATCAACCGGTCGGACGTGCTGGAGATGTACGGGCGGCACCAGGAGGCCGCGGACGCGGCCGCGCGGGGCGTCGTCCAGGCCGGGCGGTACGGCGTGGCGCGGACCACCGGGACGTTCTTCGCCTTCAACACCGCCGAGCCGTTGATCTCCCTCGGCCGCTGGGACGAGGCGCTCGCGGTGATCGCCCGCGCCCTCGCCGAGGACCCGCCGGACGTCATCCGGGGCAGCCTGGTCTTCCTCGCGGGCGGTGTCGCGGCCGCGCGCGGCGACCTGGCGAAGGCCGCGGCGGACGCGGCGGCCTCGCGGGGGCTCATCGCGCACGGCGCGGTCCGCCGGGCGCAGGACCTGTTCCCCGTCTGCCGGCTGGAGGCACTGATCGCCCTAGAGCGGGGGAACCCGGCCGGGGCCCTGAAGGCGCTCGCCCCCGTGCTGGACGATCCGGGCGTAGCCCTGCTCGCGCAGACGCGGCCAGGCGGCGCTCGTGACGAGGAACGAGCCGCGCAGGTGGACGGCGATGACCGCGTCGAACTC